>DASUZB010000279.1:0-13260 GCA_036377075.1 Actinomycetes bacterium | reverse complement strand
TGACCGTGCCGGTGGTGCCGTCCTCGCCGCCGTAGACCAGCGCGGGGTGCTGGTCGCGGCGGCGCAGCGCCGCCTCGGCGTAGTTCAGCTCCGCCCCGGGGAACCAGCGGGCGCCGGGCATGCGCCGCTCGGCCAGCGCCGGGGCCGGCGCCGCGCCGGGCGCCACGCCGAAGAACTCCCAGATCGAGCTCCAGAAGGCGTCCAGCTCGGTCACCGACCAGCGCCACAGGTCGTCGTAGGTGTGGAAGTCGAGCCCGCGGTGCTCCATCAGCCAGTGCTCGTAGCGGACCAGGTTGGAGCGCAGGATCCGCTCCCTGGACGGACGCCACAGCGGCGCCGGCTCGCTGCCCACAGTCGTCCCTCCGTCGGTCGCCAGGCCTCGAACTGACGGTAACACGGGGGTCCGGGGGCTCAAGAGCGAGGCCGGAGCCGAAGTGGTGGGTGGCCAGCTGGGCCGAGCGTTCGCCCCCGGCGGGACGAGGGGAACCGTCCGGGGCGCGGGTCCCGTCGCAGACCCGCACCCCGGACGGGGCCTAGCGGGCGGCGCCGACCAGGTGGGCGAAGACCACCAGGTTGTCGCGGTAGCTGCCGTGCGAGCGGTCGAAGCTGCCGCCGCACGTGACCAGGCGCAGGGCCGGCACGGGCACGGGGCCGAACACCGCCCCGGTCGGGAGGCTGGCCTTGTGGTACTGGGCGTGCCCGTCGACCGCGAAGCGCAGGCGGACGCCGTCGGCCCGCTCGACCTCGACCCGGTCGCCCGGCTTCAGCTCGCGCAGCCGGTAGAAGACGGCCGGGCCGGTCTTGGAGTCGACGTGCCCGGCGATCACGGCCGGGCCCTGCTGGCCGGGCACGGTGCCGGCGGAGAACCAGCCGGCGCGCGCGAAGTCGCCGGGAACCTCCATGCCGCCGTCGGCGGCGAGGCCGAGCCGGTCGAGCGGCGTGGCGACCCCGATCGCGGGGATCGAGAGCCGCACCGCCGGCGCCGTCGGGCCAGGGACGCGCACGGCCGACGGCAGCGAGGCGACCTCGAAGCCGGACGGCTTCGGCGCCGGAGCCGGCCTCGCCGATGGCGTCAGCATGCGGGTGCCGCCCGAGCGCGGCACGGGCAGGTCGGCGGATGCCGCCGGCACGGGCGCCGGTCCGGTGGCGCCCGCACCCGCAGCGTTGCCGCCGCAGCCGGCGAGCAGCGCGGCCAGGGCGAGGGTCAGCAGAGCGGAGGCCCCGCAACGTAGCCCTGCACGGTCACGTCGTAGCCGCCTGGAGCCCAAACAGGGATCCCGCCGCAGTACCCGATGGGGGGGTCCGGGGGGGAGCTGTCTCGGGCTCCCCCCCGGATGGATCAGGGGGCGGTGGCGTCGCATGGCCGGGAGTCGCCTCAGCGCCGGTGGCCGCGCGCGGGGTGGCGCGCTGGGCTGACAGCGTGGCGGCTCGCTGTGACGAACCCGCCGAGGGCGAGCAATCCTACGGCCAGGAGCAGGAGGGAGGGGCGCGGGCCCTCCGCTCGGGCGGCGCCACCCGCCCCGGTCTTGATGCCGCCGGCGGGCATCCTGGCCACGCCGGTGGCGTCGGAGAAGGCGAACACCTCGCGCGGCTGGCCACCGCCGCCGAGCAGCACCGCCGAGGACACCGTGCCGGCGCGCACCCGCAGGCTGTCGCGCAGCAGCACCCCGCCGCCGCCCGAGCGCCGCGCCTCGACCCGCAGCTTGCCGACCGGCAGCGCCCGGTAGGTGCTGGGAGCGGCGAACGAGAGCTTGCGCGTGAGCACCCGCCCGTCGACGGCCACGTCGACCTTCGGCAGGTCGAGCGCCGCGTCGAGGAAGCGCACCCGGGCGCGCCCCACCTCGGTGGCGCCCATGTCGTCGCTGAGCAGCACGGCACGCAGGTCGGTCTTGGGGCCGACCGCGGCCACCGTGTAGGCGTGGCCGGCCTGCAGCCGTCCGGTCAGCTTGATGGCCGGCTTGGAGCTGGGCGACGCGCCGGCGGCGCGCACCTCGTAGGTGAAGGGGCCCGCGTTGACCTGCCAGTACGCGGAGACGTTCTTGTAGAAGACGTTGGGGAACAGCTGGTTGCGGTTGAGGCTGACGACGTAGACGTCGACGTAGGCGGCATCGGGCGAGAAGTGCGCGATGCGGATCATGGCCTTGCCGGGCGCCGCCGCTCCCAGTGCTAGCGCGCCGCAGCGTCCCGGCCCGCCCGGTGGCAGCGCCAGCGCGGCCACGACCAGCGCGGCGACGGCCAGCAGACGGGTGGTTCCTCGCCTCACGACGGCATCCCTCCTCGATCGGCGCGCGACGGGTGCGCCATCACGGGTGGTTCGGTGCGGACGCCCGCGCGGTTCGGTCGTGGGTCGGGCGACCTCTACGTAGTTCTGCCGATACACCCGAGGACCGAAGTCGCCCCAATCCGTTCGGCCGGTTGCGACGAACCATCCCGTGAAGCGTGAGCACGCCGACGCGAGGGAGGCTGAGCGCGGTGACCGGAGGACCGGACCCGACCCCGACGGGCCACCAGCGCGTGCCCGGGACGCGGCAGGCGCGCCGCCTGCCCGTGCTCGCCGGCCGCCTGCTCGGCCGCGTCCGGCTGGACCGGGTCGCCGTCCGCGCGCTGGTGCTCGCGCTCGCCTGTGGCCTGGTCGCCGTGCCGGCGGCGTCGATCGCGGCGCCGCAGCGGGCGGCGAACCTGGCCAAGATGCGGGAGCAGGCTGCCGCCACCCGCGCCCGCCTGGACGGCGAGCAGCTCCGCCTCGAGCAGCTCGCCGAGGAGCTCAAGGAGGCCTACGCCGGCGGCGTCGACCTGCTCGCGCAGGCATCCAAGCTGCAGCGCCGCCAGGCCGCCGCCGACCGCGAGCTGGCCGACGCCCGCGCCAAGCTCGACGCGCGCGTCCGTGCCAGCTACATCGGCGGACCCGCCTCCTCGTACCTGTCCGCCCTGGTCACCGCGGACGACCCTGCCGAGCTGCTGCGCCGCCTACCGCTGCAGCAGGCGGTGCTGCAGTCCGACGTCGCCCTGGTCGAGCGCGTGAAGGCGGCCAAGACCAAGGCCGACGCGGTGCGCGCCCAGCTCTCCACGCGCCTGGTCGAGCAGGCCGGCATGGCCCAGACGCTCGCCGCCAAGCAGGCCGAGGCGCAGGCCCTCGCCGACCGGCTCGGGCGCGAGCTGCGCACCATGGACCGGCGCATGAAGCGGCTGATCGCGGCCGCGGAGCAGCGCGAGGAGGCCAACCGGCGGCTCGCCTTCGACCGCTGGATGGCCGGCGCGCAGGGCGTCGCCGGGCTGACCGCGGCCGACGGGGCGGCGCGCAAGGCCGTGCAGGTCGCCCTCGCCCAGCTCGGCGCCCCCTACCGCTGGGGGGCGACCGGCCCCAACGAGTTCGACTGCTCCGGCCTGATGAGCTTCGCCTACGGGCTGGCCAATGTGCCGATCCCGCGCACCTCGCGTACCCAGTACGCGGCGCTGGCGCAGGCCGGCCGGAGCGTCGCGATGCACGCGCTGCTCCCCGGCGACCTGGTGTTCTTCGCCACCGACCCGGGCAACCCGGCCACCATCCACCACGTCGGCATGTACGTCGGCAAGGGCCTGATGGTGCACGCCCCCCACACCGGCGACGTGGTCCGCACCGCCTCCGTCTGGCGCAACGACTTCGCCGGCGCGGTCCGCCCCGCCCCGGCGCGCCGCTGACCAGCAGCGCACCCGGATCCGCTTAGACGGCCCAATCGGCGGGCAGACTAGCCACGTGGCGTGGCCGGAGCGCGATGAACGCTCCGCCCACCAGCAGGCATCGTCTGCCCGACAGGAGAGCGTCATGCGCAAACGGGACCTGACCGAGACCGGACGGGACCGCGCCGCACTGGCCCGCGGGGCCGGCTTCGGCAGGTTCTCGTTCGCCAGCGTGCTCGCCGGGGTGCTGGTCGCCTACGGCGGGGGGGCCGTGCTGCTCGCGGCGGCCTACGGGGTCGCCAAGGCGACCGGGGTGAACGACTTCAGCGTCGACGACCTGGCCAAGCTCAGCCTTGCCAGCGGGGCCGTGATCGTGGCGGCGACGCTCATCTCGTACCTGTTCGGCGGCTACGTGGCCGGTCGCATGGCCCGCCGCGCCGGGCTGCTCAACGGCTTGGCGGTGTTCGTGCTCGCGGTGCTGCTGCTCGCGGCGCTCGGCGCGCTGCTGACGATCCGCGAAGGCAGCGACCAGGTCGCCGCCAGCCTGCGCGACGCGGGCATCCCGACCAACTTCGACAGCTGGACCCAGGTCAGCTCCCTGGCCGGCCTCGGATCCCTGCTCGCCATGCTGGTCGGCGCGGTGCTCGGCGGCAAGATGGGCGAGCGCTGGCACAGCAAGCTGACCCGCAGGGCGGCCGCGGCCCTGAGCGAGCGCGAGCCGGCCGCGCCCGAGGCGGTTCCGGCGGATGAGCCGCTGGCCAGGTCGCGCAACGAGCGCGCGCGCGAGGCCGTGGCGGCGAGGAGCGTCTCCGGCGGGACGGCGGCCGGGGATGCCCGTGGTGGCGTGGCCACCGCCGAGCGCCCCGGCGACGCGGGCGGCGGCCGCCACCTGCGCGAGCCCGCCGGCGGCGAGGACGTCACCGTCGAAGGGCCCAGGCCGGGAGACCGCGAAGGTCGGTAACGCACGGCGAGCGGCTGTGGGGCCACCGGTGGTGCCGGCGCCACCCGAGGTACCGGCACCACCTGACGTGCCCGACGCCCCCGACGTCCCCGAGCCGCCGGAGGTCCCGCCGCCCCCCGAGGTGCCGGGCCCGCCGGCGGTGCCGCCACCCCCCTACGGGTGGTGCGCGGACGCGACGCCGAGGCCACGGGCCGCGTCCGGCTCCGTTGGCCACCACGACCGAACGGATGGGGAGTCAGGACGCCACGGCGGCGTCGGCGGTCACCTCGGCGACGGTGACCTCGCCGCCGTTCGCCTCACTGACGACCAGCGCGTCGACCCGCTCGCGGTCGAGCTCGAGCCGCAGCACGTCGTAGCAGCCGTACAGCTCGCCCATCATGGTGGCGACCTCGCCGAACAGCGGCAGCAGCGCGTCCGCGTGCTTCCTGAAGTGGTCCGCCTGCGCGCTCACCTGGGCCGCCGCCGACTGCGACGGCCCCACCTTGAGCTCCACCACCACCAGCCGCTCGCGCTCGATGTCGACCGCGACCAGGTCGGCGAAGTCCTGCCGCTTCTTGCCGCCCTGCTGGTCGATGCGCCACTGGCTGTAGAGGAAGCGCAGCTCCGCCGGGAAGGGCCTGGGCAGCCGCAGCGCGGTGGCCAGGGCGTGGCGGATCAGCCGCGCCTCGAAGCGGTGCTCCCGCGACGGCTTGGCCTGCTCCTCGCGGGTGCGGCGCAGGTACTCGACGCGCTCGGGGATGGTGGGGGCGACCTGCGCGGCGGTGGTGCCGCGCTTGATCAGCGACCCCGGCTCGACCGGGATGCGCGGCTTGGGGGAGCCGGGGTGCAGGTCCACCACGCGCACGCCCGGCTCGAGCGGGCGGAAGTAGGCCCCGCCGATCTCCGGCTCCGCCTCGAACAGCTCGCGGACCTCCGCGAACTCCGGGGTCAGCATGTAGGCGACCGACTCGTGGTGGCTGCCACGCCCCTGGTCGCCTGGCACTCGCGTTTACCTCCCAACGGGCGTTCGCCGAAGCTCAGGGCGATCGACGAAGGCGGGGATCGGGTCGTCGGCGCAATCGTATCCAGCGAGCGTGGGCCGACGGCAAATTCGAACGCTCGGCGCGGCGCGGACCGCCTCCACTAGAGTGAGGCCATGAGCTACCCCCAGGCCCGCCGCGTCGACCTGGTCGAGCGGATCCACGGCACCGAGGTCGCCGACCCCTACCGCTGGCTGGAGGACCCCGACTCGCCGGACACGGCGGCCTGGAGCGCGGCCCAGGACGAGCTGGCGCGCCGCCTGCTCGACGGGCTCCCGGGGCGCGAGCGCCTGCGCGCCCGCCTGGGCGAGCTGCTCGCCGCCGGGCTGGCCAGCGTCCCGGAGGTGCGCGGCCGGCGCGCCTTCTTCACCCGCCGAGGCCCCGGCCAGGAGCACGCCGTCCTGCTGGTGCGCGAGGGCGACACCGAGCGCGTGCTGATCGACCCGAGCACGCTGAGCGACGACGACACCGTCACCCTCGACGGCTGGGTCCCCTCGCTCGAGGGCGACCGGCTCGCCTACTGGCTCAGCCAGGGCGGCGACGAGGAGGCGTCGCTCTCGGTGATGGACGTGGCCAGCGGCGAGGTGATCGACGGGCCGATCGACCGCACGCGCTACTGCCCGCTCGCCTGGCTGCCAGGCGGCGAGCGCTTCTGCTACGGCCGCCGCCTGCCCGCCGAGGCCGTCCCGCCGGGCGAGGACCGCTTCCACCGGCGCCTGTGGCTGCACCGGATCGGCGACGACCCCGACCGCGACGAGCTGATCTTCGGCGAGGGCCGCGACAAGACCGAGTACCACTCGGTCGAGATCTCCCGCGACGGCCGCTGGCTGGTGATCGGCGCCGCGCTCGGCACCGCGCCGCGCAACGACCTCTACGTCGCCGACCTGACCGGCGACCTGGTGCTGCGCCCGGTGCAGGAGGGCCTCGACGCCACCACCTACGGGCACGTCGCCCACGACGGCCGCCTGTACCTGCGCACCAACCTCGGCGCGGCCCGCTTCCGCGTGGTGGTCGCCGACCCCGCCCGCCCCGAGCCGCTCGGCTGGCGCGACCTGGTGCCCGAGGGCGAGACGGTGGTCGAGGACTTCGCCGTCACCGGCGACGCGCTGCTGGTCGCGGGGACCAGGCACGCGGTCGGCCGGGTGACCGTGCACGACCTGGCCGACGGCGCCGTCCGGGCCGAGGTGGAGCTGCCCGGCCTCGGCTCGGTGCGGGGCCTCAGCGCCCGGCCCGGGGGCGGCGACGAGGCCTGGATCGGCTGGACCGACTTCACCACCCCGCCGCGCGTGTACCGCTACGCGGTCGGCACCGGCACGCTCGAGCTGTGGATGGACGCGCCCGGGCGGGTCGAGGCCAAGGGCGTGGTCGCCCGGCAGGAGTCGTACCGCTCGGCCGACGGCACCGAGGTGCGCATGTTCGTGCTGCACCGCGAGGGCCTGGCGGCCGACGGCGGGCGGCCGACGGTCCTGTACGGCTACGGCGGCTTCAACATCGCCCTCACCCCGGAGTACAGCGCCAGCATCCTCGCCTGGGTGGAGCGCGGCGGCGTCTACGCGATCGCCAACCTGCGCGGCGGCAGCGAGGAGGGCGAGGCCTGGCACCGCGCCGGGATGCGCGAGCACAAGCAGAACGTCTTCGACGACTTCGCCGCCGCGGCCCGGCACCTGGTGGAGCTGGGCTGGACATCACCCGGGCACCTCGGCGTCGCCGGCGGCTCCAACGGCGGCCTGCTGGTGGGCGCCGCGCTCACCCAGCACCCGGGGCTCTTCGCGGCGGTGGCGTGCAGCGCGCCGCTGCTGGACATGGTCCGCTACGAGCGCTTCGGCCTCGGCGAGACCTGGAACGACGAGTACGGGCGCGCCGACGACCCGACCGAGTTCGGCTGGCTCTACGCCTACTCGCCGTACCACCACGTCACCAAGGGCACCGAGTACCCAGCGGTGCTGTTCAGCGTGTTCGAGTCCGACACCAGGGTCGACCCGCTGCACGCCCGCAAGCTCTGCGCCGCCCTGCAGTGGGCGACCACCTCGGAGCGGCCGGTGATCCTGCGGCGCGAGGTGCGGGTGGGGCACGGCGCCCGCTCGGTCAGCCGCACCGCCGACCTGGCAGTCGACACCTTGAGCTTCCTGGCCTCGCAGCTCGGTCTCGAGCGCGACTGACGGCGTAGCGAAGGAATCACCTCTTTCATTTTTCGGCAATTAGTCCAATTATGGCCGAGTGTGCGATTCCAGCGTCGTCGCCCTCCCGCCCACCGCAGTGCCCCCGCACCCCGGACGCCGGTCTGGCCAAGGCGGCCGTCGGACCCCAGGCATCCCCGGTGCGCGGCGCTCAATCCGGTCGCGCAGGTCCGTGCGCGCCAGCAGCGCGCAGAAAGGCAGCCGCCATATGAGGTATCGCCAGCTCGGACGGTCCGGCCTCACCGTCTCCGTCGTCGGCCTCGGAGGCAACAACTTCGGCTCGCGCTGCGACGCCACCCAGACCCGGGCGCTGGTCGCCGCGGCGCTCGACGCCGGCATCACCCTGTTCGACACCGCCGACGTCTACGGTCACCGCGGCGGCTCCGAGACGCTGCTCGGCCAGGCGCTCGCCAAGCACCGCGACGAGGTGGTGGTCGCCACCAAATTCGGCATGGACATGGGCGGCCCGCCCCACGAGGCGCGCGCCTCCCGCCGCCACATCCGCCGCGCGGTCGAGGGCAGCCTGCGCCGGCTCGGCTTCGACCACCTCGACCTCTACCAGCAGCACGCCCCCGACCGCCGCACGCCGGTCGAGGAGACCCTCGCCGCCCTCGACGAGCTGGTCGCCGAGGGCAAGGTCCGCTACGTCGGCTCCTGCAACTTCGCCGCCTGGCAGATCGTGGAGGCGGACTGGGTCGCCCGCAGCCAGCACCGCACCCCGCTCGTCTCCGCCCAGAACCACTACAACCTGCTGGAACGCGACCTGGAGGAGGAGGTGGTGCCCGCCTGCCGGCGCTACGGCATCGGCGTGCTGCCGTTCTACCCGCTGGCCAGCGGTCTGCTCACCGGGAAGTACAAGCGTGGCGAGCCGCCACCGACGCGCAGCCGCCTCGCCGAGCGCGGCATCGCGCCAGACGACGAGACCTTCGATCGGCTCGAGGCGCTGGAGAAGTACGCCGTGCAGCGCGGCCTCACCCTGCTCGAGGTGGCCGTCGGCGGCCTCGCCGCGCAGCCGGGGGTCGCCTCCGTGATCGCCGGCGCCACCCGGCCCGACCAGGTGCGCGCGAACGTCACCGCCGCGCTCTGGGAGCCGACCCCGGAGGACCTCGACGAGCTGGCCGCGCTGTACCCGCGCCGGCCGCCGGGCAAGCAGATCTGAAGGACTAGCGTCCTTGCTGGTTGGCGGCCTCGGCGCCCGCGGTCGCCGGCCGATCCCGCCGGATCGGGGTCGAGCGGGCTTCCGCGGTCGCCTCGGCCAGCCGTCCCGGCTGGGCCGGGCGGCCCGCCTCGGAGCCGGCCGCCGGTCGCTCCAGGGCGACCAGGGTGATGTCGTCCTCCTGCTCCCAGTCCGGCCCGGTGAAGCGGTGCAGCTCGTCGAGGAGCAGGCGGATCAGCGCCTCGCCGTCCACCCGCCTGGCGGCGAGGGCGGCGATCCGGTCGTCGCCGAACATCTCGCGGCCGGGGCCGTGCGCCTCGGTGATGCCGTCGGAGTGGAACAGCAGGGTGGCACCGCGCGGGACGAGGGTGACCTGCTCCTCGTAGCGCATGTCGGGCATCAGCCCGAGCGGCATCCCGGTGGCGCGCAGCTGCGCCACCTCGGCGCCGCGGCGCAGCAGCGGCAGGTCCTGGCCGGCGTTGGCCCAGCGCAGCCGGCCGGTGGTCGGGTCCAGCACGGCGTACACGCAGGTGACGAACATGGTCGCCAGGGTCTCGGCGAGCAGGAGCTGGTTGAGCCGGGCCAGCACCGTCGACGGCGCCACCAGCCGCGGCGCCTCGGCCCGCAGCAGCGAGAGGGTGCTCGCCATCACCAGCGCGGCCGGCACGCCCTTGCCGCTGACGTCGCCGACCACGATGCCGACCTGGCCCTCGGGCAGCTTGATCAGGTCGTAGAAGTCGCCGCCGACGTCCCTGGCCGGGCGGTACCAGGTGTCGACCCGCCAGCCCGGCACCGGCGGCAGCCCGTCGGGGAGCAGGCGCTGCTGGATCAGGTTGGCAAGGCGCATCTCCTGCTCCATCTGCTCGCGGCGGGCCGCCTCGGCGGCCTGCTCGGCGAGCAGGTCGGCGATCTCCCCGGCCGCGCGCCCGAGCACGCCGACCTGCCCGCGGCCGAGGTCGTAGCGGCGGGCGACGCGCCGGACCAGCTCGGCGACCGGCTGCTCGCCCGCCTGGTGCCCGCGCATCTCCGCCACCAGCGTGCGGACGGCGGCCTCGTACTGCTGGTCGATGCGGTCCACGGTGGTGTCGAGGGCGAGGCCGTCGAACACGTGGTCCGGCGTGCCCTCGCGGCGCGCCTCGCCGCGGGCGCTCCAGGCCACCACGGCGAAGGCCACCGTCATCAGCAGGTGCCACTCCCACCACGTCAGGTGCCAGTTGTGGGCGAAGGCGATCGCCGCCATGGCCTCGGCGAGCAGCACGTAGGAGGTGACGATGCCGAGCCTGACCCGCCGGCTCAAGAGCACCCTGGCGTAGCGGACGGCGGCGAGCGCGTACAGCGCGATGCCGACCACGGCGAGGCCGCGGACCAGCTGGTGGCTGGCGTCCTCGGCCATGGGGGCGTCGAAGGGCGGCAGCGCCAGCAGGGACAGCGCCGCCCAGGCGGCCAGCAGCAGGGCGAGGCCGCCGCGCAGCAGCCACTGACGGCGCAGGATGGCGGCCGCCCCCGCGGGGGTCAGGTTGGCCGACGAGGCGAACGCGAACCAGGCGCCGAGGAACAGCCCGAACGGGGTCGCGATGGTGAAGCCGGTGTTGCCGGAGGGTAGCAGCACCGCCGGGGTGGCCAGCGCGTGCAGCAGCAGGAAGCCGGCGGAGCTGAGGAAGGCGAGCGAGACCAGCAGCAGCCGGGCGTCGCCGCGGCGGCGGGCGGCCTCGCTGACCCAGACGCCGAGGAGGAGGCTCACCAGCGCGGTGGTGACCACGATCCAGAAGTGGCCGGCGTGGTGCTCCCAGCGGGCGTCGAGGCGTGGGTTGGCGCGCAGCAGCCACAGCCCGAGCAGCGGCAGCGCGAGCTGCGCGAGCCACATGGGCGCGCGCAGGCGCGTGGCGGCGCGTGCCGTCACCAGACCCCCTCCGACTCTGCCCCACGGCAGGGCACGACGACGCCAGGGGGCCATGGCGAGGGCCGTGGCGGACGCGGCGCCCTACCACGGCCCATCGGCCTGCCTCCCGGCGGCGCCATGGTGGTGGACCGCGCTTGCGGTTTGCTTGAGGTTCGCTTGAGGTTCGCTTTGGCACCACGGGGCGGTGCCAACCGGGCGGCTCAGGCAGGCGCGAAGCGCTCGCCGAGACCGCCGGATGCCTGCGCCCCGCGGGCGCGTGCCGCGACCTTGGCCATGCCGAGCGGCCCGGCGTCGGCCAGGCAGGCCTCCAGCAGCGCCGCGGCGCGCTCCCGCTCGGCGGGTGCGCCGCCGTCGAGCAGCAGCTCGGCGAGGTGCAGGCGGGTGCGGGCGAGGAGCGCGCGGGCGCCCATGCGGTCGTGCGTGACCAGGGCGGCCTCGAGGTGCCCGCGGGCCTCCGGCCGGCCCATGGTGGCGGCGAGGCGGCCGAGCCAGTGGTCGACGGCGCCGAGGAACAGCAGGCCCGTGTTGGTGACCACCACCCGTCCGGCGAACGGCGCCAGCTTCCGGTAGAGCACGCCGGCGGCGTCGCCGTCGCCGAGCAGCGCGACCGCCTCGGCGAGCGCCACCGGCGTCGCCTGGTCGGGCGTGAGCGGGAAGGGGCCGTTGTCGCCGTAGCCGAGCACCCCGGCGTTGCCGAGCCGCTCGAGCAAGGCGGTGGCCTCGGCGGGAGGCTTGGCTGCAGCGCGCGAGCCCCGGCCGGAGGAGGCGAGCAGCAGCAGCAGCGCGCCCTGCCACAGGTAGGTCTGCGGCTGGTCGGCGGCGAAGCGCCGCACCTGCGGCTCCAGCTCCGCCATGCGCCCCTGCTCGTGCCGGATGAAGGCGAGCTGGGCGGTGTGGGCGAGCAGGGCACCCGCCGGGTTGCCGCGGCGATGGTGCTCGAAGGCCTCGCCCGCCAGCCGCTCGGCCTCGCCGAGGCGCCCTTCGAGCAGCGCCCACATGCTGCGCAGCCAGCGCAGGTGCACCAGGAACAGCGGTTGCTGCAGCGCCTCGGCGGCGCGCGCGAAGTCGGCCAGCTCCGCCCGCGCGGCGGCGGCGTCACCGCGCTGCAGCAGCAGGATCACCCGGTACTGGCGGCCGAGCGTCGCCTGCTCGGGCAGCCTCGCCGCCTCGGCCTTGGCGACCAGCTCGTCGGCGTGGGTGAGGCGCTCGTCGGTGCCGGCCACCGGCCAGGTGATCAGCTGGGCGGTGAGCGCGTCGGCCAGGGCGCGCGGGTCGCGCAGCCGCCTGGCCATGCCGAGGGACTGCTCGGTCAGCGTGCTGAGCTCGTCCTCGCTGTGGAAGTTGACCGCGAGCTGCGCGAGCACGCTGGCCTTGAGGGAGGAGTCGCCCTCGCCGAGCGCGGCCCTGGCCCCGTCGAGCAGCCGCACCGACGGCTCGTCGGGCTGCCACAGGTCCAGCCACGAGGCCCACAGGTTGCCGCTGTTGAAGCCGAGCGCCGCCCGCGCCATCCAGGTCGCCTCGCCAAGCTGCCTGGCCTGCTCGGCGGCGAGCCGGGCGTAGCCGACCCCCTTGGCGGCGAGATCGGCCTCGCTCTGGAGCCCCCCGAACCCCCCGCGTCCCGGCGGCGTCAGCGCCACCGCCTGGCCGAAGTGGTGGGCCAGCTCGGCGGCGGCTCCGCCGGTGCGCTCCCCGAGGACGGCCTCGAGCGCCTCGGCGTAGGCGGCGTGCAGCCGCGCCCTGCGGGCGGTGGAGATCCCGGCGTAGACCGCCTCGCGCACCAGGTCGTGGGCGAAGCGCCAGCCACCGCGGCGCTCCGGGTGCTCGACCACCACGCGGGCGGCGAGCGCGGCCTCGACCAGCTCGAGCACCCGCTCGCCGGGCAGGCCGGTGACCACCGCCAGGGTGTCGACCTCGAACACGTCGGGGGCGAGCGCGGCGACCGTCAGCACCTCCGCGGCCTCGCCGGGCAGCCGGGCGAGCCGCTCACCGACCACCTCGCGGACGGTCGCGGGCACCTCGCTGCCGGCCGCCTCGGCCAGCCCGCCCTCCACGCCGAGCAGCCAAACCAGCTCACCGAGCAGGAACGGGTTCCCCCCGGTGCGGCGGTGCAGGCGTGCGCTGAGCCGATCGGGCACCGCCGCGCCGGTCGCGCCCGCCAGCAGGGACGCCACCTGCGGCTCGGTGAGGCCGCCGAGCAGGATGCGCTGGACAGCCAATTCGCGCGCCAGGCGCGCGAGCGTCTCGGTGAGCGGGTGGCCGGCGCGGACCTCCCCGTCCCGGTAGGTCGCCAGCACCAGCGCCGGGACCCTGCCAAGGCCGCTGGCCACGAAGCCGAGCAGCCGCAGCGACGGCAGGTCGGCCCAGTGGAGGTCGTCGAGCACCAGCAGCAA
>DASUZB010000278.1:0-14911 GCA_036377075.1 Actinomycetes bacterium | reverse complement strand
GCAGCGCCTCGCCGCCGGCGTCGGCCAGCACCCTCAGGCAGGCGTCCTCGGGGCTCGGGCTTGGTTGCTCCATACCGCCAGGCTACGCGACCCCGGCGGCGAGCTGGGGCAGGACCAGCTCGGCGGCGAGGTCGAGCTGCTCGTCCTCGAACACCGCGAACGGGGCCGCGGAGAAGGCGCAAATCACCTGCTCGACGCCCCTGCCTGCCCAGTCGCGGAGCTGGGCGACCACCTCGTCGGCCGTGCCGACCAGGCGGCCCTCGGCCCACTGGCGCAGCTCGACCCCTTGGAGGGCGCCGCCCGGCTGCCACGCCTGCAGCCGCCGCCAGCGCGCCACCAGGTCGTCGGCGTCCCTGCCGATCAGGGTGGTGAGGCCGACGGAGCGGCGCACCTCCTCGAACGGCCGGTCGGCGGCGGCGCAGGCGGCCCGCAGCACCTCGAGGCGCTGCTGGTAGTACTCGGGTGGGACCGTCCAGACCACGTTCCAGCCGTCGGCGGCGCGGGCGACGAGCCCGAGCAGCCGGTCGCCGCGACCGCCGACCCACAGCGGCGGCCGCGGGCGCTGCACCGGCCCGGGCAGCAGCGGCGCCGCCTCGGTGCGGAAGTGGCGGCCGGCGAACGCCGCGGGCGGCTCCGCCAGCAGGCCCCGCAGCACCCCGATGGTCTCCTCGAGGACCGCCAGCCGCTCGCCGGGCCGCGGGAAGGGGAGCCCGTTCTCGGTGAACTCCGCCTCGTTCCAGCCGGCTCCGAGCCCGACGTCGAGGCGCCCGCCACTGACCTGGTCGATGGTGGCGACCATCTTGGCCAGCAGCGCCGGCGCCCGGAAGCCGGCCGCGAGGACCAGGGTGCCGAGCCGCGCCCGCGTGGTCCTCGGCGCCAGGGCGGCCAGCAGGGTGAGGCACTCGGGGGTTCCAAGGCGGCCATCCGGGCCGCCGTAGCGGCTCAGCGACAGCCAGAAGTGGTCGGAGACCCACAGCTCGTGCCAGCCGTCGCGGTCCGCCCGCTCGGCGTAGCCGGCCACCGCCTCGAAGCTCGCCGGCCGCCCGTCCGGGAACGAGAAGTCGTAGTGCGGCAGTGCCAGTCCAAGCTTCATCGCGCCTCCTCGCCGTCATCGCATCTCGAGCACCCTACCCGCCTGCGGTCAACATGCGGGCCGGGGTGCCGATACAAGCCCGTAGTCGACGAAAACGGGAGGCGGTGGCGATCGCGGCGCAACGCTGGGCGGGCGAACGCCCGGACGGCAGCCCCGCGGCGGGTGCGCCGGCCAGGCGCCGGCTCGGCGAGGTGCTGGTCGACGGCGGCGTGATCAACCGCGACCAGCTCGAGCAGGCGCTGCGGGCGCAACGGGAGGACAAGGGCGAACGGCGCCGGCTCGGCGAGGTCATCACCGAGCTGGGCTTCGCCGACGAGATCGAGATCGCCCGCGCCCTCTCCGACCAGCTGCGCCTGCCCTTCGTCGACCTGGCCAGCATGCCCACCCCCGAGGCCGCCATCAGGGCGCTGCCCCGCCACGTCGCGACGCGCCTGCAGGTGGTGCCGGTCGCGCTCGCCCACGACGTGCTCACCGTGGCGATGAGCGACCCGACCAACGTGCTGGCCATGGACGACATCCGCATGGCGACCGGAATCGCCCAGATCCGGGCGACCGTGGCCACCGCGTCCGACCTGCGCGAGGCGGTCAACCGGCACTACGGCGGGTCCGGCGCGGCCGGCGAGGCGGCCGCCAGCGCCATCGGCGCCCTCAAGGAGGTCCAGGGGATCGAGGTCCTCGAGGACCTCGGCGAGGACGAGGGCGAAGGTGGCGTCGGGGTCGAGGACGCGCCCGTGGTCAAGCTGGTCAACGCGATCATGGGCGAGGCGCTCTACAGCCGTGCCTCCGACGTCCACATCGAGCCGCGCCCCAGGGACGTCGGCGTCCGCTTCCGCATCGACGGCCTGCTGCGCGAGGTCACGGTGGTGCCCAAGGCGATCCAGGGCGCGCTGATCTCGCGCATCAAGATCCTCTCGGGGATGGACATCGCCGAGCGCCGCAGGCCCCAGGACGGCCGCGGCAAGATCCGCCACGAGGGCCAGGAGGCCGACACCCGGGTGTCGTGCATGCCGACCATGCACGGCGAGACGGTGGTCATCCGGCTGCTGCGCAAGGAGGGCGAGAAGGCCAAGTCGCTGGCCGACGTCGGCCTGGACGACACCGACCGGGCCAAGCTCGAGGGGGCGATCAACGAGCCGCAGGGGCTGGTGCTGATCACCGGGCCGACCGGGTCGGGCAAGACCTCGACCCTGTACGCGGCCCTCGCCCTGCGCATCGACCCGGCGATCAACGTGGTCACCCTGGAGGACCCGGTCGAGGGCGAGATCGCCGGGGTCAACCAGACGCAGATCAACGAGCGTGCCGGGCTGACCTTCGCCGGCGGGCTGCGCACCATCCTGCGCCAGGACCCCGACGTGGTGATGGTCGGCGAGATCCGCGACCCGGAGACCGCCTCGATCGCGATGCAGGCCTCGATGACCGGGCACCTGGTCATGTCGACGCTGCACACCAACGACGCGCCGTCGGCGGTCGGCCGGCTGCTCGACATGGGCGTCGAGCCCTACCTGATCACCTCGTCGCTCACCCTGGTGGTGGCCCAGCGCCTGGCCCGGGTGCCGTGCCAGCGCTGCGCCGAGCCGGTGGAGGCCAACCCGCGCTCGCTCGAGCTGCTCGGGCTCGACCCGAGCACGGTCGACACCAGCAAGCTGGTCCGCGGCCCCGGCTGCGGGAGCTGCTCGCAGACCGGCTACCAGGGGCGCATCGGGCTGTTCCAGGTCCTGACGGTCACCAGGAACCTGCGCGAGCTGGTGGTCGCGCGCGCCCCCGAGAGCGCCCTGCGCGACGAGGCGATCGCCGGGGGCATGCGCAGCATGCGCGCCGACGGGCTGGCCAAGGCGCTCGCCGGCGTCACCACCCTCGAGGAGGTGCTGCGGGTCACCCCCGCCGAGCAGGCGCACAACCAGCACCGGGAGCGCCACGCCGGGGACGCCGAGCCGGCTCCGGCCGGCGAGGTCCCGGCCGAGCGCCACCCGGCGGGGATCGCCGGGTAGCGTTCAGCGGCGCGCCAGCAGGCCGGCGCCGAGCAGCGCGTCGGCCGCGTCCGCCAACAGGTCGAACGGCATGCCCGAGCGCTCGGCGACGTCGAGCAGGCTGTGCTCGCCGTCGGAGAGGTTCAGCACCCAGAGCATGGCGAGCTGCGACTCGGCGACGCTCTTGCCGCCGCCGAGGCTGCCGTAGAGGCCGCGCTTGCCGAGCTGCGGCTCGCACTTCGGGTTGAGGTTGACGTAGGTGTGGTTGCCCTCGAGCAGGCGCAGCGCCGCCAGGGTGAGCTCGTACGAGCCGGCGAGGTGCTCCGGCCGCACGAAGTCGAGGTTGTCGGCGGAGGTGTGGTACTCGGGGAAGCGCGAGTACGGGGTGCGGTTGAGGCTGCCGACCGGCAGGTTGAACCCGGGCGAGCAGAACTGGCGCTCGTCGTAGCCGTAGGGCGAGAAGTCCTGCACCTCGTAGGGCTGGTCGGAGGCGGCGAGGGCGTAGGCCATCGCACGGTCGACCTCGGCGTCGCCGCGCCGGCTGCGCTTGTAGGTGAAGCCGCCGCCGTCGCCGACGCAGGTGAGCACGAGCCCGGCCTTGACCCGGTCGACGACGTTCTCGTTCTGCGCCAGCCAGGTGATCGCGCCGATGGTCCCGGGGATGAACAGGAAGCGGTAGCTGTAGCGCAGCGACGAGGCGCCGGCGAGGGCCTTGGCGAGGAAGGTGGCCAGCACCACGCCGGAGAGGTTGTCGTTGCACAGCGACGGGTGGCAGGCGTGGCAGGAGATCAGCACCTCGTCGCTCGACTCCCCCTCGACCAGGCACTCGCCCCAGGTGAGGTGCCCGTCGGCGAGGGTCGAGTCGATCACCACGCGGTAGTCGTCCTCGCCCATCGCCTCGAGCTGCCGGTGGGCCAGGCAGAAGCCCCAGTTCTCGGCGTAGTAGGAGGTGCGGTACGGGATCCAGTCCGGCTGCTCCGGCATGGTGTGGAGGTGCTCGCGCAGCTCGCCGAGCGGCATCCGCGCGTCGACCGGCACGCTGTAGCTCATCACGTGCAGGTTGGACTCGTGGAAGTCGATCACCCGCTCGCCGCGGGAGTTGGCCACGTAGGCGTCGCGGATGTTCCACTCCCGCGGCACCGTCCAGTCGAACACCTGCGTCCCGCTGGGCACCTCGTGCAGCTCGAGGTCGACGTGCTTGGCGATGGTCGCCAGGGTGGTGCGGAAGCCCTCGCCGGTGATGCTGCGGCAGATCGGGTACAGCTCGGCCATGAGCTCGTGCATGGCGGTGCCGGCCTCGGCCGGCTCCGTCGCGGCGATCGCGTCGCGGATGGTCACCTGCCAGGTCCCCCCTGTCGTTCGCGCCTCACGAGGCCCTGCGGACGCCCTCGACGGCCTTCCAGTCCGGCCAACTCCGGTCGCGCTCGGACACCACCCGCACCTCGGCGGGCCATTCGATCCCGAGCGCCGGGTCGTCGTGGCGCAGGCCCCTGGCCGCGTCCGGCTCGTAGAACTCCGACATCTGGTAGAAGACCTCGGTGTCGTCCTCGAGGGTGAGGAAGCCGTGCGCGAAGCCCTCGGGAACGTACAGCATCCGGCGGTTGGCGGCGGTCAGTTCGACGCCGACGTGCTCGCCGAAGGTGGGCGAGTCCGGGCGCAGGTCGACGATCACG
This sequence comes from Actinomycetes bacterium, assembly GCA_036377075.1. Taxonomy (GTDB): domain Bacteria; phylum Actinomycetota; class CALGFH01; order CALGFH01; family CALGFH01; genus DASUZB01. Next base: position 10,178 of record DASUZB010000278.1, on the reverse strand, counting down.
TCGTAGATCGCCCCGTGGGTGCAGCGGACCAGCTTGGCCTCCTCGTGCGGCGCCGCCTGCCAGTGCATGCCCCTCATGGTGCCCTTGCGCCGGTTCAGCGAGACGTTGCACTGCACCGTCGTGGGGTCGAGGCCGTGCTCGGCGAACTCCCTGGCGCAGAAGGTGCGCGCGAACAGGCCGCGCTCGTCGACGTACGGCTCGGGATCGATCACGAACGCGTTCGGAAGTCGTGTCTGGGTGAAGATCATCTCGACGTACCCCCCCTGGGACTAGCGGCGGGTGGCTCCGGGCGGCGTAGAAGCACGCTCAATACGCGCCTCGCGCGAGGGCGACCGCCCCGAACGTCTTCATCAGAATGTACGCGTCGAGCGAGAGCGACCAGTTCTCGATGTAGAACAGGTCGAGCCGCAGCGCCTCCTCGGCGGTCACCTTGCTGCGGCCGTTGATCTGCCACCAGCCGGTGAGCCCCGCGGGGACCTCGTGCCGCGGGCTGAGCAGCTCGGCGTTCGCCGCCACCTGGTTGGCGGGCAGGGGCCGCGGCCCGACGATGCTCATCTCCCCCACGATGACGTTCCACAGCTGCGGCAGCTCGTCGACGCTCAGGCGGCGGATGAGCTTGCCGACGCGGGTCAGCCGCGGGTCGGCCTCCATCTTGAAGAACGGCACCGTGGTGTCGAGGCCGATGGTGCCGTCGGGCGGCCGCATGGTGCGGAACTTGTGCATCCGGAAGACCTTGCCGCCGGTGGTGACCCGCTCCTGGTGGAAGAAGACCGGCCCGCGCGAGGTGAGGCGGATGGCGAGCGCCGTCGCGACCCAGATCGGCAGCGTCGCCAGCAGGACGGCGCTGGCGAGCGCGAGGTCGAAGGCGCGCTTGACGGCCGCCTGGGAGGCGGACAGGCGCGCCGGCTTCAGCGACAGCGCGATCGCCGGCCCCACCTTCTGGAACGACAGCCGCGAGGTCAGCACCTGGGGCAGGTTGGCCGAGACGCGGATCTCGGTGCCCTCGAGGCGGCCCGCCTGGGCCACCATCGCGGTCTCCTCCACCCCGACGGCGGTGGACGCCACGAACAGGCAGTCGGCCGCGTGCTCGCGGATCAGCTCCCGGAGGCGGCCGAGCTCGCCGAGCACCGGCTTCTTGTTGGCGTCGACCACCTGGTCGCGCGGGCGCACGTAGCCGAGCGGGAGGAAGCCGGAGCCCTCCTGGTCGAGGATCTGGCAGAGCCGGTCCGCCTCGGCGGTGGTGCCGACCACCAGGGTGCGGTAGGCGAGCCGGCCGGCCATCCGCATGCGATACATGTGCCAGCGCCATCCCCGCCGCGCCGCCAGCTCCAGGAACAGGGTCAGCAACCAGGTGAGGCCGATCCAGCCGCGCGAGAACGACGAGTTGGACCAGAAGCTGACCATCACCAGCAGCACGATGCCGACGCCGGTGGCGCCGATCACGCGGCGGAACTCCTCGTGGGCGGAGAGGTGCTGCGGGGCGTAGAGGCTGAAGGCGTGGAACACGGCCACCCACAGGAGCGGGGCTGCCAGGATCGCGGCGGCCTCCAGCGGCGCCATCGGCCGGGAACCGTAGCGCACGAAGTAGGAGACCGCCAGGGCGACGAGGACGCAGGCCGCGTCGGAGAGGGCCAGCCCCATGGCGATCGTGCGGTAGCGCTGCACGGCGTGGGCGCCACGGGCCGGGCGCGCCTCGGGGACCCGTAGCACGAGGTGGTCGGGCCTGGGACCGGACCGCTCCACCCGCGTGGTACCAAGGACTTGGCCGTTCCTCCTGGCCTCATGCATCCGAGCCATACCCCCCACTGGTCCCGATGACGTCTCCATTCAGGGGGCGCGCGACCGACACACCTGGCTCGGATGTGGAGGGGACGCGGACGAATGCCTTGCGCCGACGACGGACGTCGAAGAGCACACGACGACAACGCCGATGGAGCATCCGAACGAACTCCCCCCCGGACCGCGGACGGCGGTCAACCGCTCCCAGCTATCTCCGCCTCGAAGCCGCCGGCTGCCTCCTCCGGGACGGCGGGACCGTCCGCGATCGGTGGCGTGCCAGGGCCGGGCGCCCCCCCACGGCCCGGTAATAGCCGGGCAGCGGTACATCGAAAACGTACTGACTGCCCGGGGGTTGAGAAATACGTAGTATTACGCACGGCGCGGGTCCGACCGGGAATACTGAATCGTCCGGATAGGCGGGTCGATTGCCCTGCTCACCGGGCATCCGCCGCAGGTAGGATGGGCACACTACCGCAATCGGAGGTTGCGCCATCGAGGGTCCCGGTCCAAGGTGGCTAGGCCTGTTACCAGGGTCTCTCAGGGGGGGTGACCTGGTGTGAGCGAGAGCGGAGCCTTGCGCGCCGTCGGCGGGTCCGACGGGAACCAGCTCGAGCGACCGCTGCTGTCGATCGCGGTGCCAACGCGCAACCGGCCCGAACTGCTCGAGCGCGCGCTCGGCTCGGTCGCACGCGCGCTCGCGCCGGTGGCCGAGCACGTCGAGGTGACCGTCTCGGACGGGTCGGACGACGAGGCCTCCGGCCGGGTGGTCGAGCGCTTCGCCGCCGACTGGCCGGGCAGGCACGAGTACGTCTGGAACCGGCCGGCGCTGGCGATGATCGACAACATCAACCGCGCCATCGGGCTGGGCAGCGGCACCTGGGTGCTGCAGCTGCACGACGACGACTACCTGCTGCCCGGCGCCGGCGTGGCGATCGTCGAGGTCCTGCGCCGGGTGGCCGACGAGGAGCGGGTCCTGCTGTTCGGGGTCGAGATCGTCGACCAGCACGGCACGCGGCAGCGCGAGCAGAGCTTCCGCCACGAGCGCTACCTGGAGCCCGCCGAGGCGCTGCGGCGCCTGCTGCGCAACTCGTCCTTCGTGCGGCTGCCCGCGTGCGTGGTGCGGCGCTCTGCCTTCGAGCAGGTCGGCCTGTTCGACGCGACCATGGGCGGGCCCTGCGACACCGACATGTGGGTGCGGCTGTTCTCGCACTACGGCGTGCGCCACCTGCCGTCCACGACCTGCGCGTACACCATCCACGAGGGCGCGGCGACCACCGGGATGTGGAACCCGGAGACGATCGGGGTCCTGCGCGTGATCTTCGACCGCGCCGTCGCCCTCGGGGCCGCGCCGGAGCCCACCATCCGGCGCTGGCAGGCCGACTTCTTCTACCAGTTCATCCTCGCCGGCGCCTACCGGCGCCTGCGGGTGCGCCAGCGCGCCCAGGCGCGGGAGGTGCTGCGCCTGTTCGACCTGCCCGAGGTCCGCGGCCTGCGCGCGTCCCGGAGGTGGCTGCCGGTGCGCGCCGCGTTCGTCATCGCGACCGCGGCGCTGCCCTGGCTGACCTGAACCCACCCACACCCCTGCAGCTGAGAGGTCCGATCGGCATGGTGATCAAGGAAGGGACGGTTTGGAGCCAGGTGCTCGGCCTGAAGGCCGGCGAGCTGGTCGAGGTCCGCAGCGAGGCCGAGATCCTCGCCACCCTCGACAGCAAGGGCGAGCTGGACTCGTTGCCGTTCATGCCCGAGATGCGCCAGTTTTGTGGCAGGCGCTTCCGCGTCGCCAAGCGTGCCGTCAAGCTGTGCGACACCATCAGCTGGACCGGGATGTACCGCATGGAGAACGCGGTCCACCTCGAGGGCGTGCGCTGCGACGGCCAGGCGCACGGCGGCTGCCAGGCCGGCTGCAACACCTACTGGAAGGAGGCCTGGCTCAAGCGGCTCGACGACGAAGGGCGGGAATCGGTGGCCGCCGAGTCCCTTCCTGCCGCCACCGCTCCGGCTGGGCCGCCCTCCGGCTGCAGCATCGCGGAGCTGATGGCGGCGACCCGCAAGGACGCCGACGCCTCCGGCGAAGAGGTGTACTCCTGCCAGGCGACCGAGCTGCTGCGCGCCGCGCCGACGCGGGTGCCGCCCTGGGACCTCAAGCAGTACGTGCTCGACGTCAGCTCGGGCAACACCGGCGTCCTCGCCCTGATCCGCAGCGTCGCCGTGGGCGTGTTCAACGAGTACCAGGACGCCAGCAGGCGCCTGCCGCGGCCGCTGCGGATCCGCGGCGGCAGGCGCTACCCGTTCATCGAAGGGAAGCTGCGCAAGACGCCCCACGAGGCGCTCGACCTCCAGCCCGGAGAGCTGGTGCGCGTCAAGAGCAAGGAGGAGATCGTCCGCACCCTCGACGCGAACAACCGCAACCGCGGCATGTCGTTCGACGCCGAGATGCTGAAGTACTGCGGGCGACAGGCGCGGGTGCTGCGCCGCGTGGACCGGATCATCGACGAGCCGAGCGGCAGGATGATGCGGCTGAAGAACCCCTGCATCATCCTGGAAGACGTCATCTGCACCAGCGACTTCCACCGGCTCTGCCCGCGCGCCATCTACCCGTACTGGCGGGAGATCTGGCTGGAGCGGGCCTGAGGGGGCGTCAGCCGCCCACGCCGGGGAGGTGCACGGCCTCGGCCGCGGCCGCCGGCGTGGCCGCGGAGCGGAACTCGCGCAGCCCTCGGTGGAGCTGCCACCACCAGATGGCCGTCGCCACCGCGGTCCCGGCGGCGCCGCCCCAGGCGGCGCCGGCCGCGCCCGCGAGCCACGCGCCCACCAGCGCGCCCCCCAGGTAGGCGGCGGAGCCGAACCCCTGCGCCCGCAGGCTCCTCCTGGCAACGCCGAGCGCCCGGAGGCCCGTCCAGGCGCCCACCCAGAAGCCGGTCAGCGCGACCGTGAGGGTCACGGGGACCAGCAGCGCCGACGCCGGCTGCCACGAGGGGCCGAGGATCCGCACCCCGAGGCCGTCGGGCAGGAGCAGCAGGGCGAGCCCCCAGGCCACCGCGGTGGCGCCCTGCAGGGCGCCCAGCACCAGGCAGAACGGCCACAGGTGCCGCAACGAGCGTCGTACGATGCGGGCTCCCTCGGGCACACCGATCAGGCCGATGCCGATGATCACCACGTTCAACGGCCCGAGCAGCAGCTCGGCGGCGCGCAGGGCGCCGACGGCGGCCAGCCCGGCGGCCGCGCTCAGCCCGTAGAACCGCAGCTGGGTCGCGGCGCTGAAGCTCAGGTTCTCGCCGAGGTAGCGGGGCGCGAGCTCGCGGTGCTGGCGCAGCCAGCCGGCCGCCGCGTCCAGGCGCGGGACCAGCCGCGCCTGGACGCCGCCGGCCAGCGCCGCGACGGTCGCCGAGACGCCCCACGCGAGCACGAACCACTGCACGTCGGCGTGGCCGCTGGCGGCGACGGCCGCCATCAGCGGGAACAGGACGATCGCCCAGACCAGGTCGTTGGCGAACGCCTGCCCGCCCCTGCCCGCCGAGAAGAACGCGTAGCGCCAGCTGTCCTGCAGCATCAGGCCTGGCAGCATCACCCCGAGCGCCACGAACGCCGCGCCGGTCGGGCCGGAGAGCAGCACCCCGACGGCGACCGAGGCGACCCCGGCGGCGGCGCCGACGGTGGTGGCGACGCCGGTCGCCCGCGCGGCGGCCTGGCGCCACGCCGCCGGCTCCGCGCCGCTGTAGCGGACCACCAGCGGGTCGGTGGCGAGCCCGCGCGAGGCGTTGAGCGCGAGCAGGTAGGTCGCGAACGCCAGGCTGAAGGCGCCGAGCCCCCTCGGCCCGAGCGAGCGGGCCACGTAGATGCCGACGGCGAAGTTCGTCAGGCTGGACAGCGCCTGGTCGGCGACGCCCCAGCCGGCGCGCGCGGCGAGGCGCCCGAGCCGGCCGCGCAGCGCCGCGCCCGACGGGCTGGACGCCCCCGGAGCGCTCACGCCGCGCCCCGCCGGTTGGTCCGCAGGAGGGCGACGTGGGCGGCGGCGACCCCGACGATGGTGAACAGCCAGACGCCGGAGTGCGGGCCCTCGAGTGCCGGGTCGAAGACCGCGTTGACCAGGTACGCCGGCGGGGCGGCGAGCAGCCAGACGGTGAGGGCGTTGGCCGGGTCCCTGATGCCGCCGGGGCGGCGTTTCGCCGCGCGGTAGAGCTGGCGGCAGAAGACCACCCACAGCAGCAGCCACAGCGCGAACGCGGGCACGCCCGTGCGGGCCAGCAGGGTGAGGTGGGAGTTGTGGACGCTGCGCAACGGCGCGGTGCTGTTCTCGTTGTTGGTGTTGCCGACGTCGACGTTGTAGCGGTCGGGCAGGATCACCCCGAAGCCGATGCCGGTCAGCCAGGTCCCGTGGGTGCGCAGGTCGGTGATGACCTGGCCCCACATGCCCTCGCGCCACTGCACGGTGCCGGAGAGCTGGTCCGAGCTGGACTGTCCGGTGATGCTCGAGACGTTCGCCAGCGCCTGGCCCACCGAGATGTCGCGGACCTCCCCGTGCAGCTTGAGGTTGAGCACCAGGGCGAATACCAGCATCAGCACCAGGCCGACGCCGACTGGGACGACCATGCGGCGCTGCCTGCCCGGGGTCAGGTAGAGCACCACGATCCCGAGCAGGAGCACGGCGGCGAGGAAGCCGCCGCGGGTCTGGGTGCCCGCCAGCAGCACGCCGAGGATTCCGAGGAGGGTGAGGGCCGTCTCCGAACGGGGCGGCGACCGGCGCTGCTCGCCGGTGACGCGGTGGACCCCGAGCCACAGGTAGGTGACGCCCGCCGCCACCTGGATGGCGAGGTCCTGGGGCTTCCACGAGTTGATCGGCGCGTCGCTGCCGGGAACGGTGACGGCGGACAGCGAGTCGACGTAGTGCAGCACGATGGCGAACGGGGCCCAGACGAGGAACCAGGGCAGCGCCCGCCGGTACCAGCGCAGCAACTGCGGCAAGAAGGTGGGGTCGGCGACGACCGCGGCCGCCACCAGGAAGGCGAAGGCGCCGTAGTACCAGATCGACGAGTCGCGGATGGCGTCGAGCTTGTAACGCGGCAGGTCGACCACGAGCCTGAGCATGCAGGCCACCATGAACGCGAGCAGCGCCTTGAGGATCGGCGACGAGCCGACCAGCCGGCGCCAGGGCAGGCGCAGGTGGATCGACTCCGCGATGCCGATGCCCAGCACGATCTCCCCGACGAAGAAGGGCGTGCCGGGGACGTGGAGGTAGGCGAAGGTCTTGTCGAGGAACAGGTACCCGCCGAGCAGCAGCCCGAGCGCCGGGGTGAAGACGCGGAACGGTCTCGACCGGCGCCGCGTACCGAGCCCCGGCGCGCCCGGAGGCACGACGGGACGGTGGTGGTAGGTAACGGCCACCCGTGGATCCCCCCCGGCTGCTGCTTCGCAGCGGCGGCCCAGGCCGCCGCCTTCGGCAAGGATAGAGGAAGCGGGCGCCAGCGTCCCCCCAGGGACGACGTAGCGTGGTTTACGGCGTGTGGATGTCAGGCCGGGCGCGCCCCATCGCCGAAACTCGGATCGATCCTTTTGGGAACCATGACCGTTCGCGGGCTCGTGCTGGCGCCGGGCCGGCTTCCTTCCTACGGTGGTCGTGATGAACTCGCCGCGCCGTCCCGTCGGCAGCCGCGGACGCCGCCCCGCGCTGGTGGCGCTCGCCGGGCTGCTGGTCCTCGCCGGGCTGGCCGCCGTCCGCGCCGGGACGGCGCGCACCCGCCCGCCCCACGGGGCAGGCGCCGGCGCCGACGTCGCCCCGTCGGCCTGCACCGGCATCCGCGTGCGGCCGGGCGACGACCCACAGGCCGTGCTCGACGGCCAGCCCGCGGGCGCCCCGTTCTGCTTCGCGGCCGGCACCTACCGGCTCGCGGCCCCGTTGCGGCCGAAGGCGCGCCAGCGGCTCGTCGCCGAGCCGGGCGCGGTCCTCTCCGGGGCGCAGGTGGTCGCGGGGTGGCGGCGCGACGGTACGGCGTGGAGCGCCACCGGCCACCTGCCCGCCGAGCCCACCGTCCACGGGGAGTGCAACCCCGGCTACGACGGCTGCCGCTACGCCGAGGCGGTGTTCTACGACGGCCGCCAGCTCTGGCGCGTCGACGGCAGGGACGAGGTCGCCCGCGGCCGCTTCTACGAGGACTATGGCAGCGGCACCATCTGGATCGCCGACGACCCCGGCGGCCACCAGGTCGAGGTCGCCAGGGCCGAGGGCGCGGTCGCCGGCGACGCCCCCGAGGTGCTGGTCGAGGGCTTCACGATCGAGAAGTTCGCCAACCCCGCCCAGCAGGGCGCGGTGCAGGCGACCGGGCGCGGCTGGCGCATCCGGCGCAACGAGGTGCGGCTCAACCACGGCCACGGCGTCTACGCCGACGGGGGCGAGGTGCTCGGCAACCACCTGCACCACAACGGGCAGCTCGGCCTCGGCGGCGGCGGCAAGGGCCAGCTGGTCGAGGGCAACGAGATCGACCACAACAACACCGCCGGCTTCTCGGCGCTGTGGGAGGCCGGCGGCGCCAAGTGGGGCACCAGCACCGACCTCGTGGTACGCGGCAACACGGTGCACCACAACCAGGGCCCCGGCCTGTGGACCGACATCAACTGCGTGCACACGCTCTACGAGCGCAACAACGTCTACGCCAACACGAGCCATGGCATCTTCCACGAGATCAGCTACGAAGCGGTGATCCGCGACAACCGGGTGAGCGACAACGGCCGCTCGGAGCCGCTCCCCGGCTGGGGCGGCGCCGGCATCCGCGTGGCCGCCTCCCCCGACGTGGAGGTCTACGGCAACGTCCTGGAGGGCAACGAGAACGCCATCATCCTGCTGCAGCAGGCGCGCCACGACTGGCCCTCGCCCAACGGCCCCCACGAGCTGCGCGACGTCGACGTCCACGACAACGACGTCACCATCTCGCGCAACGTCACCGGGATGGTCGACGACACCGGCAGCGACGCGGTCTACGGCCGCAACAACCGCTTCCGCCACAACACCTACCGCCTGGCCTCGCCGAGCGGCCGCTTCTTCACCTGGCGCGGCGAGCGCTGGGACCGAGCCGCCTGGACGCAGCGCTTCGGCCAGGACACCTCGAGCAGCTTCCTGAGCCCATAGGGCGCGGGGGGAGCGAGCACGGCCCCCTGACGACACGGGCCACGCTGCTGGCGGCCGTCGTCACCCTTGATCGACAGGCTCGGTCGTCCCTGCTGGGCGTCGGCGGTCAACGCCTGGGCCTGGCTGGAGACGCCTTCCGGTGCGGGCGGCGGTCGAGCAGCAGCGCGGCGGCCAGCGCCACGGCGACCCCGGTCGCCATGCCACCGACGACGTCGGACAGCAGGTGGGCGGTGTCGACCTGGCGGGTGACGGCGAGGGTGGCCACCAGGGCGCCGGCCGCGGCGGTGGCCGCGGTCCTGGTGCGCGGCCTCGCGCCGGCCGCGCCCAGCAGCAGCACCAGGGTGAAGGCGGTGGCGGTGGCGACGGCGAGGTGCCCGGACGGGTAGTGGGAGACGGTGGAGCCGGTGACGCGGCGGTCCACCAGGACCTTGAGCGCCTTCTCGGCGCCGAGGGCGAGCGCGGGCGCCGCCAGGGCCAGCAGGACGGCGTCGAGCCAGCGCCGGGCGCCCGCGTAGGCGGCCATGCAGAGGGCACCGACGACCGCGAGGTCGACCAGGGCGTCGGAGACCATCCCCGCGACGTGGAACTCGCGGTCGCTTCGGGCCGCCAGCACCCGCGCCACCACGGCGTCGAAGGGGCCCAGCCGGGCCGAGTGCCACACCAGCGCGGCGATCGCGCCGGTCAGCGCGGCGGCGAGCGCGGCGGCGAGCGGCGCCCAGGGCGGCGCCAGCGGCCCGCCGGAGCGCCCGGGCCAGCTCATCGAGCGGGCGGGCCGGCACTCACCCTTGCTGCGGTGCGCTGTCGCCGTCGGGGTCGTGCGGCGTGACCGTGGTCGACGGCCCGGCGCCGTCCACCCCTGGCCAGGCCGCCAGGTTCCCCGCCAGGGTGCCCGACCCGTTGCCGTTCGTGTGGTGGTGGCCGTTGCTCGTCACCTGCGGCTCCGCGAGGGTCACGGTGGCGGCCTGCGGCCGCCCCTTCGGCAGCGCCGACCGGAGCACCCTCGCCAGCCGCGCCCGCGCGCCGGCCGGGCGCGCGCCGGGGAAGGCGGCGGAGTCCGGCCACTCGTAGGCATGGGTGCTGCGCCGGATGAACAGCCACGCGCGCAGCCCCGACCGCGCGGCGCCGGACTCGGTGCCAGGGGGTGCGGCGGTGTGGGGCCAGCTGGGGCGGGCCAGCCCGCCCGCCGTGGTGGCGGCCGCGGCCGGCGCCTGCCGCCGCCACGCCAGCCACCACGCCACCCCCGAACCGACCACCAACCCCAGCAGCAACCCCACCGCCG
>DASUZB010000277.1:0-29593 GCA_036377075.1 Actinomycetes bacterium | reverse complement strand
CATTCTTTTGTAAAGGTTGGCCGGGAGGGGCGCCGTATCATCGCGGGCGCCGCCGTTTCGCCCTGAGCGAACGCGTGCCCGTCGCCAGCGAGGCAAGGAGGCATCGCTGATGTGCTTCGAACCCAGTGCCCGGCCGCCGCTCCCCCCGATCGCCGGCGGCGCCGGCGCCGCCGGCAGCGAGGAGCTGGTCCTCGAGGCCCCGGACGGCAACCGGTTCAACGCGTTCAGCGCCCGCGCGGTACGGCCGGGCGCGCCCGGCGTCATGGTCCTTCCCGACGTCCGCGGCCTGCACCCCTTCTACCAGGAGCTCGCCGTCCGCTTCGCCGAGGCCGGCGTCCACGCCACCGCGATGGACTACTTCGGGCGCAGCGCCGGCCTGACCGCGCGCGGCGAGGGCTTCGAGCACATGCCGCACGTCCGGCGGCTCACGCCGGAAGGGCTGCGGGCGGACACCGCCGCCGTGGTGGCGCACCTCCGCTCGGAGGCCGGCGGCGGCGCCGAGCGGGTCTACTCGGTCGGCTTCTGCATGGGCGGGCGGATCTCCTTCAACCAGGCGGCGCAGGACCACGGCCTGGCGGGCGTGATCGGGCTCTACGGCCGGCCGCAGGGGAGCGGCCCCGACGACCAGGAGGCGCCCGTGCGCCTCGCGCCCGGCTACCAATGCCCGGTCCTCGGCCTGTTCGGGGGCGCCGACCAGGCCATCCCGGCGGAGGCGATCGAGCGGTTCCGCGCCGTGCTCGACCAGGCCGGGGTCGACAACGAGATGGTGGTCTACGAGGGCGCCCCGCACTCCTTCTTCGACCGGGCCTTCGAGCAGCACCGCGAGGCGTGCGACGACGCCTGGCGGCGGATGCTGCGCTTCGTCGGCGCGAGCGCCGCGTAGGCCAGGCAGTTTGCACCGAAACCCATCCATGGGCGCCTCCATGCGCGAATGAGGGCAAACAGTCGCGCACTGCAGGGAGACCAGAGATGGCTTCGGTCCAACACCAACTCGGCCGTCGCATCCGGCTGGCCGTGGCGGGCGCCGTCGTGCTCACCGCGCTCACGGCGGCGACCGCATCGGCGTCGATGCCCTCCGCCGAGGGAGCGAGGGCGCAGCAGTCGGCGGGCCTCGCCCCCGGCACCGCCGCCCGCCCCGACCACGGCGGCGGCGGCACCGACACCCGCTCGGGCGCCCGGTCCCAGTTCCCCGGGTTCGTGCTGGACCGTGGCCGCTACACCACCTTCGACGTCCCCGGCGCCACCGCCGGGGTCACCCCGACCGGCATCAACGACTTCGGCCAGGTGGTCGGCAAGTACGACACCGGCACCTCGGCGTCCGGGCCCGGCGCCAGCGAGCACGGCTTCCTGCGCGACCGGCGCGGCCGCGTCACCAGGATCGACGTGCCCGGCGCCCGCTCGACGGCGACGAGCAGGATCAACGACCGCGGCCAGATCGCCGGCGTCTACAGCCAGAACACCGGCCGCGTGGGCGACGACCCCAACCGCCGCGGCTTCATGCTCGACCACGGCAAGCTCATCAGGATCGACTATCCCGGCGCGATGGAGACCCAGGCCTTCGGCCTCAACAACCTCGGCCAGGTCGTCGGCGAGTACCAGGACGCCACCGGCTTCCACGCCTTCCGCTGGGACAAGGGCCGCTTCACCACCATCGACGCTCCCGGTGCCGCCGGTACCGGGGGCACCTCCGCCCTCGGCCTCAACGACCGCGGCGACGTCGTCGGCATCTATGGCACCGACCCGACGGGGAAGCCGGGCACCGAGCACGGCTTCCTGCTGCACAACGGCGTCTTCACCCCGTTCGACGCCCCCGGCGCCCTGCTCACCCTCGCGTTCGACGTCAACGACCGTGGCCAGATCGTCCTCACCGGCATCGGCAGCACCCCCGCGGGGCCGGTGTTCCACGGCTTCGTCCTGCGCGACGGCGCCAAGGGCGCCTTCACCCCGGTCGACGTCCCCGGCGCCCCCAGCACGACCGCGGCCGGCATCAACAACCTCGGCCAGATCACCGGCGGCTACGCGCCCGCGGCCACCGGATCGAGCCCGAGCCCCACCGGGATGCAACCCATGAGCATGGGCCTCGGCCGCTGACGGCCAGCTCACCTCAGCCCCGACGGCCTGGGGCGCGGCACCGGTCCCGCGCCCCAGGCCCACCCGTCGGTCGCACCCGGGCGGTAGCGAGCTGGCAGACCCCGCCGCCAGACTTCGATGACCAGCGACTGTTCGAGTTCACCGTCGAGCGCTGCCTCTACACCCGGACGACCGGCCACGGCGACTTCGACCCGAAGGACACCATCTGGCCGTGACGTGCTCGATCAGGCAACCGTCGCCCTTCACCGCCTTGGTCACGTTGCCCGGTCAGGTGCGAGGCGGGCCTTGGTCGATCCGGCGCAGGATCGGGTCGGCACGCTCCAGGGCATCACCCCAGGGCATCCGCTCGTCCCACCACGTGACCCCGAGGTCCTCCAGTGGGCCGACCAGGTCACGGCCGGCTGCCGGCCCGGCGGGGCTCATGCCGCCGATGACGATGTCGAACGGCCTGTCCGCGAGGCCGTTCTCCGCCCGGCATCCGCGCAGGAATATCACCAGTTCCCGGACCTCGCTGACGTCTGGCGGGCGGGCGGCCTCCATCCCGGCCATGGCCGGGATGGCCCCGTCCCACCGTGCCGCCCGGCGCATCGGCGCCTTGTTCGGCCAGAACCCTCCGACCCAGATCGGCACCCGCGGACGCTGCACCGGGGTCGGCAGGAAGACCACGTCGTCGATCGTGACCTGGTTGCCCCGGTAGGTGACCGGCTCACCGGACCAGAGCAGATCGAGCGCGTGCAGGCCCTCGTCGAGGCGCTCGGCGAGCACCCTGGTATCGGTCGTGTCACCGAAGCTCCCGTACTCGTCGTCCACGGGCGCGCCCAGGCCGGCACCGAGGACCATGCGACCGCCGGTCAGGCGGTCCAGGGTGGCCACTTCCCTGGCCAGCTTGGCCGGCCGCCGCCTGGCCACGGGCGTGATCGCGGTACCCAGCCGGATCCGGCAGGTCGCCAGGGCCGCGGCGGCAAGCAGGATCCACGGATCCGCGATCTGCCTATGCAGGTCCTTCTGCTCGACAACGTGGTCCCATACCAGCAACGCGTCCCATCCGGCCTCCTCTGCCCGACGGGCCACGTCGGCGAAGACCTCGGGCGCCGCGAATTCCCCGAAGTTCGGAACGTTGATCGAGTACCGCACGGCGGCATCGTGTCACCCGGTACCGACAAACGGGGATCGTCAGGCATCGCCACGATCCGGACCGGCCGCAGCAGCCCAGTTGGGGGCAGGAATGCCTGTGACCTGCGATTTCTGTATGCCCGCCGTGACCGCTCGTGGCCGACCAGTCGTTCCGGTGCCGTACGGACCCGGCACGGACCGAGCGGTTCAGCTCTCGTCCGGGCTGAGGCTCGTGGCGCGGTACCACTGGCCTCATGGCCAAGTCGCTGGAGGCGGCGCGGCAGCTGGTCCATGGGCGCGATCTCCTCCACGTCGAATGCGCCAGTTGTCTGGCCTCGCCGTGGCAGTACGATGCGCGCGCACGGCGCCGTGGTCGTGCTTGCGCTGTCAAGAGGGGGGACCGTGTCGATGAGACCGGGGTTGCGGAGGTTCGTCGCGGTGGCGAGCGCGGTGCTCGCGGTGAGCCTGCTCGCTGTGGCTTCGCCTGCGGGGGCCATGACGCCCGAGGTCGTGCACGGGCAAGAGGTCATTCTCTCGTCTGGCGTCACTCGGGATGTCTGCGGCAACGTGGCCCGCTTCGACGTCTCGGGCACGGAAACGTTCACCATCGTGGACATGGGGGACGGGGTGTCCCACGTCCAGGTCACCGAGCGCGGCACCTACACCGTGACGTTCCTGGACAGCTCGCTCGGCGTGTGGGAGGGCACGTTCCACGGAACCGCCTCCGTGCAGGCCACGCCCGGCGGGACGTACGTGTCCATCGCCACGGTCAACAACCAGGAAGGCCCGGTCCGCATCCATCGGCTGGTCCAGTTTGTTATCGGGCCCGATGGAACCATCCAGGTGGTCGACTTCAAGGACGATGTGGTGGGCTGTCCGACCGGCTAGCGCTGTTCCCGCCGTGCGTTCCTGCCCGCCTCCTACAGTGTCTGCTCCGCTGCCTGGTCGTGCCCGTAGGGCGTCGCCGAGCACATAGACGGAACACGGCCGGAACACGGCCGGCTGAGAGACGCGAGGGGCACCATCAGCTCGGCTCGCTTCGGGTGCCCTGGCCTGCGGATTTCCCTCGGTGGGCGTGGCAGGTTTTGAACCTGCGACCTCTGCCGTATGAAATCCCAACGGGCACGCCCCCGTCGGCATTCGGGACCGTCAGAGACCCCGAGAAACAGGAAGAAACCCCTGGTCATGGGCGGCGCAAGCCTGGATCCTCCCCCACGGTCCTTCCGAGTTCGTCGGCGCGCGTCCCGGTCCGTCCGGCCGCCGATTGCTGCCCGTCTGCTGCCCGTCGTGACGGCGGTTACCTACGCAGTCCCTAGAACGGACGCTCCTTGGCTGGCGTCGAGATGCCGTCCAAGCGGAGGTTCCTTGTCGCTACGAGTGCATCCAGGGGGCGCACGACAGGCCGATGATCGCCCCCTCGCCCGACTGCAGCCGGGCGACCGTCTGCCCCCAGGGCTCGGTCCGCGCCTCGTGGAGCAGCGCGAAGCCCCGCTCCTTCAACTCCTCCGCAGCGGCCCGCACCGCGCCAGCGTCCGCGACCTCGAACCCGATGCTCGCCTGCGGCACCGGCCGGTCCGCCGGCCAGCCAGGGGTGCCGAAGCAGGCCCGCGCCGCCCGCGCCAGGGGCCAGACGCCGAAGCTCTTGCTCCCGTCGATGTCCTCACTGTGCAGGTAGTCGTCTGGCGACCCGGTGAGCGGCAACCCGAGCGCGTCCACGTACGACCGTCGGCTGGCGCTCGGGTCGGGGGTGACCACCGCGACGTTCGTGGTGAACCGCACCTCCATGACGTCACCTTCCGGCATCGACGCGACTGGTCCGGCGATCGTCGCACCCTGCTCCGACACCGCGCTGACTAGCCTTCCGTCGAGGCAGCGCTGCGCCAAGGGCGACGGCGGGCGAGCAGCTCGGGGAAGTTCGGTTGCAACACGCAGAACTCGTTCTCGGTAAGCCGGATCGGTCGCTCTTTGGTGTAGGCGGTGCGCACGTAGACCAGCACGGGGACGCCGCTGCCCAGCTCTAGGGTGCGCAGCTCGTCGGGGGTGGGCATGCGGGCGGTGACCTCGTCGTGGTGGCCCACCTCGAGGTACCCCAGAGATGGAGGCCCGCGCGGTGGCCGCGATCGAACAGCGGTTGACCATCGCGCTGAAGGCCGCCGGGGATCAACCGACTCCCTAGCTACTGGGGGTTGGGAGCGTGTGGCGTTGCGGGGTCGCGTTCGGCGGCGATGGTGTCCAGGAGGGTGAGCAGCTCCTTGACGTCCAACGGCTTGGTCAGGAACGCCCGAACGCCCTGCTGGAGCAGCCGGGTGATCAGGGCCGGCCTGGCGTCGGCGCTGAGGACGACGACCGGGACGCCTGCGGTGGTCGGCTCGGCCCGCAGGCGGCGCAGGACCTCCTCGCCGGGCATGTCGGGCAGGTCCAGGTCCAGCAGGACCAGGTCGGGGTGGTGCTCGACGGCCAGGTCCAGGCCGAGCTGGGGTCGCATCGCCGAGATCAGCTCGACACCCCGCCGGCGGCCCAGGAGGTGCTCGACCAGTTGCAGGTTGGACGGGTTGTCCTCGATGTAGAGCACCGTCAACGTCGGCCGTTCCCGCGCGGGCCGGTGCGGCGCTGGCAGCAGGTCGGCGGGCGCGAGGTCCCCGGTTGGGCGCTCCGTCAGGGGCAGCTCGACCCAGAAGGTGCTGCCTTGGCCCACGGTGCTGGCCACCCCCAGGGCGCCGCCCATCGCCTCGGCCAGGCGCTGGGTCAGCGGCAGGCCAAGGCCGGTGCCCTCGACCGGGGTCCGCTCGCTGCCCAGCCGGTCGAAGGGCACGAACAGCCGCTCGATCGACTCCGGGGCGACGCCGATGCCGGTGTCGGTGACCTTGATCCGCAGGTGCTCGCTACCCATCCGCTCGCAGGCGAGCTGCACGCTGCCGCCCTCCCGGTTGTACTTGACCGCGTTGGACAGCAGGTTCAGCAGGATCTGCCGGAGACGCTGCCGGTCCCCGCGGACGTGCGCGTCGCAGGTTTCCGCCGGGTCGACCAGCAGGATGCCCTGCTGGTCGGCCAGCGGCCGGATCAGGCTGATCGCCTCCGCCAGCACGCCGGCCACCGCGACCGGTTCCACCGACAGGGCCAGCCGGCCCGCCTCGATGGCGGCGATGTCCAGCACCTCGTTGATCAGCGCCAGCAGGTGCCGCGCCCCCGCGACGATGTGGCCCATGCCCTCGCGCTGGTCGGGGCGGAGGCCTTCCATCTCCAGCAGTTGCGCGAACCCTAGGATGGCGTTCAGGGGGGTGCGCAGCTCGTGGCTCATGCGCGACAGGTACTCGCTCTTGGCCTGGTTGGCCTGCTCGGCGGCCAGAGTGGCCTCCTTCAGCGCCGCCTCTGCCCGCTTGCGGGCGGTGATGTCGCGCACCGCGGCGGAGACCAGGGTGCCCTGGTCGGTCTCCAGAGGGCTGAGGCTGATCTCCACCGGGAACTCGCTGCCGTCCCTGCGCCGCCCGAACAGCTGCAGCCCGGCGCCCATCGGCCGCACCCCGGGGTTGGCGAGGTAGCCGTCGCGGTGGCCGACGTGGCGGGCGTGGAAGCGCTTGGGCACCAGCGCCTCGATCGGCTGGCCCAGCAGCTCCTCGCGCTGGTAGCCGAACAGCTGCTCGGTCTGCCGGTTGACCAGGGTGATGCGGCCGTCGGGGTCGACGATCACCACCGCGTCGGGGGCGGACTCCAGCAGCCCCCGGAACTGCTCGCCGGAGGCCCGCAGCGCCGCCTCTGCCCGCTTGCGCTCGGTCTCCAGCTCCTGGGTGAGCCGGACCTCGTCGGAGATGTCCTTGGAGATCAGCAGCAACCCGACCGGCTCCCCGTCGCGGTCGCGCCTAGGGGTGAGGACGACCCGGGCGGTGAAGCGGCTGTCGTCGCGGCGGACCCTGGTAACGATCCCCTCCCACTTGCCGTCGGCCAACGCGGCCTGGCGCATCCGCTGGGGAAGCCCCGCGGCGACGTCCTCGGGCGTGTGCAGGACGTCGACCTTGGCCCTGCCGACGATCTCCTCCGGCGCGTAGCCGTACAGCCGCTCGGCGCCCGAGTTCCACAGCAAGATGGTGCCGTCCAAGCCGTGGCCGATGATCGAGTACTCCGTCGAGGCTTGCAGGACGGTCTCGACGAAGTCCATGGCGTCGGTCGGCTCTAGGAACGCGCCCCGATCCAGGATGCCGCTCATCCCACTCCCGTCCCGTCGAGCCCATGGAGAAACCAGAGCGAACCCCGCCAAGGCGTCGGCACATCCGGTCGATGGCTTGAGGCACGCCGAGTCCACCCTGGCAGGACGGTCTGGGCCGAAACGCTGGGAGCCTCCGGGTGGGCATCATCCGTGGCGATCGCCCACCGGTTCAGCGTCAGGGTTGGAAACCTTGCCTGGAGAGCGGCATCCGCGGCGGCCGCCGACCTCGCGGGGCGCGGCCGGTTGACCGACAGGCGCGCGGAGCCGGTTCGAGGCTGTTGCTGCCCGAGCGGCTGATTCCGAGCGCCGAAAGCAAGACGCCGGGTCCGTGGACCCGGCCTGACCTGCGCTGTTGTGTGGTGGGCGTGGCAGGTTTTGAACCTGCGACCTCTGCCGTGTGAAGGCAGCGCTCTCCCGCTGAGCTACACGCCCGGGGTGCCGGCAGTCTAACGACGTTGCCGGGGTGGCCGCAATCGAGCTTTCCGGGTGGTGTGGGGGCGGTGGCGGGGCTCGGCGTGGTGCTGGGTAGTCTTGCGGATGCGGCGGGTTCGTGCTGCTCGTAGGCTCTTTCGGGTGCCTGCCCAGGGGTGGGACGGCCCATGCGGAAGGGGGCTGCGTGGCACGAGCACCGGCACGGCCCGGGCGGCGTGAGGGTAGGGAGTCCGTCTCCCCTCCGACGGGTCCAGGTCGGTCCGGCGGGCACGAGGTGCCGACCGTCCCGAGGGAGGCCGGGCTGGGGCGCTGGCTCGCGTGGCTGACGGTTCCTCGGCTGTGGCTGGTGGTGGTGCTCGGCGCCATCGGGGCGATGCAACTCGCGGTCGGGACGAACGCGGTCGACCTCGCCTACCACGTCAGGGCGGGCGCGCTCATGGTGGACGCCGGCCACGTGCTGCGCACCGACGTGTTCGCCTGGACGACGGCCGGCCAGCCGTGGCTCGACCAGAACTGGGGCGCCCAGCTCGTGCTCTACGGGCTCTGGCGGGTCGGCGGGTTCCCGCTGATCGCGATCGTCAACGCGCTCGTCACCGTCGCGGCCTGGGGCCTGGTGATGGCCGCCTGCCGGCGGCGCACGGCCAGCTTGCGGGTGATCGCGGGCAGCGTGCTGGTGGCGCACGCCGGCGCGATGTCTATCTTCGCGGCCAGGCCGCAGATGTTCTCGGTGCTCTTGTTCGCCATCGAGTTGTACCTGCTGGAGGTGGCCCGGCGGCGGCCACGCGTCCTGGTCGCGCTCCCGGTCCTGATGGCGGTCTGGGTCAACCTCCACGGGGCCTTCGTGGTCGGCCTCGCGGTGCTCGGCATCGACGCCGCGGTCGCCTTGGCGCGGCGGGATCGACCCGCGTCCTCGCGGCTGCTGCTCACCGGTGCGGCCAGCGTGCTCGCCCTGCTGCTCAACCCGTGGGGTCCTGGCGTGCTGCGCTACGTGGCCGACCTCGCGGGCAACCGGTCGGTCACGGCCGGGGTGACCGAGTGGGCGCCGACCTCCGTGCGCGACCCGGCCGGGGCCGCGCTGCTCGGCGCCATGGCCGTGCTGGTGGTCGCGCTGGCGCGTGCCGGGAGCCTGACACGCGCGGCCGACCAGCTCGCAAGGTTGGTCCCGCTGGCGCTGCTTGCGCTCTGGACGGCACGGGCGGGCGTCTGGTTCGGGCTGGTGCTGCCGCTGGCGCTCGCCGCGCTCGCCCGGGAGCGCACGCCACGGCCGGCGCGCGACGACCGGGGTTCGCCGCTGATCACGGCGGCGATGCTGCTGGTGGTGGCCCTGGCGGTCACGGTGGCGGCACCGGGCGTGCGCGACCGCCTGGTGCCTGGCATGGCATCGCGGCCTGCGCTGGCCTCCGCGCCGGTGGCGACCGGGGACTGGCTGGCCGCCCACCCGCAGGCGGGCCGCATGCTCAACTACCAGCCCTGGGGCTCGTACCTGGAGTTCCGGCTCGGGCCGGCGGTCAAGCCGGCGGTGGACTCACGCATCGAGCTGACACCGGCCAGCGTCTGGACCGACTACCACGCGATCATGTCGGGCCGCTGGGACGCCCAGCGGCTGCTCGACGCCCGCGGCGTCGCCTACGTGGTCACCGACGCCGAGGCGACCCCGGACCTGGTCGCCGACCTCGACCATTCGGCCGGGTGGCGGCTGGCGTTCGCGCACCACGAGGAGCGCGTCTACCTGCGACGCTAGCCTATCGCCCTCAGTCGATCGGGTTGAGTTGGTGCTTCAGGTGACGCAGGAGCACCGCGGTGCGCAGTGACGAGGCGGCGTCGTCGGCGAAGTTCATCAGCGACTCGACCTCCTCGTCGTTGAAGACCTGGGGCGACAGGCCCTGGGGGTTGCGCTTGCGGCCGGCGACGAGGACCCCGAAGCCGAGCCGCTCGTGTACCAGCGGCACCATCACCAGGGTCTCGGCGCGGCTGCCGGGGATCCCGGCCAAGGCGCCGCGCACCCGGTCGGTGTCCTCGACCAGGCCGACGCCGGCGCGGAACAGCTCGCGCATGACGTCGCGGCCGTAGTCGACGGTCATGCGCCGCTCGGCCGGCGTCAGCCCCACGCCGCCGGAGACCTCCAGGAGGCCCTCCCCGTTGTCCAGCAGCAGCACGACGATGTCGGCATGGACCCGACGGGCCGTCTCCGCCGCGGCGATCTGCGGCAGGTCGCGCTCGTAGAACTCGACCGGCTGGTCGCCGAGGACCTCGGAGACCCGCTCGATGGAGTGGGTGAGGCGCTCGAAGTCCGGAGCCTGGTCGGGGGTCTCCACCGGTCCGGCCGGGTAGGCCCCGCTCAGGTTCGCCCGCAGGCGCCGCAGCAGGCCCGGCCGCCGTGGCTTCCGGGGCCGTTCGACGGGTGCCGGTGGCGCCGAGGGCGCCTTCGGGACGGGCGGGGCGGCGTGGCGGACCGGCCTTGGCGGGCGTGGGGGCGCGGTCGGCTCGACCGCCCGGCCGGCCCTGGCCGCCGGCTGGTCCTCGCGCGGCCGGACGACCTTCCGTTCGGGTGGGATCGGGGTGGGCCGCGCGACCGGCGGGGTCGGCCGTGGCGGGGCTGGCTGCCGCGGAGCCGGCATGGGTGGGGCGGGTGGCGGAGCGGCCGCTGGCCGCCCGGCGGGCGGCGCCTCGCGCGGCGGCGGCGGGGCGCCGGACGGAGCCGCCCGGGCCGCCGGCCGCTCCGGCGGAGCCGGCGCCCGCTCACTCGGCGGTGCCGTGGGGGCGCTCGGCGTCGGCCGGCCCGGTGCCTCCGGGGGCCGGGCACGCGTCGCAGGTTCGGCTGGTGGCGGGGTCGGGGCTGCCGGCCGGCTTGGCGGACCCGCTGGTTCGGCGCGCGGCGGGGCCTCCCTCGGCTCGGGTGGCGCCGCCCTGGCCGCGGGCGCCTCGGCGGGCGCCTCCTCGGCCGCCGGCGGTGCGGCAGGGGCTGCCGGAGCTGCCCGGTCGGGAGCTCGAGCGGGTGCCGCGGCCGCCTCGGGCTCTGCTGGTACCGCGGGAGCGGCCGCCACGGGCGGCGCCTGCGCCGGCGGAGCGGCGTCCTTCGCCGCTGCTGGTGCCGTGGGGGCGGCCGCCTCGGGCGGCGCCTGTGGAGACGGGAGCTCCTTGGCGGGGGCGGCAGGTGCGGCGGAGGGCTGCTCGGCCTCCGCAGGTGGGCTTGGCGGGACGGCGCGCGCGACTTCCTCGACCGGGGCTGGCGGGGCCTCCTTCGCTTCGGGTGGAGTGGCGGCGGGCGGTGGCGGGCGCTCGGCGGGCGGGGCTTCCCTTGCCTCGGAAGGAGCCTCCGTGGCCGTGGGGCGCTCCACCTCGGGCGGCGCGGCGCTCGCTGCCGGTGCCGTGTCCGGGCGGGCCTCGGCCGCTGCGGCCTTCTCCTCCTCGGGGGGCGCGGGCGCCTCCGCCGGGGCGGCCGCGGTGGCCTCGGACACCTGCGCTGCTTGGGCATGCTCCGCGGCCTCTGCCGCCTCGCGCTCCGCTTCGGGCCTGGTTGCCGCCTCGGCCGCGGCGCCGCTGGGCTCGGCCGCCGCAGGCTCAGCCTCGCGGACCTCCTCGGCCACGGCCTCGCGGGTCTCCTCGGCCTCACCCTCCACCTCGGGGCGAGCCCCTGCCTCGGCCTCGGCGGCCTCCGCCACCGTGACTCCAACGGGCTCGGCCGCCCGGCGCTCGGCCTCGGGCTCAGCCTCGGCCCTGCGTGCCTCCTCGCCCTCGGCCTCCTCACCCTTGGCCGGCTCGGCCTCCTCGCTCTTCGCCCCAGGCTCCGCCTCAGGCCCGACCCGAGCCTCGGCGTCGGCGGCCTCCTTCGCGACGGCCTCACGGGCCTCAGCCGGCTCTTCCTTGCGGCCGGCCTCGGGCCGGGTTGCCGCCTCGGCTTCCACCGCGGACCGCTCGACCCCCGGGGCCGGCTCGGACGGGGGCGTCCGGTCGGCCGGCGCCTTCGGCGCCTCCTGCTCGGTCGGGGCTGCGGGCGCCGCGCTGGTCGCAGCCTTCGCTGGACCTACCTGGTCGGGTGCGCGGTACGGTTGCGCGCGCACCGCCGGCGTGGCCGGCTTGGTGAAGAAGTCGGGCAGCCCTGGCGACCCCGGGGCCGGGCGCCCTGGCTTCTCGGATGGCGCCGCGGCAGGCTCTGCGGCCTTCTCGGGGGCTTGCCGCTCGCCGGGCTCAGGTCGGCCAGGCTCGGGCCGCCTGGGTGGCGCCGCGGCAGGCCCGGTCCTCGCCTGGGGTGGGGTCCTACTGCTGCCGGACGGGGCCACCGGGTGGCCGGTCCCCGTCGCGGGGGGGGCTGGCACGGCCCGTCGGGGCGCCGGCGGCTCGGTCCGGGCCGTGGCCTGCGGCGGCGACGGCGGCGTCGCGCGCTCGGCGGGCGCGGTCGGGGCCGTCGGGGCGGGCCGCTCGTGGACCGGCTGGGCCGGCCGCCCGGGGGTGGACGGGCGCTTGCCCGCGGCAGCCTCAGGCCTGGGTGGAGCTGCCGTGGCATCCTCTGGCACCTGGCCGCCGCCAACGACGCGGGCGACGCCGCGCAGGAACCGGCGGAACCTGGTGGGCTCCGGGGCGTCCTCGCCGGACGCCGCGGCGGGCTCCGCGGTTCGGGCCGCCGGAGCGGGCTCGGTGGCCGCTGCCGCCTTCCCGTGCTGCGGCTTGGCGGTGCCTTGGCCGGCGCCCTCCTGCGACGGAGCGCGGGACCCCCAGTCCCCGCCGTCGGCCGGTCGCTCGGGCGCCCCAGGCAGGCGGGACGGCATCCGGGGAGGCGCTCCGGCTTTGGCCTGCCGCTCGTCACGCACCGGCTCGCCCTCTGGCCTCGACGGGCGGGGCGCCCCCGGGCGACCGGTCGGCCGCGGCGTCGCCGGCGCACCCGGCCCGACGGCCGGCCGGCGAACGGCGGGCCGCTCCGGCCGCTCGCCGCCGGGCGTTGCCGTCGTGCCCGGCCGGCTACCGGTGCGTTCGGCTGGGCCCTCGCCCCTGGTCGGCGCGCCGGCCGCACCTGGGGTGCGGCCCGGAGGAGCGGCGGCAGGCCCTGGGCGGGCACCGGCCGCGGGACGGGCCTGGCGTGCCTGGGGCGGCGCGCCGGACGGTCCGCCGGCCGGGGCCGGCGGCCTCCGCTCAGGCCTGGCCTGTCCCTCGGACCTGGCCTGCTCGCGGCCGAAACCCGGCGCGGGTGCCCGGGATGGTGCTCCCGGCGCCGACTGGGCCTCTGGCCGACCACCTTCCGGCCGACCACCTTCCGGCCGACCACCTTCCGGCCGCCCTGCCTCCGGCCGCCCTGCCTCCGGCCGGCCGGGCGCACCAGCCGGGCGTGGGCCACCGGCCTGGCGCATGACCCCAAGGGCGCCCGCCGACGTCCTGGTCGGAGGGCCGGTGCCGGCCTGCCGGCCGCCGGCGCCCCCCTCGTCGGGCCGGGAGCTCGGCGGGACGCCCGGTCCCTGCCGAGGTCCGCCGGCAGGCGTCCCAGCCCTCCCCGCCTCGCCGGGACCACCGGATTCGCCCGGCGAGGCCGGACCAGCAGGACCGCCGCCAACCGGGCGGTCGGGCGCGCGTGACGGCACGACCGGAGCGGCCGAGGCCGCCGGACGGGCACCACCCACCGGGCGTCCAGGGACGTCCGGGCCAGGCGCCGCCGGCCGCTCGGCGGGAGCGGGTCGGCCCTCGCCCTGACGGCCCTCGTCCTGACGGGCCGCAGCGCCCGAACGCCCCTCCAAACCCCCGGCCGCCGGCCGGTCCGTGCCCGCCGGCCGCACCGGGGCCGGACGGGACTCGTCCCCTCCACGTCCGGTGGCGGCCCCGCCACCCGGCCGGTCGCCGGCACCAGCGGTCGAGCGCTCGTCTCCGCCCCGCACCTCGGAGGCGGCCGCACGCCGCTCATCCGGCCCAGCTCCGGAAGCAGGCGCCGCCGGGGCGCGCTCCCCGGAACCAGCGCCAGCGCTTTCACCCCGGCCCGCCCCCGCGTCCCGGCCAGCTCCCGCGGCAGCGCCAAGCCGGCCCGGGGCCTCGCCCGCCGGACGGGGCGCGGCAGCGCCCGGCGGCGTCCCGCCAGCTGCCCTCGCGGGGTCGTTCCCCGCCGGACGGAGCGCGGCACCGCCCGGCCGGGTGTCGCCACCCGCCCTCGCGGGGCCCTCCCCCACGGGACGGGTGGGCGGACTGGCCGCCGGCGCATCGGGCCTGGTGGCTCCGGCCGGCGCCGCGGCGGGACGGTCGGAACCGGCGGCGGCCGGGCTCCGGCCGGCCGGGGTGTCACCGGGCCGAGCGGCCGCCGGCCGCGTGGGCTGGCCCTCGCTGGGTGGGGCGGCGGGGTGGTCGGGAGTGCCGGAAGGTGGCGTGGGCTGCCTGGTAGGCGAGAAACGGCCCCAACGGCGGGCCGGACGGCGGATGGCTGGCGCGGGGCCGGTCAGGACCTCCGACAGGTCGAGCATGGCGAACGGGCGGCGCATCACCAGCAGGCCCGGGTCGTCGGGCAGGTCCTTCTCGTTGTCGCGCTGTCCGAGGAGCACCACAAGCCGGCCTTCGTACCTGGTGCGAAGCTCCTCGACCTCGGCACGGCGGCGGTCGATCGGGACGTCGACCACCACGGCGTCCACGGCGGGGTCGGGCAGGGTGCCCCAGTCGCCCGGCGCCGCCAGGATGCTGACCCGGTCGGACGGGGCCAGCAGGGTACGCAGCGCGATCGCCAAGGAGGCGTCGCGCGACATCAGCACAACATGGCGTGGCACAGTCTCCGCTCCCCTACCTGCCGAATGCGGCCGCGATACGCATGATGGCAGGTCCCAGGATGACAACGAACAGTGCCGGGAAAATACAGAACAACACCGGGAAGAGGACCTTGATGGGGACCTTCATGGCGCGCTCCTCGGCGAGCTGGCGCCGCTTCTTGCGCATCTCCCGTGACTGGATGCGCAGCACGTTGGCCACCGAGATGCCGAACACGTCGGCCTGCACCATTGCCAGCACGAAGGCGGACAGCTCGGGGACGCTGGAACGCTCGGCGAGGTTGCGCATCGCCTCGCCGCGGGTGCGGCCGAGCTGGACCTCCTGCAGCGTGCGGTAGAACTCCTCGGCCAGCGGGCCGGTCGAGTTGCGGGAGACCTGGGCGAGGGCGGCGTCGAAGCCGAGGCCGGCCTCCACGCTGATGGTGAGCAGGTCGATGGCGTCCGGCAGGGCGCGCCGGATCTTCGCCTGGCGACGCTGGATCAGGTTCAGCAGGACGGCGTTCGGGCCGAAGTAGCCGAGCGCGCACAGCCCGACAAGGGCGAGCAGCAGCAGGGGCAACGGCAGTGGCAGCCCGACCAGCAGCACCCCCCCGAGCAGGATCCCGAGCGCCAGCCCGCCGACCTTGGTGGCGAGCAGCCGGTCGGCGTCCCAGCCGGCCGGGCTGCCGGCCTGGAGGAGCCGGCGCTGCAGGTTCTCGTACGACCCCGCCGGGGTGTAGCGCCTGCCGAGCCTCATCGCGGCGCGGTAGATGGGCCCCAGCACCCTCCGGCGGGTCGGGCTGGCCAGCTCGCGCTCGCGGATGTCGACAGGGCGGAGCTCGACGGCGCGCAGCGCCCGGAGGGTCCGGTAGGCCTGGCGGCGCTCCGCCACCAGCGACTGCAACGACAGCACCGTCACGAACACCGCCCCTGACAGGGTGGTCGCGCCGGCGACCAGGAATACAGCTGACATTCCCACCTACACTTCGATCTCGGTGATCTTCCTCATCCAGACGATGCCGACGATCAACAGGACGGCCGCCCCGGACAGCATGACGAAGCCGAGCGGGGTCGAGAAGAGCGGCGCCAGGAACGTCGGGTTGAGGAACAGCAGCAGGAAGAACATGACGAAGGGCAGGATGGACAGGATCACGCTGGACAACCGTCCCTCCGCCGACAGGGCGCGGACCTGCCGCTTGAGCGAGTAGCGGTCGCGCATCGTCTGCGCCACCGCGTTGAGCAGCTCGGCCAGGTTACCGCCGATCTGCCGCTGCAGGCCCACGGCCATGACCGTCCACTCGAAGTCCTGACTGTTCATCCGCTTGGCCATGCCCTCGAGCGCCTCGTCGAGCGGCATGCCGAGCCGCGCCTCGGTGAGCACGCGCTGGAATTCTACCGAGATCGGCTCGCCAGCCTCCTTGGCGGCGGTGTCGATCGCCTGTAGCAGGCTGTGCCCCGCCTGCAGCGCGCCGGAGAGGAGCTGCAGGGTGTCGGGGAGCTGCTCGTCGAACCTCGCCTGGCGTCGGGCCGCCTTCACGATCAGCACGACGAGGGGGACCAGCGCGCCGAGCACCGCGCCGGCGAAGCCGATGAACAGGTTGCGGCTCAACGCCAGCAGCAGCAGCGGCACCGCCAGGCCGGAGCCCAGCCAGAGGAGCGCGAACTCCGACGCGCGCAGCTTGAGGCCGGCAAGCTCCAGCTTGGTGAGCAGCGACTCCTCCAGGTTGGTCCGCTTGACCAGGGACTCCGCCACCTGGGCGGCCTTGCCGAGCAGCTCGCTGGAGCCCAGCGCGCCTTGCGGCGGCGGATCGTCGGCCAGCGCCGCGGTGAGCGAGTACTGGGACAGGCGATTGCGCAGCTCGCGGTAGCTCTTGCCACCGCCGGGCAGGGGCGCCATCAGCGCCCAGGCGAGCAGCAGCACGGCGGTGAACATCAGCCCGGCGATGACGTAGAGCGCCTGGCGCCGCTCGATGCCGCGCAGCCCGGGCACCGACTGCTGGTCGAGGCCGACCGGGGCCGGCGCGGCCGCGGGCAGGAGCAGCACCCCGCGGGCGGAGGCCTGGGCCTGGCGCGCCCGCACGTTGACGACCAGGTCGCGCTCGCGCTCGCTGCCCGGCGGAACCTCGACCTCCACCAGATATTGAGAGTAGAGCTCCTGCCCGAGGCTGGTGTACAGGCTCGCCAGCTCCGTCCCCTGGGTGGTGACGAAGCGGCCGCCGGTCTGGCGGGCGAGCCGGGTCAGGGCGTCGCCAGGCAGGCTGGCGCCGGAGTCGGACAGCCCGATCGCGTACACGGTCACCTGCGCCTTCTTGGCGGCCGCCACGGCGTCGTCGACGGTGCGCAGCGAGCGGTTGTCCGCCCCGTCCGACAGCAGGATCAGCGCCCGCTCCCCCGGCGCCCGGCTGAGCGCCGCGGCGCCGGCGGCCACCGCGTCGTAGAGCGCCGTCTCGCCGCCGGCGCGCAACCGCGCGATGCTCGGGGCGAGCAGCGCCCCGTTGCTGGTCAGCACGCTGGCCTGGGCGGGCCGGTCGGCGAACGGGAGCAGGCCGGCCCGTCCGCCGGGCTCGAGCTGGCCGATGAAGCGCAGCGCGGCCGCCTTGGCCCTGCCGATGTTGTCCTTGGCCTTCATGCTGCCGCTCGTGTCGACCAGCAGAAGCGCCGAGACCTGAGTGCGCGCCGCGCCCGGCGCCTCCACCCTGGTCACCTCGGCCGGCCGGCCGCCGATGGTGACGCTGAACGCGTCGGCGCCGAGCTGGCCGCCCTCGGCGGCTGGGCCGGTGAGCGCGACGGTCGCCTGCGCGTGCCCACCGCCGGTGGCGACCAGCCGCTTGATGCTGGCCTCGAGCTGGCCCTGCTGCTGCGCCTCGGCCGCGCCTGGCGCCACACCGAGGGCGGCCAGCAGGCCGAGCAGCGCGCCGGCGAGGGCGACCCGGGACCGGCGGGCCGGTCCCCGGCGGGATGGCGCCGGCGCCGGGGTCATGGTCGGCGCATGGCGATCGGGATGGTGCCGCCCTGGCTGGCGAACAGCTCGGGGTCGAGCCTGATGCCCTGGTCGCCCAGGCGCTCGGAGAAGGTCGGGCGCAGCCCGGTCGGCTGGATGGTGCCCCGGTAGCGGCCCTGGTCGTCGATGCCGGCGCGGTAGTCGAAGGTGAACAGGTCCTGCAGGGTGACGACCTCGCCCTCCATGCCGACCACCTCGGTGACCTGGGTGATGCGGCGGGTGCCGTCCTTCATGCGGGCCTGGTGGACGATCACGTCGACGGCGGCGGAGATCTGCTCGCGCACCGCCCGCACGGGGATGTCCACCCCGGCCATCAGCACCATCGTCTCCAGGCGGGAGACCGAGTCGCGCGGCGAGTTGGCGTGGATGGTGGACAGCGAGCCGTCGTGGCCGGTGTTCATCGACTGCAGCATGTCGAGCGCCTCGCCGCCGCGGACCTCGCCGACCACGATGCGGTCGGGCCGCATGCGCAGCGCGTTGCGGACCAGGTCGCGGATGGTGACCTCGCCGCGGCCCTCGATGTTGGGCGGACGGTACTCGAGGCGGAGCCAGTGCGGCTGGCGGAGCTGCAGCTCGGCGGCGTCCTCGATGGTGATGATGCGCTCGCCCGACGGGATCCAGGAGGACAGCACGTTGAGGGTGGTGGTCTTGCCGGCGCCGGTGCCGCCCGACACCAGCAGGTTCAGCCGTCCCTGCACGCAGGCGGCGAAGAAGGCGCCGAGGCGGGCCGACATGGTGCCGAAGGTGACCAGGTCGTCGGCCTGGAACGGGTCAGGCGAGAACTTGCGCACGGTCAGGTAGGGCCCGCCGCCGACGCACAGCGGCGGCAGCACGGCGTTGACGCGGGAGCCGTCGGGCAGGCGCGCGTCGACGTAGGGCGAGCTCTCGTCGACGCGCCGGCCGATCTGGCCGACCATCTTGTCGATCACGCGGCGCAGGTGGGTCTCGTCGACGAAGCGGCCCTCGGTCGGGTGCAGCCGGCCCTCGCGTTCCACGTAGATGAGGTCGGGCGCGTTGACCATGATCTCGGTGACGGTCGGGTCGCGCAGGAACGGCTCGATCGGGCCGAAGCCGAGGACGTCGTCGGCGATCTCGGAGGTGAGCCGGAGCCGCTCCTCCCTGGTGAGCGGGGTCTCCTCTTCTTCGAGGCTGCTCTGCAGCAGCTCGCGCACCTTGGCGTGGAGCTGCTCGGGGGAGAGCTGGGTGTCGTAGAGGCGCGGCCCGAGCACCTCCACCAGCGAGCGGTGCACCTTCTGGCGCAGCGCCGCGAGGGGGTCGGGGCGGGCCCGGTGGGCGCGGCTGCCGCTGACGTCCTCCTGCGTCGCCGACGGCAGGCCGCCGTCGGCCCTGGCGCGGGCCAGGCGCTCGTAGAACGAGGAGGACATCGCGGTCGGCTCCTTCCCACTCGGTGGCCGCGCCGCAGAGCGGCGCGGCCGCTGGATCGTTGACGGCGTCAGGGTCGGGAGAACAGCGAGCGCCGCTGCTTGGAGCGGCCGGTCCGGGCCGCCCGCGGGCTCGAGGCGAACTGGGCCGCGAAGCGCCGGATGGCGTCGCTGACGTGGCTGCGCGGGTCCTCGAGGAGGATCGGGTTGCCCTTGTTGACCGAGAGCGGCACCGCGCGCGACGACGGGATGGTCGCGTCGACCGGCCCGCCGAGGATCTTCTCCACGTCGGGCAGGCGCAGCCCGACCTTCGAGTCGGCCCGGTTGAGGACGACCCGCAGCCGGGTGCGCGGGTAGTGGAGCAGCTGCATGGTCTGGAGGGCGAGCTTGAGGTTCTTGATGCTCGGCACGTCCAGGCTGGCGAGCACGGCGATCGCGTCCGACTCGTCGAACGCGGCGAGGACCTGGTCGGAGAAGGCCGCCGGGGTGTCGATCACCACCGCGTCGAAGTTCTGCCGCAGCAGCCTGAGGATGGTGGCGACCGCCTGCGGGCTGATGGTGTCGGCGACGGTCGGCTCGGTCGGGGCGAGCAGCGCCCAGATGCCGTTACGGTGGTGGGTGAGCAGGGACTTCAGCGCGACGGTGTCGAGCCCTTGGGTGGTGGCCGCGTCGTGGATGGTGCGGGCCGGGAACAGCTGCAGCATGATCGCCACGTCGCCGAAGTGCAGGTCGAGGTCGACGAGGGCGACCTCGGCGCCCTTCTCGGCCAGGGCGAACGCCAGGTTGGTGGCGAGGAACGTCTTGCCGCAGCCGCCCTTGGAGCTGAACACGGTGATCACCCGGCCGTCCGCGCCGCCCGAGGCGATCTCGGGGGTGGCACCGGCGAGCCGGCCGCGCAGGGCGCGGGCGATCTCCAGGGTGCGGGCGGCGGCCGCGCGCACCGCGACCTCGTCGTCCGGGGTGGTGATCACGTCCTTGACGCCGTAGCGCAGCGCCTTGCGGAACAGGTCGGAGGAGTCGTGGTAGCGGATCAGCAGCACCGACACGTCGGGCGCGCCCTGCTGGGTCATGCCGGCCAGCGAGAGCGCGTCCTGGTCGTCCAGGTCGGGCCCGATGATCAGCCCGAGCACGTCGCGGCCCTCGGCGGCCAGCGCGGCCATGGCCTCGTCCGGCCCGGAGGTGCGGATCACCCTGGCGGTCAGCCCACCGAGGGCCCCGGCCAGCCAGGTGGCGTAGCCGTCCTCCGGCTCGGCGATGATCACGGCCATGGCGACCTCACTTCCAGCTAGCCGAACAGGTTGCCGATGTTGGACCCGGCCCGCGGTGGCGCCGGCTTGGCGCCGGGGGCCACCAGCGAGAGGTACAGGGAGCCGCTCTCGGCGGCGAACACCACCCGCTCCACCTGCCCGTCCTTGACCTCGAGGGTGACGGTGGACAGGGAGCCCTGCGCCGATCCGGGCCGCTTGGCGCCGCCGGGCAGGGCGGTGGCGCCGACCGCGAGCACCTTGATGTCGGCCAGCAGTAGGCGGGAGAACTTGACCCCGCCGGCGCCGGTCAGGGTGGCGTAGATGTTGACCCGGTTGCCTGGGGTGATGAACCCCGAGACCTGGCGGGTCGCGTCGACCTGGATGGAGACGGCCTGGAAGGTCGGCTGGACGTTGAGGAGGTTCTGGCCCTCGACCTCCTCCCGGCTCACCCAGCGGCCCAGCAGGAGCTGCTCGCCCGGCAGGATGTCGACCGCGGCGACCCGGCCGGAGATCTGCGACAGGGCGCGCACCGCGTTCTCGGCCAGCGCCTTGCGCGGGATCGAGGCGATCCGGATCTTGCCGGACGCCTGCTCGAACGACTCGCCCTGCTCGATCTTGCTGCTGGCGACGTAGACGGGGACGGGGGCCTGCTCGGAGAGAGCCCGCCGGTCGGCGCTGTTGGCGTACACCACCAGCGCCATCGCCGAGACGACGGCCAGCACGATGGCGACCATGATCGCCAGAAGTCTGTTCTGCATCCTCGTCTTCCTGTCATGCCGCGCGGGACCGACGCCCGGCTCCGGTCACACCCCTTCGCAGCTCCCCACGGACCACGGGTAGGGCTGCTGGGAGAACTGCTCCATGCGCATCGAGGCCGACGCCCGTCCCACCCGCCAGCTCTCCGGGGTCGGTAGGAACGGGATGGCCAGGTCGATCGGGTAGTCGAAGGCGACCGTGACGGTGTCGCCGATCACGTTGGGCAGCTGCAGGTCGCAGTTGGAGATCGGGCCGCCGGCCCGTTCCTCGACGACCTGCCAGAAGGTCTTGCCGCTGCCGCTGACGTCGCCCCAGTCGTCGATGCCGACGACCGCCAGCCGCGCCCCCTCGCGGGCGCCGTTGGTCGCCTGGATCTTGCTGTTGAAGGCGATGCCGAACTGGATGAAGCCGAACAGCAGGAGCACCAGCACGGGCAGCAGGATGGCGAACTCCACCGCGGCCACCCCGCGCTCGTGGCGGGAGGCCGTGGTGCTGCCTCCGTTCCCCATACAGTCGTGCTCCCCCCTTGCCGGTCCCTTGGTGGGCGATGGCTCCCGCCCGCCGAGGCGACTCGCTGCGGCGGCTCGGAGGTCGAGCCCCCGGAGACGAACCCCGAGGAGTGACCGGCGGCCCCGTGCGGGGCGCCCTCGGGGTCGGCGCCGGCTCGGCGCGGCCGGCGTCCGGGCAACGGACGCCGGCCGCCGCGGCACCTACGGTCGGACGCCGGCGACGGGGACGGTCGACCGTGCCCGCCGCCGGCAGCCGCCGTGCTTCCTAACCGCCGCCGCCACCGCCCCCGGCTGGAGCGCAGGTCCCGTCCGCCGTTGGGGAGTTCGCGATGCAGTTCCCGGTGTTCGAGAACTTGTCGGAGATGTTGGTGAACAAGAAGTAGAAGCCGACCACGAGGAGCACGGCCACCACGGCAACCATGAGGGCGTACTCGACCGCCGTGATGCCCTCCTCGCGGCGGCGGAGCCGCGCGAGCCTCAGGGATGATCCAGGCATCTGGTTGTACCTCCTTCCACTTGGAAGCTCGAGGCCGCGCCAGCGGACGCGACCTGCGGGAACCTCGTCACCCCCCAGCCGCCGGTCGGCGGCCCGGTGAACGGAGGACGGCGCTTCGCACGGGCACGAAACGCCGGTCAGACCGGTGGCACCATCCGCTGCGGCGACGACGGCCTCGCGGGACGCCATGTCAGCACGTGGCACGGGCACCCTCCCAGGCGCTCGTGGCGCATTGCTCGTTACGGACGAAGCGGGCCTGGACGCCGCTGTAGAGGTAATAGACGCCGCCGGCCAGCAGCACCGCGACGACGGCCGCGACCAGCGCGTACTCGATCGCGGTGAGACCCTGCTCAGCGCGACGGCTGACGCGGGGCCGGCCATGCGACGGACCGGGAACCAAGCGACGTGCACCCCCCTGGGGCAATACGGCGATGTGCCCCGATGCACCCTAGGGCGTCCGATCTGGCGCAGCCATGCGCAGCCTCCACCAGAGGGGTTAAGTAGTTCTGGCTAGTTGCGAGCGACCGGTCGCTCGGAACTAGAAGGAAGAGGCCAGGCCGTCGGAGGGTTGGGCGAGCGGCGGCAGCCCGTCGGCGTCTCCCGCGCCGGCCTGGACGTCGCCGCCGCCGCGGGCGGCCCGGCCGGGCGCCTCGACGATCTCGTGGAGCAGCTCGACCGGCTTGGCGGCCAGGCGGCCGGCGGCGGCCTCGGCACGGAGGGTGGCCAGCGCCGCCCCCCGCGCGACCGCCGGCCGGTGCGGCCGCTGGCTGGTGAGGGCGGCGTAGGTGTCGGCCACGGCGAGGAGCTGGGCGCCGAACGGGATCTGGCGGCCGCGCAGCCCGCGCGGGTAGCCGGAGCCGTCGAGCCGCTCGTGGTGGGCACGGACCGCCGCCACCGGCACGCCGACGCGGCTGAGCGGCTCCAGGATCTCGGCGGAGGTGTCCGCGTGCGCGCGCAACTGCTCGACCGCGCCCCGCTCGAGCGGCCCGGGGACCGCCAGCAGGCCGCCGGGCAGGGCGAGCAGGCCGATGTCCTGGAACAGCCCGGCCAGCTCCATGCCGCGCACCCGCACCGGCGGCCAGCCGAGGGAGACGGCCAGCTCGCGGGTGAGCGCAGCGACCCGCCGGGCGTGGCCCTCGCGGCCCGCCCCGGCGGCCTCGGCCGTGCCGATCATGGTGCCGAGGATCACCTGCAGCGAATGGGCCAGGGACTCGCGGGCCACGCGCAGGTGGTCGCGCTCCTCGGCGCGGCTCACCCGGGCGGCGGCCGTCTCGGTGCGCATCAGCGCCTCCTCGGCCGCCTCGGTGACCGAGCGCAGCGCCGCCAGCGGCGAGGACTGCTCGGGCCGCTCGGGCCCCCGCTGCGCCCGCCGCCCGCGCATCGAAGAGCTGACGCGTGCCACCAGGTCGTCGGTGGAGCACGGGTAGGTGAGCAGGTCGGTGACGCCGACCTGCAGCGCCGGGGTCACGTCGACGGAGGTGTCCCTGCTGGCCAACCCGAGCACCGGCACCGTGGTCGGACCCTCGCCGAGGCGGGCGAGCACCGGCGCCCAGCGCCGCACCTCCTCGATCGGCAGCACCACCATCGAGGGCCGCTGGGTGTCGACCGTGCGCAGAGCCTCGTCGTCGTCGCTGATCAGGGCGGAGGCCAGCCCGGCCTCGCTCAGCGCGTCCCGCGCCCAGGGTCCGATCCCCTGCGCCGCGTCGAGGACGAGCACGTGGGCTGGCAACGAAAGCGCTCCCAGGTCCGGGCGGCAGCGGCCGCGTGGTCGCGGACGGGAAGCGGCGGCCGCCCCACCAGCCCGTCCCCTCAGGCCGGGGCCCGCCGCCACGGACGACCGCTGGCGGGAGCCCCGGTCCTTGCGGCTCCCGCGGGCTCGATGCTACGGGTCGTCCCGATTAGCTCCTATGCACCGAACTGGTGACCGGAACTACGAAATTCTGCGCAGCACCCCGGCGCCCACGCGGCGTCGGGTGGTGGCGGGCGGGGTAGGCCTGCCCGGTTCCTCAGCGGGGTGGCTCCACCAGGCGGATGCGCATCGCCTCGCGCACCGCGTCCACGCGGTTGTTGACGTGGAGCTTGCGGTAGATGTTGCCGATGTGGGTGTTGACGGTCCGCTCGGAGATGACCAGCTGGCTGGCGATCTGCCGGCTGGTCAGCCCCTCGGCCAGCAGCGCGAGGATCTCCCGCTCACGCCCGGTGAGCAGGTAGTAGATGTCGGCGGCGGCCTTGGTCTCGTCGGCGTAGCGGTTGAACTGGTGCAGCAGCTTGCGCGCCTGGACCGGGTCGAGGAAGGAGCCGCCGGCGGCGACCGCCTTGACCGCGGAGCGGATGTCGTCCAGGGTCGCCGACTTGGGCAGGTAGCCGGAGGCGCCCGCCTTGATCGCCTCGAAGATCGTCTCCTGGTCCTCGTGGACGGTCAGGACCACCACGCCCACCGAGGGGTGGTCCTGGCGGATCTGCCTGGTCGCGCTGATGCCGTCCCTGCGCGGCATGTCCACGTCCATCAGCACCACGTCGGGCAGCAGCTCACTGACCCGCTGGATGGCCTCGTTGCCGTCGCTGGCCTCGCCGACGACCTCGACACCCTCGGCGTTGCGGCACAGCAGCACCACCCCGTGGCGGGTCACCGAGTGGTCGTCGACGACCAGGACCCTGGTCACGGCGCCGTTGCGGTCGCCAGGCTCAGTCGTCACCACTGCTCCCCTCGTAAAGCTTGGTCGGGATCTCGATCGAGAACACCGTGCCGTGCTCGTCCACCCGGCCGCCCACCGAGCCGCCCATCGCCTCCGCGTAGGCCCTGGCGAGGGTGAGGCCGAGCCCGGCACCCGAGCCGCGACGCTCGATCGGCTCGTCCGAGCGCTTGAACGGCTTGAAGAGCTGGTCGAGCGCCTCGCTGGTGAGCCGCGAGCCGCCGTCGTGGACCTCCCAGGTGGTGCTCTGCTCGCCCGTGCTGACGGTCACCGTCACCATGCCGAGCCGAGGCCCGTACACCAGGCCGTTCTCGACCAGCGGGCGCAGCGCCAGGCCGACCAGCTCCGCGTCGCCCACCACCTCGGCGTCCACCTCGCCGGCGGGCTGCACCCGCACGCCCTCGGTGCCCAGCACGTCGATCAGCTTGAGCAGCACGTCGCGGGGCCGGAACGGCCGCGCCAGCGCGGCCACGCCGCCGTTGACGCGGGCGAGCAGCAGGAAGTCGCGCACCAGGTCCTGCAGGCGGTCGACCTGGGTGAGGACGAGCTGGAGGAACTGCTGGGCGGTCTCCCTGTCGAGGTCGTTGCCGCGTTGCAGCAGCGTCGAGACGAACCCTCGGATGCACGCCAGCGGGGTGTTGAGCTTGTGCGCGGCGAGCCCGAACAGGTCCCTCCCGTCCTCCTCGAGGCCCAGGAGTGAGGGAGCCGTGGTCTGGCCCTGGGTCATGAGCAGTCTTCCCTCCGCATGGGCCGACAGACTACGTCACCACACCGATCGTAGTCGTAGGTCACCGATTGTCATACAGACGAAGTCTGCATTCCAAACTCCCGCCCGGGAACCACTCGGGAGGACTAATTCCGCCATAGTCGCCACGATACATCCATCTGCATCAGGCAGTGGTCGCCGATCCGGCCAGGACCGGGTCGCTGGTCGGGCTGCGGCTGCCCTCCGGACCGGGCTCCTCGGTGACGCCGTAGCTCATCGTCGGGGTGATGGCGAGCTGGAACGGGACCAGCGCCACCCCGCGCGACGGGCGGAAGACGCCCGCGGGGACGGCCTGGCTCAGGGCCGCGTCCTTGGGGATGCCCCAGACCTCGTAGACCCGGCCGGGGCGCAGGGCCGGCAGGTTCTCCACGATCAGGAAGCCCTTGTCCTGCGGTGAGGAGACCAGCGCGGTGGCCGTGCCCGCGCTGCCCGACAGCCGGATCGTCCGGGCGGCCGGGTCGTTGAGCAGCCGGCCGGCCTGCTCGAAGGCGGCGAGGCGCTGCTGGTAGCGGTCGTTCTGGTCGTGCAGGCTCAGGTTCCAGAAGCCCATCGCCAGCACGGCGATGATGCTGGCCGCCACCGCCAGCCGCCCCGCCACCGTGGTGGTCCAGCGGCGCCGCGGCAGCCGCGGCACGTCGCGCGCGGCCGCCACCCCGGTCGCGCGGGCGGCGCGGGGCCGCGCGGTCGCGGCCACCTCACGCCGGATCGCGGCGCGCAGCGACGGCGGCGGCTCCACCGGCGTGGCCGAATAGGCCAGCTTGCCGACCACCGCCTCCAGCTCGCGCACGCTGGCCTCGCAGGTCGAGCAGCCCTCCAGGTGGCGCTGGAAGGCGCTCTCGTCGTCGGGCTCGAGCGCGCCGAGCACGTAGCCGGCGGCGAGCTGCTCGAAGTCGGTGTGGGTCATCGCCGGCTCCAAGGCTGCTCTTCTTCTTCCTCGCGGCCCGGCTCGCGCAGGGCGTCCTTCAGCTTACGCATGCCGGCGGCCATGCGCGTCTTGACCGTGCCGAGCGGGACCCCGACCAGGCTCGCGACCTCGCGCTGCGTGTAGCCGCCGAAGTAGGCGAGCGCCAGCGCCTCGCGCTGGGCGGGGGGAAGCTCGGCGAGGGCGGCCCGCACCTGGTCACGGCGCTCCGCCGCCTCGACGTCGTCCTCCACCCCCGGCTTGGGGTCGGGCTCGAACT
Organism: Actinomycetes bacterium; assembly: GCA_036377075.1. GTDB lineage: Bacteria > Actinomycetota > CALGFH01 > CALGFH01 > CALGFH01 > DASUZB01. Next base: position 3,018 of record DASUZB010000277.1, on the reverse strand, counting down.
CGAGCGCCTCGTCGGTGGTGCGCCGCCGCCGCAGGTTCTCCTCGCGCCGCACCACGTCGACGGCGCGGTGGTGGGTCATGGCCAGCAGGTAGGTCGAGACCGACCCACGCGCCGCGTCGAAGCGGCCCGCGTCACGCCAGATAGAGAGGAACACCTCCTGGACCACATCCTGTGCAAGCGTCTCGTCGACCACGATCCTGCGCGCGAGCGAGTAGGCGACCTTGCCGTACCGGTCGTACAGCGCCTCCAGCGCGCCCGCGTCCTTATCGGCGACGAGCGCGACCAGCTGACCGTCCTGTAACGCCCGGTATGCTCTGGTTCCTCGCACGCGCGCAAGATCCTTCCGCCATGCGTTCGTAACGGCGCGCCGCGTCGGTTCAACCTCGATGCGCCGTCCGTCGCGGTGTGGGCCCCGACCGATCGCGCGCGGCCCCGCCGAGCGATCCCCCGCCCGCCCTGACCGGCGATCCGGGCAGGACGCTAGCACCGCGTGAGAAGGTGGAGCAATGGGAGGACAGGGACGGACGAGCGGCTTCAGGAAGGTTGCGCCTGCTTGGTTGAGCCTTGTCGAAGGCCGTTGCTATAGTGCAGGTCTTGCGCGGATGTGGCTCAGTTGGTAGAGCATCACCTTGCCAAGGTGAGGGTCGCGGGTTCGAGTCCCGTCATCCGCTCCAGCCCACGGCCGCGCCCTCCGGAGCCTCGGAGGGCGTTCGACAGAACGGCCTGGCGGTGTGGCCGAGTGGTTAGGCAAGGGTCTGCAAAACCCTGCACCCCGGTTCAATTCCGGGCACCGCCTCCACCCCGACCAGAGCGGCCCCTCGGAGTCGCTGTATGATCGGGACGCCATCGGGCGCGTAGCTCAGTGGGAGAGCGCTTCCTTGACGTGGAAGAGGTCGCAGGTTCAATCCCTGCCGCGCCCACCATCTATAGGTACAGGTCACGAGGCCTGACCCTGCTCCGCATCCACCAACCATCCAGTGCCGCGCCACTGTTGGGCAGCAAGCGGGCAGCAACCGCACCGGAAGGCATGCTTCCATGGGCATCTTCGACCGACTCCAAGGGCGTCCTCGACCGCGGCTCACTGGCGTGTCGACCCCTGTTGCTGGCGTCTCGTGGGAGTGGACTCCTTCGGAGCGCGAGATCCTTCGTCGCCTCCTGATCTGGATGGGAGGTCGGCGGGTCCTCTGGGAGGAGAATTGCTATGAGGTGACTCCCGAGGTCACAAAGTCCATCCTGGACCTCCGTGCGCAACTCACTGCGGCGATGCAGGAGCTTCCCGCCGATTCCTACGCGTTGCAGGTGCTTCTTGTGATGCGGCGCGCATGCAACGACTATCTGACGGCGGCTCAGTCGTTTCCCAACTCGATGAGCCCCGGCTTGTACCAGAGAGGTGCAGAAGCACTGAACCAGCTTCGATCGTGCATGTACGAAGGCTTGGCAATGCTCCAAAAGGAGTACGAGCTGGAGCAGCCGGCGCCTGATGAACCTCTCGCAGTAGAGGTACGGCGTTGGTTGGATGGTGGCGAGCCGCCGAGAGCGCTGGACGCAGAGCCGCCGAGAGCGCCGGGGGCGGACCAGCCGAGTCGGCGCACTCATCACCAGAAGCGTAGGAAGCGGCGCCGGCCGCGGTAGGTCGTAGCCCTAGAGCCGTTCGACCGGCCTGGCACCCTCTTGGTCCTTCGCGACCCGAAGCGCTAGGTCCAGCCGTTGCTCCACAGCGCCGACGGCGCGGGCCTCCATCTCGGGCGTGGTGTGCCGGTAGCGCGTACCGATCGCGCTGCCGTCCGCGGCGCCGCGGCGGCCGCCGGCGTGGCCCATCAGCTCGTCGATCACGCGGGCGGGGATGCCGGCGTCCTCCAGCCAGGTCGAGAAGGTGTGCCGCAGGTCGTGGGGGCCGCGCAGCTTGAGGCCTGCGAGGGCGTCGTCCCGGGGCGGCTCGCAGGCCGACCAGCGCGGCTCGGCGCCGTCGCCGGTCGGGTCTCGGACGGCCAGCCCGGCGGCCTCCAGCTCGCGCAGCGCCTCGCGCACGGTACGCACTCTCGGCGTCACGCCCGGGATGCGGGCGCGCAAGCTGTCGGGCGTCTGGCCGGGACCGGCCTCGGAGAGCGCCCGCAGCACCCGCCGCGGGGTGTAGCCGAGGCTGGCGGTGGGGTCGTTCACCCGGGCGAGGGCGGCGTGGTAGGCGCGGCGCAGGTTGTCGCGCGACAGCGCCGTGCGCGCTCCGGCCGCCACGCCGCTGCCGCCGCCAGGGCCGGTGAACACCAGCGCGTCGGGCGGGCTGCCGGCGGGGAGCTGCCGGGCGATCGCCCCGGCGACCTGGGCGGCGAGCGGGATGGCGCGGATGCTGGTGGCGCGCTTGGGCCGGGGCTTGTAGCCTCGGCCGAACTTGCCGGCCTCGTAGCGGACCTCCAGCACCTCCAGGCGGCCGGCGGCGAGGTCGACGCGGCGGGCCCGCAGGCCGAGCAGCTCCCCGGGGCGCAGGCCGGTGCCGGCCATGGTCAGGAAGTGGTCACGGCACCAGGGCCGCGCGGCGGCCAGCAGCCGGCCGAACTCCTCCGGGGTGTAGGAGCGGCGCTTGGCACGGCCGAGCAGCACGGCCGGGTCGACCGGCGGCTTGGGGGCCGGGACCTTGGGGACGGGGTTGGCGTCGATGCGCCGGTCGTCCTCGGCCGCCTGCAGGACGCGGTTGAGCACCGACCGGCAGGCCATCACGGTGTCGAACCCGACCCGGCCGCGAAGCTCGTTCTGCCAGCGGCGCACCATGCTGACCGTGACGGCGCGGAGCTGGTGGGGGCCGAAGAACGCAAGCAGGTAGCGGCGCAGCCGCGCGTCGGTCGCCTGCAGGGTCGCGGGGCTGCGGTCGGGGTCGGCCGACCACAGCGCCCACCACTCCCCCGCCCAGGCCTCGAAGGTCTGCTTGCCAAGGCGCGGGTCGACCCAGGCGCCGCGGGCGAGCCGGGCGAGCAGGGCGTGCTTGAAGTCGCGGGCCTGGTCGCGCGTGGCGAACGTCTGCGAGCC
>DASUZB010000276.1:0-6082 GCA_036377075.1 Actinomycetes bacterium | reverse complement strand
CGAGCGGCTGCGGGGCCCCACCGTCCTGGCCGGCCACTCCTACGGCGGTGCGGTGATCTCCGGCGCCGCCACCGGCGTCCAGAACGTGGTCGGCCTGGTGTTCGCCTCGGCGTTCGCGCCCGACGAGGGCGAGACCCTCGGCGAGCTCGGTAGCCGGTTCCCGCCGCCGCCTGGCCTGGCCCACACCCAGCCCGACTCGCTGGGATTTCTGTGGTTCGACCCGGCGGCGATCCCGGCCAACTTCGCCCAGGACCTCCCGGTGGAGGAGGCGCGGGTCCTGGCCGCGGTGCAAAAGCCGATCGCAGCCAGGAGCTTCACCGACCCGGCGGGGCCGCCGGCGTGGAAGGCGCTGCCGTCGTGGTTCCTGGTCTCCACCCAGGACCGGATGATCAACCCGGACCTGCTGCGGTTCATGGCCGCCCGCATCGGCGCCAGGACCGTGGAGGTTCGCTCCAGCCACGCCTCGCCGGCCTCGCACCCCGACGTGGTCGCCAGGCTGATCCGGGCGGCGGCCCGGGTCGGCGCTCGCGGCTAGGCAGGCGGGAGGCGCAAGCCAGCGCGGGGTGCGGTTCGCTGCGCACGTGATTCGCCGTCAGTTGACAGGACCTGGGACGAGGAAGAAGGCGGCTGCACAGGAGCGATGATGCTGGACGAGCACAGCGAGCTTCGTGAGGGCTACGCCGAGGTCGGCGACGTACGGTTGCATTACGTCGAGGCCGGCGACGGGCCGCTGGTCGTGCTGCTGCACGGCTTCCCCGAGTTCTGGTTCGGCTGGCGGCTGCAGATCAAACCGCTCGCGGCGGCGGGCTTCCGGGTCGTCGCGCCCGACCTGCGCGGCTACAACCTGTCGTCACGGCCGGAAGGCGTCGCGGCCTACGACACCGGCCGGCTGGCCGATGACGTCCGCGGTCTCATCCGAGAACGCGGTGCTGAGTCCGCGCTGCTGGTCGGTCACGACTGGGGCGGAACCGTCGCCTGGGCCACCGCGATGAACCACCCCGAGGTGGTGGACCGGCTGGCCATCCTCAACGCGGCCCATCCGCGGAAGCTATCGCAGGGGCTGCACCACCCGGGCCAGCTCAGGAAGTCCTGGTATTTCTTCTTCTTCGCCCTCCCGGAGCTGCCCGAAAGCGTCGTGCACGCCGACCGCTGGCACTTCTTCCGGCACTTTCTGGACGACGCCCACCCGGCGTACACGCCGGAGGAGGTCGACCGCTACGTCGAGGCGTGGTCGCAGCCGGGGGCAGCGACCGGGATGATCAACTACTACCGGTCCTCGGTGCGAACCTCGCCCAAGCACGCCGAAGCGCAGCTTCGCCCAATCTCGGCGCCCACCCTGGTCGTCTGGGGGCAACGCGATCGCTACCTCGGCCCAGAACTAGCCGAGCCCGACCGCGACGACGTGCCCAACCTCGACCGCGTCGAGCGCCTGCCCGACGCGTCGCACTGGGTCCATCACGACGAGTCTGAGCGCGTCAACCAACTGCTCATCGACTTCTTCTCCTCCGCGAGACCAGCCGAGCAGGGCTGAAGGTCGACCAGCCCAAACGAGCAGCGTCCCCGGACGCGAGGTCATCCAAGCGCGCGTCGACCTCGGCCCGACCGCACCGTTGGTCAAGCACACCCACCCCGGCGAAGAGATCATCTACATCCTGGAAGGATCGCTGGAATACCAGGTCGACGGCCAGCCGACGAGGACCTACAGCGCCGGGGACGCCTTGACCGTGCCGGCCGGAGTAATCCACGCGGTGCGCAACGTCGGCAGCGGCAACGCGGCCGAGCTCGCCACCTATGTCGTCGAGAAAGGCAAGCCGCTCATCACGGTGGTCGACTGAGTGGCTTCCGCCAACCGGGAAGAGCCATGACAGCGCAGGTGAAACGGGCGCTGGTGGCAGCCGGGATCACGCTGGCCCTCTCGGTGAACGCCGCCGTGCCCGCGGCCGCGGCGACCAGCAGCAGCGAAACGGTCCATGGCATCATCTCTACAGCGACGAAACAACGGAGGCCGTCATGGGCCGAAGCGTTGAGGCGGCAACCAACATGCGCCCGTTCCGGGTCGAGTTTCCGGCGGACGCCGTCGAGGACCTGCGGCGTCGCATCGCCGCGGCGCGTTGGCCGACCAAGGAGCTCGTCGCCGACCGGTCGCAGGGGGTCCAGCTCGAGGCCCTGCAAGCGCTCGCCCGTTACTGGCTGAACGAGTACGACTTCGGGCGGGTCGAGGCGCGCCTGAACGCGCTACCGCAGTTCGTTGCCGAGATCGACGGCGTGGACGTCCACTTCCTCCACGTCCGCTCGCCGCACGACGACGCGCTGCCGCTGATCATGACCCACGGCTGGCCCGGCTCCGTGATCGAGATGCTCGACTCTGTCGGGCCGTTGACGGACCCGACCGCGCACGGTGGCAGCGCCGAGGACGCCTTCCATCTCGTGCTGCCCTCCCTTCCCGGGTACGGTTTCTCCAGCGAGCCGGTCGAGATCGGCTGGGATCTGGGCCGGACGGCGCGCGCCTGGGCCGAGCTGATGCGCCGTCTCGGCTACACCCGCTTCGTCGCCCAGGGCGGCGACGTCGGCGCCGGCGTCACCGACGCGATGGGACGCCAGGAACCCGCGGGCCTGATCGGCATCCACACCAACCTGCTGGTGCCGGCGTTGAGCGGGCCGATGCCGACGGACACCGACGAGGAACGCGCCGCTGCCGCGCAGATCGCGACCTTCCGGCAGTCGGGAAACGGCTACTTCGTCGAGATGGCCACCCGGCCGCAGACGATCGGCTACGCCCTGCTGGACTCGCCGATCGCCCTCGCCGCCTGGATGGTCGACCACGACACGGACGCGTACTACAAGATCGCCAGCGCGTTCGTCGACGCGCGGCCCTCGGGCAACCTCACGCGCGACCACATCCTCGACAACATCACGCTGTACTGGCTGACCGGCAGCGGCGCCTCCACCTCCCGGTCGTACTGGGAGGCCTACGGCCCCGACGCCCCCGCCGCAGGCCGACAGCCCCTGCCCCCGACGACGATCCCGTTCGCCTTCACGACATTCCCAGGCGAGATCTGGCGGACGCCGCGCAGCTGGGTCGAAGCGAGCTACCCGAACGTCACGTACTTCCACGAGGCCGACAAGGGCGGCCACTTTGCTGCCTGGGAGGAGCCCGGGCTCTTCTCGACCGAGATCCGCGCGGCGTTCCGGTCACTCCGCTGACGAGCGGGGGCACAACCAACCTTCTGATGTGGGAGCGGCGGTCAAGGTGAAGGCAGTTCTGTGAGCACCACCTCGGTGATGCTGATGACGGCCGATCCAGGGTCCGGTCGCTGGTGGTGGTCGGGCCCTGGGGTCGGCACGATGCGCCGGCGCGGCATGGGTCGGCGGCCCGCCAGACTGATGTACGCGGGTTTCCACCGCAGGTCGACACCGCAAGTGCCACCAAGGTTCCGGATGACCGGCGGGCGCCCATCGGTCGTCCCTGCACCATGAGGGGGAACGGCAATGTCGGAGACCACCACGGCCGGCCCGGGTCCCGCCGCGCCGGGCGCAGCGGCCGACGAGACCACCATCCGCCCCTTCCAGGTCGAGATTCCCCAGGAGGACCTGGACGACCTTCGGCGTCGCCCCGCCTTGGCGCGCTGGCCGTCCAGGGAGCTGGTCCCCGACCGCTCCCAGGGCGTGCAGCTGGCGACGACCCAGGCGCTCGCCCGCTACTGGGCCAGCGACTACGACCTGCGGAGGGTCGAGGCCAGACTGAACGCGCTGCCGCAGTTTGTGACCACCATCGACGGGTGGACATCCACTTCCTCCACGTCCGCTCGCCCCACGAGCAGGCGTTGCCACTGATCATGACCCACGGCTGGCCGGGCTCGGTGATCGAGCTGCTGGAGACCGTCGGCCCGCTCACCGACCCGACCGCCCACGGCGGCGCGGCCACCGACGCCTTCGACCTGGTGCTGCCGTCGCTGCCCGGCTACGGCTTCTCGGCGAGCCGACCGAGCTCGGCTGGGACCCCGGCCGCACCGCCCAAGCGTGGGCGGAGCTGATGGGGCGCCTGGGCTATGGCCGCTACGTCGCCCAGGGCGGGGACGTGGGCGCCGCCGTCACCGACGCCATGGGCCGCCAGGCCCCCCAGGGGCTGGCCGGCATCCACCTGAACCTGCTGGTGACGGTGCTGGCCGGCCCCCAGCCGACCGACACCGACCAGGAACGCGCGGCCGCCGACGCGGTCGCCGCCTTCCGGGCGAGCGGCTTTGGCTACTTCCTTGAGCAGGCCACGCGGCCCCAGACGATCGGCTACGCCCAACTGGATTCCCCGGTCGCCCTGGCCGCCTGGATGCTGGACCACGACACCGACAGCTACTACAAGATCGCCCGCGCCTTTGTCGACGGCCAGCCCGCGGGCAACCTCACCCGCGACCACATCCTGGACAACATCACCCTGTACTGGCTGACCGGCACCGGCGCGTCGGCGGCTCGGTCGTACTGGGACAGGGGACGCGGCCAGGCGCTCGCCGCTGGCCAGGCGCCGCCTGAGGTCTCGGTTCCGGTCGGCTTCACCACCTTCCCCGACGAGATCTGGCGGTCCCCGCGCAGCTGGGTCGAGCAGGGCCATCCCAACCTGGCCTACTTCAACGAGGCTGACCGGGGCGGCCACTTCGCTGCCTGGGAAGAGCCGCAGCTGTTCTCGAGCGAGGTGCGGGCCGCGTTCCGGTCCCTGCGCCAGGTCTTGCAAAAGGAGATGCTCATGAGCGCATCGCCCACCCCGGAGGGCCCCGGCTCGGTCTCCGGGGCGCCGAACCTCCCGGCGGGGTTCACCGACACCTTCACCAGCCGCTATGTCGACGTCGGTGCGCTACGCCTGCACGCGGTCATCGGCGGTGACGGCCCCCCGCTGCTGCTGGTGCACGGCTGGCCCCAGACCTGGTACGCCTGGCGGATGCTATTGCCGACGCTGGCCCAGGACTTCCAGGTCGTGGCGGTCGACCAGCGCGGGATCGGGTTGTCCGACAAACCTGAGGAGGGGTACGACACCGCCACCCTGGCTGGCGACCTGGTCGCGCTGATGGAGGCGCTCGGTCACCAGCGGTTCGCCCTGTACGGGACCGACACCGGCATGCTGATCAGCTACGCCCTGGCCGCGGATCATCCGGATCGGCTGGAGCGCCTGGTCGTCTCCGAGGCTCCACTCTGGGGATCACTCCCCCATACCCGCTGTTCCTTCCGCCGCCGCTCAACGCCCGGCTCTGGCACCTCGCCTTCAACCAGCTTCCCGCCGAGGTCAACGAAGCCCTGGTCCGGGGCCGGGAAGAGATCTTCTTCGGCGCGGAGTTCGCCGCCTCGGCCGGGACGAAGAAGCTGCCCGCCGACGCCGTCCGCTACTACCTCGACACCCTCGCCGCCGACCCGACGCCCTGCACGGCAGCTTCCAGCTCTACCGCGCCTTCCCCGTCACCACGGCGCAGGACGAGCAGCGCAGGACCCGGCGGCTGACCATGCCCATCCTGGCCATCGGCGGCGGGGAAAGCTCCGGTGCCATGGTCGCGGACACGATGCAGCTGGTCGCCGACGACGTGCAGCGGCTCGTCATCCCCGGCTGCGGCCACTGGGTCGCCGAGCAAGCGCCCGAGGAGCTGCTGGCCGCGCTGACCGCGTTCCTGGCCCCCTACCGGGCCGGAGTTTCCACATGAACGCCGCCCCGCGACGACTGACGGGCGTGCGTGCTGAAGGAGCGACCGATGGACCAGGACCCAAGTGGCTGGAAGACGCTCCTCACCAGAACCAACCAGCTCGTCCGCTCGGCCACCCACCCCGCGGCCCAGCTGCCGGTTGAAGGAAGGATGCCCTCGCTCGACGGCGCGACTGGCTGGCTCAACTCGCCGCCACTGACCCCAGAAGGCCTACGCGGCCACGTCGTCCTGGTCAACTTCTGGACCTACACCTGCATCAACTGGCTCCGCCAGCTTCCCTATCTCCGCGCTTGGACTGCGAAGTACTCCAGCCATGGCCTGGTGGTGATCGGCGTCCACACCCCCGAGTTCGGGTTCGAGAGCGACGTCAACAACGTCAGCCGGGCCGTGCGGGAGATGAGGAT
>DASUZB010000275.1:0-5375 GCA_036377075.1 Actinomycetes bacterium | reverse complement strand
GACCGTGCGCCTGGCCCGTGACCCCGACGACGAGCTCGACCACGCCGTCGACGCCAACGAAGGAGGGCTCAAGGACACCGTCCGGGTCAACCCCAACGAGATCGTCGAGCTCGCGGTTCGCTTCCAGACCTACAGCGGCCGTTACATGTACCACTGCCACATCCTCGAACACGAGGACCGCGACATGATGCGCCCTATCGTCATCATGCCCGCCGAGCTCCTGCCGTTCATGACCTGACCCGCCCCCAACGAGCGGTCCACAGGTTGTGTAGCGAAGCGGGGGCGGAGCACGCCTCCAGCGCGATAAGCGACGAAGGAATGACATCCCGTTTGCCCAATGTGGGAATGGCGGCGCAGCCGAAGACTGGTTTTCTGAGCTGCTCTGGAGTTGGGGCGAATGGAGGTACAAGATGGAGTCAGGCCAGGGGCGTGGGGGGGCCGCGGGAGGCCGGCCGACCAACGGTGTGGTCCACAAACCGCTGTCGGTCGTTGAGGACGGAATCCCCGCCGTATGCGTGAGCGGGTGGTTGATGGCAGCCCGGGTGCCGGCCGCTCCTGGCGATCGAGCTGCTGGGGCAGCTCACCGCCTCGCGCTGGTGCATCGACCACGCGGTGGACGGGGTGGCCAGCCGCCGCTACCGGGACGCGGTGGCGCCGCTCCAGCGCCCAAGCAGTCGCTCCGCTCCCTGGGCGAGCTCGGTCACCACCTGCCCGGCGGGTCAACCCGGGTGACCTGGCCGATCCCCTGGCCGGCGTACAACGCCATGGCCGCGACCGTGCCGGTCACCTCCCGGCTGGGGTCTGGGCCGCCCACCGCGCCAGCGGCCTGGAGCGCGCGCCGACGGTGTGGGTGCCGACCACCTCGCCCTGGACGTCTGGGCCGCCGCCAACGCCGACCGCAGCACCCGATGCGGCGTGTCCGGCCAGCCGACCCCAAACGCCTGCGTCAGCTACCGTCGCCTCGCCATCGGCTGCGAGCAGGCCTGCAACGACCTCCTTGCGGCCCTGCGGTGATCCGGGAGGCCGACGATGGAGGCGGTCCTCCGCGGCCGTGGCGCTGGCCCGGTCGATCTCCCGCAAAGGGCGCCGACTTCACCGCCGCGATGGCGTTCCAGTTCGCCTCCACCAACCAGCCGTTACCTCGTCATGGACTGGGCGTCGGTGTGGGTCGACATCCCGTGGGCCTGCTGATCGCCGGCGCGCTGGGCGCTGGGTCCCCGAGGCGTTCTGGCAGGGTTCTTCCTGGTCGACCATCCGCAGGACCACCTCGCCAGGGTTACGGGCAGAACTTCAGGCTAGGAGGCTGACAGCCCTGCATTGCAGGGTAGAGGTGCTCGAGCTTGATCCGAGCATCCTCGACGGTCGTGGTGACAGACAGTTGCGGCCGACTCGCTGGGGAGATCCGGCCCGGGTCATCGGTGTGCCGCGCGGGTGAGCCTGCCGGCTAGGGCGAGGATATGCTCGGCGAGATCGGGCGGGTCGAGTATCTCGAACTCGGCGCCGATGATGGCCACGTAGATCGCGAGCACGTCGGGGGATTCGGCGCCGGTGTACAGGATGCAGGCGTGTTCGCCGTCGGCTTGGAGGTGGCCGACGGTGGGCGGGAGACGTTCGGCGGCTGCCTGGGCGGGGAGGTGCAGCCGGATGCGGGCCTGGTAGCGGTAGGGCGCGGAGGACACCGAGCGGGATACGTAGGCGGCGGCGTCGCCGCCGGGCGGGTCGCGCGGGGTGAATCGTGGCCCGGTGATCTGCGGTGAGCTCATCCGGTCGGCGCGGAAGGTGCGCCAGCCGTTGTTTGCCGGGTCCCAGCCGAGCAGGTACCAGCGGCGGCCGGTGTGCACCAGGTGGTGCGGTTCGGCGGCGCGGGTGCCCTGGGTGCCGTCGTGGCTGGTGTAGCCGAACCTGATCCGCTGCCGGTCGCGGGCGGCGGTGGCGATGACCGTCAGCACCACCGGGTCGACCAGTGCCTGGGCGCCGGGCAGCGGCAGGGTGACCGAGTGCAGCGCGCTGACCCGGTGGCGCAGCCGGGAGGGAAGCACCTGTTCCAGCTTGCCCAGCGCGCGGACCGAGGCTTCCTCGATCCCGGTGACGGTACCGTTGGCGGCGGTGCGCAGGCCGACCGCGACCGCGACGGATTCCTCGTCGTCGAGCAGCAGCGGCGGCATGGCGGTGCCCGCGACCAGGCGGTAGCCGCCCACGGCGCCCATGGTGGCCTGCACCGGGTAGCCGAGGTCGCGGAGCCGCTGGATGTCGCGGCGGATGGTGCGCGGGCTCACCTGGAGGCGTTCGGCCAGCTCGCTGCCTGGCCAGTCGCGTGGCGTCTGGAGCAGGGACAGCAGCCGCAGCAGCCGAGCCGGGGTGTCGCCCATGGATCTCAGGATACCAGTCATGTGGGACATGAACTGACCTACATGGTGCCTAGGATGGAGCCGTCGAGCCGTCCGCCCAGCGACCCCGAGGAGGACCATGAGCGGCGAGATTCGTCCCTTCCGGATCGACATCCCCCAGGCCGACCTGGACGACCTGCGCGAGCGGCTGGGCCACACCCGCTGGCCAGCCGAGCTGCCAGGCTCCGGCTGGGAGGCCGGCGTGCCGGTGGCCTACCTGAAAGACCTGGTCGCCTATTGGGCCATCGGGTACGACTGGCGCGCCCACGAGGCCCTGCTGAACCAGTTCCCCCAGTTCACCACCGTCATCGACGGCCAGACCGTGCACTTCCTGCACGTCCGCTCGGCCGAGCAGGCCGCGCTGCCGCTGATCATCACCCACGGCTGGCCCGGCTCGGTCGCCGAGTTCATCAACGTCATCGGCCCGCTGACCGACCCCGCCCGCCACGGCGGCGACCCCGCCGACGCCTTCCACGTCGTCGCACCGTCGCTGCCCGGCTTCGGCTTCTCCACCCCGCTCGCCGGCCCGGGCTGGGACACCCGCCGGGTCGCCCAAGCCTGGGCCGAACTGATGCACCGCCTCGGCTACCACCGGTATGGGGCCCAGGGCGGCGACACCGGCTCAGTCGTCTCCCCCGAGCTTGGCCGCATCGACCCCGAGCAGGTCATCGGCGTGCACGTCAACAACCTGGGCACCTTCCCCTCCGGCGACCCGTCGGAACTGGCCGGGCTCACCGAGGCCGACCAGGCCCGCCTCGCGCTCCTGGAACAGTACGGCCGTGACATGGGCGGCTATGCCATCGTCCAGTCCACCCGGCCGCAGACCCTCTCCTACGCGCTCACCGATTCACCGGCCGGCCAGCTCGCCTGGATCGTCGAGAAGTTCAAGGAATGGACCGACCCGGCCGCAAGCCTGCCCGAAGACGCCGTCGACCGCGACCTGATCCTCACCGACGTGTCGGTGTACTGGCTCACCGGCACCGCCGGCTCGGCGGCCCGCATCTACTACGAAGGTGCCCGCACCTGGGGCCAAGCCCAGCCGAAGTCCCCAGTGCCCACCGCGGTGGCGGTATTCCCCGGCGACACCACCATCCGGCCGCTGGCCGAACGCGACCACAACATCGTGCATTGGGCCGAGTTCAGCCGCGGCGGCCACTTCGCCGCCATGGAAGCCCCCGACCTTCTGGTCGGCGACGTGCGGGAGTTCTTCCGCCAGTTCCGCTGACACCCGGTACACAGCCGGGCGGGCGACGCGGTGGGGGCCGCTGGGGCAACACGCCGCCCCCCGCCGCACCGCACACCCCCGCGGTCCAAGCGACGGCTGCGCCTAGGCCTGGCGCGGCATTGCCCCCGGGCGAGCCGCCGCGGCGCAGCCACGCCGGCGGGTCGAGGAGCTGGCGGTGCAGCGGGTCATGTCAGCGATGCTGCAGGTGACGAAGATCGACATCGCCGAGCTCGAGCGGGCGTACGCGGCAGGCGCCTAGCGGTTCTGCGCGATCGCTCCACCGCACAAAGCGGCGCCCGAATGGCTCGTTGCACCACGTCTGACGATCCACGGTAATCAGCCCGAGGGCGCCGGTCCATCACGGATCACACCGCGTACCTGGTCCACCGACACCCCGTCCCACGGAAACTCCACCATCCACCACGTAGCACCTGCCGATGCGTAGGGCGCCGGATGGGTGCCCACCGGCAGCGCCGCGACGACGTCGAAGGGCTCCTTCATGTCCCTACCGATCGCCTTGCGAACCGAGGCAAGCTCGGCGACGAGCTCGGCGAGTTGGTCCGGGTGCTCGAGGTCGACCGGGAAGAACCCCTGGAACCGGACGGCACGCCGAAGCGGCTTTTGCTTTCCGGGGTAGCCGCCCACCCACACCGGGACCCCGGGCCGCTGAACCGGCCGGGGCAGGAACCGCATGCCGTCGACCGTATAGTGCTCACCACGGTGGTACACCGGCTCGCCCGACCAGGCGGCCGTCAGGATCTCCAGGGCCTCGTCGAGCATCCCCGCGCGCCGGCGGTCATCGAGTTCCTCCCCTGTGATCGAAAGTTCGTTCCCGGACCGGTCGCTGCCGAGGCCGACGCCGAGCGTCAAGCGGCCGCCGCTCAGCCGATCAAGGGTCGCGGTCTCCCTGGCGACCTTGACCGGTCGGCGCCTGGCGAGCGGGGTGACCATCGGACCGAGTCGGATCGTCTGTGTCGCGGTGGCGATCGCCGCGAGCGTGATCCAGGCATCGGCGACCTCGAGAACCGGCTCCCGCCAGCGGACGTGATCCCAGAGGAAGATGCCGTCCCATCCGGCTTCCTCTGCCTCGGCGGACAGCCGGGCGACGAGCGCGGGGTCCGCCAGCGCATCGAAGATCGGCACGAAGAGTCCTGAGCGCATCGGCGCGATCCTACGCACCCACGGGGGTGCGCTCCCGCCTCGTGAGGCATCCGAGCGGGCTCAGCCGGGCTCTGCTGACCGAAGGATCGCGCAGATGCGCTCGATTCGGTCACGGACGGCGGGCCTCGACAATCCATGCCCGCGAATCGAACCACACGCCACGTTCGCTTGCGTGCGCGGCGAGGGCCTCACGGAGACGCTCGAGCGCCTGCTCGGCGGCGGCACCCAGGCGCATCAGCAAGTCCCTAGTGCTCGAGAAACCGCCGACCCACTCGAGGGCCGCCGCGACGTCCGGGCCGAAGTAGATGGGCTGGTGGACGTCGGTGAACGTGGCCTCGCCGAATCCCGCCGCGCCGAGGATCGCCTTCACGGTGTCTTGATCGGCAAGCGAGAACGGCTCCCGCGCTTCCGGACCTGGGACCGGCGACCCCTCACGGCCGAGCGCCCGTTCGATCGCCACAGACCATTCGTTCTGTTGATGCGCCTGCCAGACCATCATCACCAGGCGCCCGGCGGGCCGAAGCGCCACCGCGATGTTGGCGAACGCCGCGACGGGGTCATCGAAGAACATCGTCCCGAACCGACTGATGGCGAGGTCGAAA
>DASUZB010000274.1:0-9144 GCA_036377075.1 Actinomycetes bacterium | reverse complement strand
CACCCGGCCGCTGAGCTGGCGGCCGTGGTAGGGGGTGTTGCGGGCGCGGCTGGCCAGCGCGGCCGCGTCGACCGTCCAGCGCGCCGCCGGGTCGAACAGGGTCAGGTTGGCCGGCGCGCCCGGCTCGATCGGCCCGCCGTGGCCCGGCACGCGCCGGCAGCGCGCCGGCCCGGCGGTGAGCCGCTCCAGCGCCTGGGGGAGGCTCAGCCAGCCGGGCTCGACCAGCTCGGCGAGGACCAGCCCGAGGGCGGTCTCCAGGCCGAGCATGCCCGGCGGGGCCGCCGCCCACTCGACCTCCTTGTCCTCGCGGGCGTGGGGCGCGTGGTCGGTGGCGACGGCGTCGATGGTGCCGTCGGCCAGCCCCTGCCGGACCGCCTCGACGTCGGCCTTCTCGCGCAGCGGCGGGTTGACCTTGAACACCGGGTCGAAGCTGCGGGCCTCCTCGTCGGTCAGGGTGAAGTGGTGCGGCGCGGCCTCGGCGGTGACCCGCACGCCGCGGGCCTTGGCCGCGCGCACCAGCTCCACCGAGCCGCCGCTGGACAGGTGGCACAGGTGCAGCCGCCCGCCGGTCAGCTCGGCCAGCAGCAGGTCCCTGGCGACCACCATCTCCTCGGCGGCGGCCGGCCAGCCGCGCAGGCCGAGCGTGGCGGAGACCTCGCCCTCGTGCATCTGGGCGCCGTCGGTGAGCGAGGCGTCCTCGGCGTGGTCGGCGATCACCGCGCCGAAGGCGCGGGCGTACTCGAGGGCCAGGCGCGCCAGCCGCGCCTCGCGGATCGGCCGGCCGTCGTCGGAGAAGCAGTCCACCGCCGCCGCCGAGTGCGCCATCGCGCCGAGCTCGGCCAGCTCGGCGCCACGCTGCCCGAGGGTGACGGCGCCGACCGGGAAGACGTCGACGAGGCCGACCTCGCGGCCGCGGGCGGCGACCATCTCGACCACGCCGGCGTTGTCGGCCACCGGGTCGGTGTTGGGCATCGGGCAGACGGCGGTGAAGCCGCCGAGCGCGGCCGCCCGCGAGCCGCTCTCGATCGTCTCGGCGTCCTCCCGGCCCGGCTCCCGCAGGTGCACGTGCAGGTCGACGAAGCCGGGGCAGACGACCAGCCCGTCGCAGTCGAGCACCTCGGCGCCCGCCCGGTCCAGGCCGGACCCGACCTCGGCGACGTGCTGACCGATGACGCGGACGTCGGCGGTCTGGTCGAGGCCGGCCACCGGGTCGACCACACGTCCACCCGTCAGCAGGAGCTCAGCCACCGCGGACCACCTCCGGCGCCGCCACGGCCCGGTCCGCCCGGGCCCCGGCCTGGCGGGTACCCCGCGGCGGCGCCGCCAGCGGCGGCACGGGCGGGCCGCCGAGCAGCAGGTAGAGCATTGCCATGCGCACGCTGATGCCGTTGGAGACCTGGTTGGCGATCACCGAGCGCTCGAGCGAGTCGGCCACCTCGGCGGCGATCTCCACGCCGCGGTTCATCGGCCCGGGGTGCATCACGATCGCGTGCGGCGCCATCGACGCCAGGCGGGCGGCGTCCAGCCCGTAGAGGCGGGCGTACTCGCGCAGGCTGGGGAAGAAGCCGGCCTGCTGCCGTTCGAGCTGCACCCGCAGCAGCATCACCACGTCCTGCTTGGGCAGCACCGCGTCCAGGTCGTAGGAGACCGCCACCGGCCAGGCGTCGACCCGGGCGGGCAGCAGCGTCGGCGGCGCCACCAGGGTGACCTCCGCGCCCATGGTGCTCAGGGCGAGCACGTTGGAGCGGGCCACGCGCGAGTGCAGCACGTCGCCGACGATCGCCACCCGCAGCCCGCCGAAGCGGGGGAAGTGCTGCCGCATGGTGTAGAGGTCCAGCAGCGCCTGGGTGGGGTGCTCGTGGGTGCCGTCGCCCGCGTTGACCACCACCGCGTCGACCCACTGCGCCAGCTGCCACGGCGCCCCCGAGGCGCCGTGGCGGACCACGATCGCGTCGACGCCCATGGCCTCCAGGGTGATGGCGGTGTCCTTGAGGCTCTCCCCCTTGGAGACGCTGGAGCCCTTGGCGGAGAAGTTGATCACGTCGGCGGAGAGGCGCTTGGCGGCCAGCTCGAAGGAGATCCGCGTGCGGGTGGAGTCCTCGAAGAACAGGTTGCAGACGGTGCGCCCGCGCAGGGTCGGCACCTTCTTGATCGCCCGGTCGGTCACCGAGGCCAGGTGGGCCGCGGTGTCCAGCACGCGGGTGATGTCGGCGGCCGTCAGGTCGCCGGCCGACAGCAGGTGCTTGTTCACCTCGGCCTCCCCTCGCGTCCGGTGGCACGGCCGCCGGCCCGCGCCGGCGGCGACCCGTCGCCGGCGGGCCCCGCCGGCCGTTCGAGCACCACGCCGTCGTCGCCGTCGGTCTCGGCGAGCCGCACCCGGACCGCCTCGTCGGCGGCGGTGGGGACGTTCTTGCCCACGTAGTCGGCCCGCAGCGGCAGCTCGCGGTGGCCCCGGTCGACCAGCACGGCGAGCTGGATGGCGCGGGGACGGCCGAAGTCCAGCAGCGCGTCGAGCGCCGCCCGGATGGTGCGCCCGGTGTAGAGCACGTCGTCGACCAGCACCACCATCTTGGCGGCGAGGTCGAACGGCAGGTGGGTGTCGTGGCCGGCGACCGGCGGCCGCAGGCCGATGTCGTCGCGGTACATGCTCACGTCGAGCGCGCCGACCGGCACCGGCCCACCCTCGATCTCGGCCAGCTTCGCCGCCAGCCGCCGCGCCAGGGGCACGCCGCGGGTGTGGAGGCCGACGAGCACCACCCCGTCGACGCCGCGGTTGCGCTCGGCCACCTCGTGGGCGATGCGGGTCAGCGCCCGGCCCACGTCGGCGGCGTCCATGATCGCCACCGACGAGGCCCCGGACGTCAAGACGCCCCCAGCCCGCTCGGGGTGGGGGCAGCGCGCAGCAGCATGGACCTCGCTCCCTTCCTGGCCTCACGGGGCCAATCCTTAAAGGGACTCCGCGGCGGATGCTAGCCGCCCCGCGGCCCGCCGGCAAGGGCGAAATCACAGCGGTGTGGTTCGGCCCCCGGTGGATCGGCGTCAGGCACCGGCGGCGCAGCCGGCGCCGCTCTGGCCGGTGACGTAGCGCAGCCCGGCGGCGAGGTGGGCGAGGAACAGCGGCTCGTGGAAGCTCTCCACGGTGTGGCCCATGGCGGAGTACCAGCTGCGCCCGCCGTCGTAGTCGTGGCACCAGGCGATCGGGTGGTCGGCGCCCATGCCGCCGCCGGCGTAGCTGGCCTCGTCGACGGTGGCGAGCACGTGGACCTTGCCGCGGGGGTTGGCGCGGAAGTCGTACCACTCGTCGGTGCGCCGCCACCGCCGCGGCACCGGGCCGGCCAGGCCGCGGCCGGCGGGGTCGACCACCACGGTGGCGGGCTGCACCGCGGGGTGACGGCGGAACTGCGCCCCCACCAGGCCGGCGTACCAGGGCCAGCCGTACTCGGCGTCGGAGGCGGCGTGGATGCCGAGCCAGCCGTGCCCGGCCTGGAGGTAGCGCTGCAGGGCGGCCTGCTGGCCGTCGTCGAGCAGCTCGCCGGTGGTGGAGAGGAACACGACCGCCTGGTAGCGGGCCAGGTCGGCGTCGGTGAAGCGGGCGGCGTCCTCGGTGGCGTCGACCACGAGGCCGATCCGGCCGCCCATCTCCCGCAGGGCGGCGATGCCGTCGGGGATGGACTGGTGGCGGAAGCCGGTGGTCTTGGAGAAGACCAGGATGCCGCCGCGCGCGCCCGTGACCCGGGTGCTGCTGGTCGCCGCCGGCCGCGTGGTGGTCGTGGCCGCGGGGGCGGCGCGGTCGCCGCGGCCGGCGCAGCCGGCCAGCGGCGCGGCCAGGGCGACGGCGAGGAGCAGCGGCGTTGCGTGGCGCGGCCGGACGCTCGTCGCGGTCATTCCCCTCCCACCTTCCGTCGTCGGCCGATGCGTAGGATATGGCTCCGAGCCAATTTGGGGAGGTTGCCGTGTGCAGCGCCGTTCGTGTCGTGGTGGCCGCCGCCGAGCGCGAGCGGCGGCTGGCCCTGCGCCGGGCCACCGTGACCGCCGAGTGGGAGGTGGTCGGCGAGGGCGACGACGCCGCCGGCGCCTACAGCGAGGCGGTCGAGCGGCGCGCCCGCTTCCTGGTGGTCGACGCGGACCTCGCCACCGACGGCTGGGACGCGCTGCTGCGGCGGCTGCGCTCGTTCAGCCCCAACGTGCTGGTGGTCGGCGTCGGCGAGGTGGCGGGCGCCGACGCCAGCGTCGCTAGCGACGAGCTCGACCGGCTCCGCCCGGCAATGCGCGAGCTGCTGCACGAGCGCGGCGACCACGCGCATCCTGCCTAGTTCCGGGTGCCTCCCGCGACAGCGGCAGCCGCACGGTGAACTGGCTCCCCTCCCCCACCCTGCTGGCCACCGAGACGGTCCCGCCGAGCAGGTGGACCAGGTCCTGGACCAGGGAGAGGCCCAGGCCGACGCCGGTCGCCGCGCGGGTGTCGGACGCGTCGACCTGGTAGAAGCGGTCGAAGATGCGGCCGAGCTCGGCCTCGGGGATGCCGCTGCCGTGGTCGCGCACCCACAGCGCCAGCCAGGCGCCGTCCTGGCCGGCGCCGAGCTCGCAGACGCTCCCCGCCGGCGAGTACTTGACCGCGTTCTCCAGCAGGTTGCCGAGGACCTGGCCGAGGAAGCGGCGGTCGGTCTCCAGCGGCGGCAGGTCGGGCTCGAGGCGCAGCCGCACCTGGCCGCCGGCGGCGCCGAGCGCCTCGACCGCCTCGTGGCACAGCGCCGCCACCGAGACCGGTGCCGGCCGGGCGGCGAGCTCGCCGCGTTCCAGGTTGGAGACGGTGAGCAGGCTCTCGACCAGGGCGAGCAGCCGCCTGGCCTGGCGCTCGATGATGTCGAGGAAGGTGGCGCGCAGGCGCGGGTCGCCGCCCACCTGGAAGCGGCGGAGGGTGGTGGCGTAGCCGATGATCGCGGTCAGCGGCGTGCGCACCTCGTGGGAGGCCATGGCGACGAACTGGCCGTGCATGCGGTTGAGGCGTTGCAGCTCGGCGACGGTCTCCTGCTCGCGGGCGAGGTGGCTGCGCAGCTCGCTGGACTGGCTTTCGAGCAGCTGGTTCTGCGTGGCCAGGCGGTCGGCCAGGTCCACCGTCTGGAAGCACTTCTTGCGCGCGTACCACATCAGCCCGAGCAGCATGAGCGTCGGCCAGAACCCCTCGGCCAGGTAGAGGCGGGCCGCCGGCAGTCCGAACCAGCCCAGGCCCGGGATGTCGGACGGGAACCGCCACGGCGATGCACGTTCCAGCCTGACCAGTGCCTCCCAGACCGGCGTCCCCACCGCGAGGCGCTCCTCGGCGACCAGGAATGCGGTGGCGGCGGCGTGCATCAGCAGGACGCTGGCGAGGTAGGCGGCCAGCAGCCGGGGCCAGGGGGCGTGGACGGTGGCGAGCAGCCGGAAGGCGGCGCTGCCGAGCGCCGCGACGAGCGCCTGCTCGGCGCGGTCGCTGACGGCCCACAGCGGGACGCCGCGCCGCCGCAGCTCGCGCCGCTCGGCGCCGCCGAGGAACGCCAGGGTCGCGGCCACCTCCGGTGGGTAGAGCAGGGCGATGGCGGCCTGGACCGCGAAGGTGATGGTGAGCCCGGGGCCGCCACGGCGCGGGGCGGGCAGCAGCCCGAACAGGAGCAGCACGAGCACCCAGCCGGCCGCCTCCGTCGGCGACAGCCCGGGCGGGCGGCCGCGCCACCCCAGCAGGCCGGCCACCACCCAGGCGCTGACCGCCACGGCCAGAGCCAACCGGTACAGCACCAGGACAGGCGGACCAACCGGGCGAGCCCGGTCCGCCCGCTCCCCTCCCGGCATGCTCGTTCCCCCCGAGCCGGCTGAAGCTTGTCCTGCGTCGTGCTTCAGACGAACGACTCGACTCCTACCGTATCGCATCGCCCCGCGGCTGCGGAGTGCCCCTTCGGGCTAGGTAGGGCCAGCCCCGGGCCGGGCCTGGGGCTGGGGCGACCTGCCGGTCCCGCCGGTCAGCTCGCCAGGTGGGTGCCGCGGTAGGACTGGGTGCGCAGCAGCGCGGCGCCGAGGACGAGCACGGCGGCGGCGAAGGCCAGCAGCACGGTGGCGTGGCCAGGACCGGTGTAGGGCAGCGGGCACATCGCGTGGCCCGCCTCCATCTGGTGGTCGGCGAAGCCGATGCGGGCGCCGTTCGGCCCCTTGACGATCAGGCGGATGCTCATGACCCCGTTGGTGGGGATCTTGTCGGCGATGCTGAAGCCGCCGGCGGCGCTCGTCGTGGTCGTCAAGGCGTCGAGCACCCGGTTGTTGTCCTGGTCGAGGACCACCAGGAGGCGGACCGCGACGTCGTCGATCATCAGGTCGGTCCGGCCGGGGAGGTCGGGGGCGACGACCTCGAGCCCGAGGGTGCTGCCCTTGACGTGGACGAGCTGGGCGGCCTGGAGGCGGTGCCAGTGGCGGTCGCGCAGGTCGAGCCCGGACCGGAAGACGGCGAAGCGGCGGCCGTGGAGGTACTCGAGGAGGTGGATCTCCCCGGTGATGCCGGGGCGGGTGGCCTGCACCCAGGCGGTGGCCACGTAGGTGGCGCCCTTGGCCTTGGTGCTGGTGACCGCGGGGTAGGCGACGCCCGGGCTGGGCGTCGAGCCGCGGCTGAGCCTGATGCCGAAGCCCCCCTCGTGGGCGACGTCGGCCAGGTCGACCCGTGCCCCGCCGATCGGCTGCCAGCCGTCGAAGCCGGACTCGAAGCCGGGGTTGCCGAGCAGGTTGCCCGGGACGGTCGTGGCCGTCGGGGTGGTGGTGTCCGGCGGGACCGCGGTGGTGGCGGTGGGCGCGGCCGACGCCGGCGTGGACGGGGCGGCGGCGACCGTGGTGGGCGTGACCGCCGGGGCCGCGGCCCCAAACAGGGCAAGCAACTCGACCGGCGTCAGTGGGGGTCGCGGCGGGGTCCGCCACGGTGCCCCCCGCGGGGCTCGCGACCACCTTCCGTGGCCGGCGGGGTGCCCCGGACCTCCCCGGCGACGCGGCCGAGGACGCCGTTGACGAAGCGGCCCGACTCCGAGGTCGACAGCAGCTTCGCCAGCTCGATGGCCTCGTCGAGGGCGACCGCGGTGGGCACCTCCGGCCGGGCGACCAGCTCGTAGCCGGCCAGCCGCAGCAGGTTGCGGTCGAGCAGCGGCATGCGCTCGATGGTCCAGTGCTCCGCGGCGTGGCCGATGCGCTCGTCGAGCTCGCGCTGGAGCCGCTCGACGCCGCGGACCAGCTCGACGGCGTAGGGGTCGGGCGGGTCCCTCCCGGGGTCGTCGAGGTGGCGCTCGAGCACCTCGGCGATCGGCTGCTCGAGCAGGTCGGCCTCGTAGAGGATGTCGAGGGCGCGGCGGCGGGCGGCGGAGCGTCCCGGAACCGGAGCGTCGCCGCGGGCGCTCACTGCACCCGCGTCAGGTAGGCACCGCTGCGGGTGTCCACCTTGATGCGGTCGCCCGTCTCCACGAACAGTGGCACCTGGACGACCGAGCCGGTCTCGACGGTGGCCGGCTTGGTCGCGCCGGAGACGCGGTCCCCCTTCACGCCCGGCTCGGTCTCACTCACGGTGAGCTCCACGCTGGCGGGCAGCTCCACGCCGATGGCGGTGCCGTCGTAGAAGGTCACGTACGGGGTGGACCCCTCCACCATGTAGCCGGCGGCGTCGCCGACCGCCCCGGCGTCGACCGCGACCTGGTCGTAGGTCTCGGTGTCCATGAAGTGGAAGCCGGTGTCGTCGCGGTAGAGGTACTGCATCTGCCGCTTCTCGAGGATGGCGACCTCGACCGGCTCGTCGGCCCGGAAGGTCTTGTCCAGCACCCGGCCGGTGCGGACGTTCTTCAGCTTGGTGCGCACGAAGGCGCCGCCCTTGCCCGGCTTGACGTGCTGGAACTCGACCACGTTCATGAGCGCGCCGTCGATGTTCAGCGTCATGCCGTTCTTCAGGTCGTTGGTGGTTGGCATCGCGCCTCCTGACGCTCGCCGCGCCGGCCCGGATGCCCGAGGCCGCCGCGCCCCCTGCCGGTCACAGCTCGAGGAGCTCCTTGGGGGCGGTGGTGAGCAGCTCGTGACCGTCCGGGCGGACGACAGCGAGATCCTCGATCCGCACGCCGCCGAAGCCGGGGAGGTAGACACCGGGCTCGACGGTCACAGGCGTTCCGGCGGCGATCCTACCAGAGCCGCCAGGCCGCACCCAGGGCGCCTCGTGGATCTCCAGGCCGACGCCGTGGCCGGCCGGGTGGCTGAAGGCGTCGCCGCGACCGGCCGCGGCGATCACCTCGCGGCAGGCCCGGTCGACCTCGTCGCAGCGGACCCCGGGGCGCAGCGCGGCCAGCCCCGCCTCCTGGGCGCGCCGCACCAGCTCGTGGAGCTCCCGCTGGCGCGGCGAGGCGCGGCCGAGCACCACCGTGCGGGTCATGTCGGAGCGGTAGCCCTCGACCACCGCGCCGAGGTCGAGGACGACCAGGTCGCCGCGGCGCAGCGGCCGGTCGTCCGGGCGGTGGTGCGGCTCGGCGCTGCCCTCCCCGAACGCGACGACCGGGGGGAATGCCGCGCCGTCGGCGCCGCATCGGCGCAGGACTATCTCCAGCTCGCGGGCGACCTCGCGCTCGGTCACGCCCGCGCGCAGCCCGCCGAGCAGCTCCGTCAGCGCCTCGCCGGCGATCCTGGCGGCCTCGCGCATCGCCGCCAGCTCGTCCTCGTCCTTGACCTCGCGCAGCTCCTCGACCAGCTCGGGGGCTGGCACCACCGCCCTGCCCGGCAGCAGGGTGCGCAGCCGCTGGCCGCTGCCCCAGGTGAGCCCGCCCGGCTCGAACCCGAGGCCGTCGCCGTCGCTGCCGACCACCCCGATCACCCCGGCGACCAGGTCGCCAGGGGCGATCACCACCTCGGCGCCGTCGACCTCGGCGGCCTGCCGCTCGTAGCGGCGGTCGGTGAAGAACACGGTGCGGTCGTGCAGCAGCAGCAAGGCGCCGTAGCTGCCGGAGAAGCCGGTCAGGTAGCGCACGTTGACCCGCTTGGTGACCAGCAGGCCGACCAGGTCGACGGGGGCGAGCCTGGCGCGCAGGGCACGCCGGCGGGCCTTGGCGGCGCGCGGCCTGAACGGCTTCGGCCGGCGGGCCCTACCGCCGGCCGTCACGGCAAAGG
>DASUZB010000273.1:0-3216 GCA_036377075.1 Actinomycetes bacterium | reverse complement strand
TCCGGCCTCGCTCTCGAGCCCCCCGGACCCCCCGGTCCTGTTCCGCACCAGCTCGACCGCGACCTCGGTCGCGTCGACCGGCAGCGGCGCGTGCGGCTTGGCGACCCGCACCCGCACCTCGCGGACGCGCTCGTCGGCGAGGACCAGCCCGGCCACGTCCTCGGCCACCGCCTCGACCAGCCGGCGCGGCCGGCCGGCGACCAGCTCGGCGACGCGCCCGGCCAGCCTGCCGTCGTCCACCGTCGAGGCGAGGTCGTCGTCGCGCCCGGCCGCGGCCCGGTCCACGGCGAGCTCCAGGTCGATGACGAACACCTGGCCGAGCTCGGCCTCGTGGGGCAGGGCGCCGTGGTGGCCGAACACCCGCAGGCCCCGCAGGACGATGCGGTCGGAGCTCACCACGGCGGCTCCGCCGCCGGCGCCCCCGCCAGCAACGCCTCGGTCATGCGCACCACCCGCACCATGGAGCGCACCTCGTGGACGCGAACGATCCGGACACCGCGCTCGACCGCCCAGGTCACCGTCGCGGCGGTGCCCTCCTCGCGCTGGTCGACGGGAAGGTCGAGGGCGCGGCCGATGAAGCCCTTGCGGCTGGTGCCGACCATCAGCGGGTGGCCCAGGCGGGTGAGGCGGGGCAGCGCGGCCAGCAGCGCGTAGTTGTGCGGGTCGCGCTTGCCGAAGCCGATGCCCGGGTCGACCACCAGCGCGTCGGGCGCGACGCCGGCCGCCTCCGCGGCGGCGCAGCGCTCGGCGAGGAACGCCTCGACCTCGCCGACCACGTCGTCGTAGCGCGGGTCGTCCTGCATGGTCGCGGGCGAGCCGCGCATGTGCATCAGCACCAGCGCCGCCTTCGCCTCGGCCGCGACGGCGAGCACCTCGGGGTCGTCGCGGGCGGCGCTGACGTCGTTGACCATGGTCGCGCCCGCGCCCAGGGCCGCCCGGGCCACGGCCGCCTTGCGGGTGTCGACCGACAGCGGCACGGCGGTCGCTCCCGCCAGCCGCTCCACCACCGGCAGCACCCGGGCCAGCTCGGTGGCCTGGTCGACGTCGCCGGCACCCGGCCGGGTCGACTCCCCGCCCACGTCGAGCACGTCGGCGCCCTCCTCGGCGAGGGCGAGGCCGTGCGCCGCGGCGGCGTCCGGGTCGACGAAGCGGCCACCGTCGGAGAACGAGTCCGGGGTCACGTTCACCACGCCCATGACCAGGCAGCGGCTCGCCGTCGGCAGGAGCTGGTGGCCGACCCGCAGGTCGTGCGGCGCGACGGGCCGAGTCGCCAAGCGGACCTCCTCCGGACGGGATGCCGGCCCATGATAGGCCCCGCCGCGGCTCAGGCCAGGCGGGTCACGCCGATCAGGTTCATCGCCTCCATCCGGGTCGACATGCTGTCGCGGAACTGCCCGCGCACCGCCGAGGTCACCGTGACCGCGCCCGGCTTGCGCACCCCGCGCATGCTCATGCAGAGGTGCTCCGCCTCGATCACCACCAGGGCACCGCGCGGCTCGAGGTGCTCGACCAGCTGGTCGGCGATCTGCGCGGTGAGCCGCTCCTGCACCTGCAGCCGCCTGGCCAGCCCGTCCACCAGCCTGGCCAGCTTGGACAGCCCGGTGAGCTGCCCGCGGACGTTGGGGATGTAGGCCACGTGGGCCTTGCCGATGAACGGGGCCATGTGGTGTTCACATATGGAATACAGCGGGATGTCGCGGACCATCACCATCTCGTCGTGGCTCTCCTCGAACACCACCTGGAGGGCGTCGGCCGGGTTGGTGCGCAGGCCGACGGTGATCTCCTCCCACATGCGGGCGACCCTGGTCGGGGTCTCGCGCAGGCCGTCGCGGTCCAGGTCCTCGCCGATCCCCTCGAGGATCATGCGGACACCCTGCTCGACCTTGTCGAAGTCGAAGGCCGGACGGCCCGCTCCCAGGCTCTGCGACTCCTCCGCCAGGGAGCCGATCTCGGCGACCTGCCGCCTACCGTCCTCGCTCATCCGCAACCCTTCGTTCACTGCTCGATTCGCGCTCCGTCCGCTGACCAGTGTGGCAGCGCTGCCTTCGGCCCCGCCGAAGGCGGTCCCAGGTCGGCAACAGCAGAGCGGGCCAGGGGGATTCCCTGGCCCGCTCGTCGGTCGCGCCGTCAGTCGGCCGCGGAGCTGTCCTGGGCCGCCCTGATGCCGGCCTCGTCGCGGGCGCGGGCACCGTTGCCGGCGGGAGCCGCCGGGCCGGCCATGATGCCGCGCGCCGGGCGCTTCACCACCGGGGCGAGCACCCTGGCCAGCTCCTCCTTGCCGATGGTCTCCTTCTCCATCAGCGCCTCGACCATCGCGTCGGCCACGTCGCGGTAGGTGGTGAGGATCTGCTCGGCCTCCACGTGGGCCTCGTCGATCAGCCGGCGGATCTCCTTGTCGATCTCGAACGCCACCTGCTCGGAGTAGTCCTGCTGGTGGCCGAAGTCACGGCCGAGGAAGACGTTCTCCTGCTTGGTGCCGAGCACCAGCGAGCCGAGCCGGTCGCTCATGCCGTACTCGCAGACCATCTTGCGGGCGAGGCCGGTGGCGCGCTCGATGTCGTTGGAGGCGCCGGTGGTCGGGTCGAGGAACCACAGCTCCTCCGCCACCCGTCCGCCGAGCAGCATCGCCAGCTCGTCGATCATCTCGCTGCGGGTGACCAGGAACTTGTCCTCCACCGGCAGGGCGAGCGTCCAGCCGAGCGCGCGGCCACGGGAGATGATCGAGACCTTGTGGACGGGGTCGGCGTTGGGCAGGGCGTGGCCCACGATCGCGTGCCCGGACTCGTGGTAGGCGATCATGCGCTTCTCCTTCTCGGAGATCACGCGGGTCTTGCGCTCGGGCCCGGCGATGACCCGGTCGATCGCCTCCTCCAGCTCGTCGCCGTGGATCTCCTTGCGCGTGTGCCTGGCCGAGAGCAGCGCCGCCTCGTTGATCACGTTGGCCAGGTCCGCGCCGGTGAACCCGGGGGTGCGGCGGGCCAGCACCTCGAGCTCGATGTCGGCCGCCATCGGCTTGCCGCGCGCGTGGACCTTGAGGATGTCGAGGCGGCCCTTGAGGTCGGGCCGGTCGACGGTGATCTGGCGGTCGAAGCGGCCGGGGCGCAGCAGCGCCGGGTCGAGGATGTCGGGCCGGTTGGTGGCGGCGATCAGGATCACGCCCGACTTGACGTCGAAGCCGTCCATCTCGACCAGGAGCTGGTTGAGGGTCTGCTCGCG
>DASUZB010000272.1:0-11317 GCA_036377075.1 Actinomycetes bacterium | reverse complement strand
GTCGCTGGCCGCGCTCCCTCCGCCCGCACCATCGAACTGGCGGCCAACCCGTCCGCGCGGGCCGCCATCGAGCCGGCTGGTGCGGGCGGCCGGGCGATCCTCGAGCGCTGGCTCGCCGAGGTCGCCCGCGCGCCCAAGGGGGAGCGCGGCCACACCTTGTACCGGGCCGGGCTGCGGCTGTTCAGCCTGGCCGCCGGCGGCGAGCTCGACCGTGGCGAGGTCGAGGCCGGCCTGCTCGCCGCCGCGGAGGCGTCGCGCCTGCTGCTCGAGGAGCCGTGGCAGACCCGCCGCACCCTCGCGCTGGCCGAGCGGGTCGGCACCGCCTGCCCGGCCAGCCTCCCCGCCGGCGCCGCGGGCGCCGCGCCGGCGCCCCATACCCCGAGCACGGACCGAGGAGCGTGAAAGGCATGCAAGAGCAGGCCACTGGCCGGGCCCGATCCCGGTGGACCTGTACCCGTTGCGGACGGCGCGGGACGCGTGGCTTCGAAGGACCCAGGTGCGCCGACGTGGCCGCCTGCCAGCGCCGGATCGAACGACCGGCCACCGCGCCCGCGCAGGGAGCCGACCGCCACCGGCTCCCTGCGCGGCCGGTGCTCACCGAGGTGACCCGGCTGGCCAACCGGCGCAGCACCTCCCTGCGCGAGCTGCTCGGGCCGGAGCTGTTCGGCGCCTACGGCAACGCCCGCGTCGCCGGGACGATGAGCCTGGTGACCATCGAGCGCTTCTGCGACGAGGTGCTGGGCTGGCACCCGCGCACGCTCTACGGCGACGCCTACGACCGCGCGGCCGTGAGCCCGGTGCTCCCCACCGTCCGGCGCACGGCCTCGGCCAGGCTGAACGGCCGCAGCGGGCACGGCGCGCGCCGGCGGCGCACCGCCGCTGCCGCCGCGAGCTGACCCGGCGGGCGCGGCCTCGGACTACTACGCTGAATGGGAGGCACGTGGCGGAAGGAGCCTTCCATGACAGAAGCACTCGAGGACCGCGACCTGCAGGTTCCGGACCACGGACCCGGCAGCGGCAACAGGATCGAGCCGAGCGGCCGGCGGGTGCGCGCCGTCTTCGCCGGCACCACCGTCGCCGACTCCACCGACGCGCTGACCTTGCTCGAGGCGAGGCACCTGCCCGTCTACTACTTCCCGGTCGCCGACGTGCGCATGGACCTGCTCGAGCCGACCGGGAAGTCGACCCATTGCCCCTGGAAGGGCGACGCCTCCTACTGGACCATCAGGGTGGCCGAGCGGACCAGCAAGAACGCGGTCTGGGGCTACCAGGACCCGCTGCCGGAAGCGGCGCCGATCAAGGGCCACGTGGCCTTCTACTGGAACAAGGTCGACGCCTGGTTCGAGGAGGACGACGAGGTCTTCGTCCACCCGCGCAGCCCCTACCACCGGGTCGACGTGCTCAACAGCTCGCGGCACGTGCGGGTGGAGATCGGCGGCGAGGCGGTCGCCGAGACGCGGCGGCCGCGGCTGCTGTTCGAGACCGGCCTGCCCACCCGCTACTACATCCCGCGGGCCGACGTGCGCATGGAGCTGCTCGAGCCGACCGACACGTCGACCCAGTGCCCCTACAAGGGCAAGGCGGTCTACTGGACGGCGAGGGCGGGCGGCACGGAGGTGAAGGACGCGGTCTGGAGCTACCCGTTCCCCATCCCCGAGTGCCCCAAGATCGAGCGGCTGCTCGCCTTCTTCAACGAGCGGGTCGACCTCTACGTCGACGGCGAGCTGCAGCCACGACCCAAGACGCCGTGGTCATGAGGTTCCTGAGGCCGGGCCGCCCGTCTGGGTGACCTTGGTGAGCCCGCGCGGCCGGTCCGGGTCGAGGCCGAGCCGGCGGGCGAGCGCCTCGACCAGGAGCTGGCCGGGTACCACCAGGGCCATCGGGGCGAGCGCCTCCGGCAGGTCGGGGCCGGGCAGGGCGGCCGCGCAGGCCGCCTTGAACTCGTCGTCGCCGCCGATGCCGTAGGCCACGCCGCCGCGCTGCGCCACCGAGCGGGCCAGCGCGGTCATGCCTGGCAGCACCGGCCCGTCGCCCGCGGCCACCAGCAGCGCCGGGGTGCCCGGTCCGAGCAGGGCGATGGGCCCGTGCACCAGGTCCGCGTGGGACAACCCGATCGCCGGCAGGTAGCAGGTCTCCTCGAGCTTCAGGGCGAGCTCCAGCGCGGTCGAGTAGGCGAGCCCCCGCCCGGAGACGACCATGCCGCCGGCCCAGGCCGGTGTGGTCGCCCCGCTCCCTGACCCCCCCGGACCCCCGGCGCGGGTGGTGGCGAGCTTGGCGGCCACGTGCTCGGCCCCGGCGGCGGTGCCGAGCATAGCCGCGATCGCGGCCGGCACCCGCGCCATGGCGGCGTCGAAGGCGGGGTCGGGCGGGGCGAGCGCGGAGGCGAGCACGGCCAGGGCCGCGAGCTGGGTGGTGTAGGTCTTGGTGGCGGGCACCGCCCGCTCGCGCCCGGCGGCGGTCACCAGGGCCAGGTCGGCGGCGGCGGCGAGGGCGCTGCCGGCGGCGTTGGAGACCGCGACGGTGCGGGCGCCGCGCTCGGCCGCCCAGCGCAGCGCCGCGACGATCTCCTCGGTCTCGCCGGACTGCGACAGGCCGACGGCGAGCACGCCGCCGAGGTCGGTGCTCGTCCGGTAGTGGGTGGCCAGCGACGGTGCCCCGAGGCTCGCGGCCCGCCCGGCGTGGACCTCGCAGAGGTAGCGGCCGTAGGTGGCGGCGTTGTCCGAGGAGCCCCGCGCCAGGAACAGCACGTGCCGCGCGCCGGCGCCCAGCTCCGCCAGGGCGCCGCGAAGCGGCCACAGGGCGTCGACCGTGCGGCCCACCGCGTCGGGCTGCTCGGCGATCTCGGCCGCCATGGTGGTGGTCACGGCCGCGCTCCCGACCCCACCTGGCCGACCAGCCCGGCCAGCTCGGCGGGGGAGGGCCAGGCGAGGTCGCCGCCGACCCAGGTCGCGAGCGCGCCGAGGTCCTCGCCGAGCCAGGCCAGGTCGGCGAGGGCGCCAGGGGCGATGCGGCCGACGTCGTCCCGGCCCAGCAGGTCGGCCGGGACGCGGGTGGCGGCGGCGACCGCCTCGGCCAGGCCGACGCCGAGGCCGGCGACGTTGGCGACGGCACGGTCCAGCCGCAGCACCGACCCGGCGATGGTGCCGTCGTCGCGCCGCGGCGGGCCCTCCTCGGCCAGCACCACCGCCACGGAGCCGAGCCGGTAGCGGCCCGGCGGCATGCCCGTGGCGGCGACGGCGTCGCTGACCAGGGCGACCCGCCCCGGCGCCGCGGCCATCACCAGGCGGCAGACGGCCTCGTGGACGTGGTGGAGGTCGGCGATCAGCCCCAGGGTGAGGCGCCGGTCGACCAGGCCCTGCCCGGCGACGCCGGGCTCGCGGTGGCCCAGCCCCCGCTGGGCGTTGAACAGGTGGGTGACCATGCGCGCGCCGGCGTCGGCGGCCGCGGCCACCTCGGCGGCGCGCGCGTCGGAGTGCCCGACGGAGACCACCACGCCCGCGCCGGCCAGCCGGGCGACCGCGGCGATCCCGCCGGGGCGCTCCGGGGCCAGGGTGGTCACGGCGAGGACGCCCTCGCCGGCCTCGAGCAACCGGTCGACCGCGGCGGGGGAGGGGTCGAGCATGGCGGCGGGGTCGTGGGCGCCCGGCCTGGCCGGCGAGAGGAAGGGGCCCTCGGCGTGGGCGCCGAGGACGCGGGCGCCACGGGCCGTACGCCCGCGGGCCGCGCGCGCCCTGGCCAGCGACGCGGCCAGCTGGTCGAGCGGCGCGGTGACGAAGGTGGGCAGGAACGAGGTCACCCCGGTGGCGGCGAGCGCCGCGGCGACCCGCGCCCAGCCGTCGGCGTCGGCATTGGCCAGGTCCACCCCCGCGAAGCCGTTGACCTGCAGGTCGACCAGGCCGGGGACGAGCACGCCGTGGTCGAGCCAGAGGTGCCCCTCGCCGGGGGCGGGGCGCTCGGGCAGCACCGCGGCGATCCGCCCGCCGTCGAGCGCCACCGCGCCCGGGCCGAGCACCCGGTCGCCGCTGACGACTCGGGGTGCGGAGACGACCCGCACGGGCTCGGCAAGGGCCGGGTCGTCGTGCGGCCGGGTCACGGCGCCGCCCCGACGGCGGTGTACGGCCCGACCATCTCGCGCGCGAGCTCGGCGGCGCCGATGACGCCGGCGTCGACGCCGAGCTCCGCCGACCGCAGCGGCACGTCGGCCACGGACGGCAGCACCTCGGCCCGCATGGCGGCCTCGAGCGGCGCCCACAGCGGCTCGCCCGCCTGCATGACGCCGCCGCCGAGGATGACGGCCTCGGGGTCCAGCGTGTTGACCAGCCCGCCGAGGGTGCGGCCGAAGGCCGTGCCGGCCGCGCTCAGGATGGTGGCGGCGGCCTGGTCCCCGACCGCCGCGCGCCTGGCCATGATGCGGACGTCGACGCCCGGCTCGCCGCCGGCGCGCCGGTAGGCGGCGGTGATCCCCGGCGCGGCCACGACCGCCTCCAGGTGGCCGGAGCGGCCGCAGCTGCAGCGCACCTCCTCGGCCCCGAACACGGGCACGTGGCCGACCTCCCCGGCGGTGCCGGTGGCGCCGCGCAGCACCCGGCCGTCGCGGACGATCGCCCCACCGAGGCCGGTGCCGACGACCACCAGCAGGAACGACCCGATCCCGCGGCCGGCGCCGTGGCGCGCCTCACCCAGTGCGGCCGCGTTGACGTCGTTGTCGGCGGCGAACGGCAGGCCGAGGCGGCGCTCCAGCTCGGTCGCGACCGGGGTCCCCTCCCAGCCGGGGAGGTAGCCGGTGGAGGTGACCACCACGCCGCGCTCGGCGTCGACCACCCCGGGCGCGCCCACGCCGCCGGCGCTCGCCGGGTAGGCGGCGAGCACCCGTGCGGCCAGGTCGGCGGCCGCCTCGACCACGGCGACGGGGCCCTGCTCCGCTGGGGTCGGCGCCACCCGCCGGGCGACCACCGTCCCGTCGGCCTCGACCACCGCGACCGCGATCTTGGTCCCGCCGATGTCCACCCCGAGCAGGCGCAGCGAATCGAGGCTCACCCTGCCCTCCCCCCTCCACCCGTCAGCACCTCCGCCGCGGCCTCGGCGTTCACCCTGCCGGCGCCGTGGGTGCAGAGCAGGCCGGCCGCCCCGTCGGGCGGCAGCAGCGGCACGCCCATCTCGACCACCACGGCGTCGGGCCGCCGCGCCAGCAGGCGGGTCGCCAGCTCGCGCTGCCAGGGGTGCCGGTGCAGGTCGCGGACGACCAGGAGCAGCGGCCGCCCGTCCGCGCGACCGGCCAGCTCGGCCGCGTGGCGCTCGGCGTCGAACGGATCAGGCCCGTCGGCGTGCGCCTCGGGGTGGTGGCAGGGGATCACCGTCACGGTGGGATCGTGCGCCGCCAAGGCGCTTCCCAATCCCCAGGGGACCGCGCCGGCGGGGATGGACGACTCTGGGCGCAGCTCGACGACCAGCGCGCCGCGGCCGGCGCGGGCGCGGCCCCGCGCGCGCAGGGCTCGGCGGGCGGCGGCGAGGCCGCTGGCCCGGTCGGCCGGCGCCGGCGCGGGCGCGGCGGCGGTCCAGGCGCCGAGCCGGGCGACGCGGGCGGCGGCCTCGGCCAGCCGCTCCGCCGGCAGCCGTCCGGCGGCGACCGCGCCGGCGAGGGCGCCGGCCAGCAGTTCGACGGTGCCCTCGTCGGCCAGGCCGCCGCCGACGCAGAGCAGGTCGGCGCCGGCCGCGACGGCGCCCACGGCCCCGCCGGCGAGGCCGACGGTGTCGCTGACCGCCCGCATCTCCAGCCCGTCGGTGACCACCACGCCGTCGAAACCGAGCTCCTCGCGCAGCAGGCCGGTCAGGATGCGGTGGCTCAGCGTGGCGGGGACCTCGTCGAGGACCGGCACCAGCACGTGCGCGGTCATCACGCAGCGCACCCCGGCGCCGATCGCGGCACGGAACGGCAGCAGCGCGGCGGCGAGCCCGGCCTCGCCGCCGGCGACGGTGGCGAGCGCCCGGTGGGAGTCGACCGCGGTGTCGCCGTGCCCGGGGAAGTGCTTGACGCAGGCGGCGACGCCCTGCGCCTGCAGGCCCGCGACCATCGCGCTGGCGTGGGCCGCGACCAGGGCGGCGTCGCCGCCGAACGAGCGCACGCCGACCACCGGGTTGCGCGGGTCGCTGTTGAGGTCGGCCACCGGCGCCAGGTCGAGGTTGACGCCGGCGCCGCGCAGGTCGGCGCCGATCGCCAGGCCCACCGTTCGGGTCAGCGCCGGGTCGCCGGCGACGCCGAGGGCGAGGTTGCCCGGGTAGGAGCTGCCGCGGGCGGCCTCGAGCCGGGTGACGTCGCCACCCTCCTCGTCGATCGCGACCAGCACGTCCGCTCGCTCGCCGCGCAGGACGGCGCCGAGCTCGGCGACCTGTTCGGGGCTGGCCACGTTGCGCGCGAACAGCAGCACCCCGCCGAGCCCCTGCGCCACCCGCCGGCGCAGCCAGCCGGGCGCGCTGGTGCCCTCGAAGCCGGGCAACAGGCAGGCGAGGGCAAGGCGGTGCAGGGAGTCGGCCATCAGCCCTTGACCGCCCCGGCGGTCAGGCCGGAGGCGAGCCGGCGGTGGATGGCCAGGAAGAAGGCGAGCACCGGCACGGTGAACAGGGCGGACGCGGCCATGGTCGCGCCCCAGTCGTCCCCGAAGGCGGTGCGGAAGCTGGCGATCCAGACGGGCAGGGTGAACTTGTCGGGGTCGCGCATGAACACGAACGCGTACAGGAACTCGTTCCAGGCGGTCACGAACGCGAAGATCGACGTCGCCACCAGACCAGGGGCGAGGAGCGGGAAGACCACCCGGCGGAAGGCCTGCATCCGGGTGCAGCCGTCGACCATCGCGGCCTCCTCCAGCTCGCGCGGCACCCCGACCACGAAGCCCCGCAAGGTCCAGATGGTGAACGGCATGGTGAAGATGAAGTAGATCAGCACCAGCGCCGGCAGCCGGTTGAGCAGGTCGAGCTGGCGCAGCATGAGGAAGAACGGGATCAGCAGGGCCTCGAACGGTGCCATCTGCACGATCAGCACCAGCAGCAGGTAGGCCTTGCGGCCGCGGAACTCGAAGCGGCCGACCGCCAGCGCCGCCAGGGTCGCGATCAGCAGCGACAGCAGCACGGCGCTGCCGGTCACCACCAGGCTGTTGCGCAGGTAGGCGCCGAAGTACGGGCGGCTGACGGCGCGCTGGAAGTGCTCGAGGGTCGGCGGCCAGGGCAGCAGCCGCGGGGTGTAGGTGAGGATGTCGCGGCTCGGCTTGAACGCGGTCGCGAACATCCAGTAGACGGGGAAGGCGAAGGCGAGCAGGGTGGCCACGCCGGCCAGGTTGGTCAGGCCGCTGGCCAGCCGCCTGCGGGTCGCCGGCTTCACAGGTCCTCCTGGGTCCGCAGCATCAGGCGGATGTAGTAGACCAGCGCGGCCAGCAGCAGGGCCACCATCACCAGCGAGATCGCCGCCGCCCGGCCGAAGTGGCTGGTGGCGATGCCCTCCTGGTAGGCGTACACGGCCAGGGTGACGGTCTGCCGGTTGGGGCCGCCCTGGCGCACCAGCCAGACCTGGGTGAACACCTTGAAGTCCCAGATGATCGAGAGGAAGCAGGTCACCATGAACAGCGGCCGCAGCGCCGGCACGATCAGCGACCAGAAGGCGCGCCAGGGGCCGGCACCGTCGACCCGCATCGCCTCGCGCAGCTCCCTGGGGATGGCGGTGAGCCCGGCGTAGAGGGTGATCGCCACGAACGGGATCGCCTGCCAGACGACGATGATGGTGATGACGGCGAAGGTCGACAGGCCGGTCGCGAACCAGGAGTGGCCGCCGAAGTCGCCGAGGTGGAGCGCGGTGAGCAGCCAGTTGACGACGCCGAACTGGGTGTCGAACAGCCACTGCCAGACGACCGTCGCGGTCAGCGCCGGCATCGCCCAGGTGAGCACCAGGCTGATCTCGACCGCCAGCCGCAGCCCGTGGCCGAGCCGTTCGAGCAGCAGCGCCACCAGGGTGGCGAGCACCATCGTGAGGCTGACGCAGACGGTCGTGAACAGCACCGTGCGCAGCACTACCGACCAGAAGAAGTGGTCGGCCAGGATCGAGCGGTAGTTGGCCAGGCCGACGAAGACGGTCTCGCGCCGGATCAGCTCGCCGAGGTCGAGCTTCAGCAGCGAGATGCGGATGACCTGGTAGAGCGGGTAGCCGAGCAGCGCGGCGAAGGCCACCAGGCTGGGCAGGACGAGCAGGAAGGGCAGGCGGCGGGTGGCGGACGCCCGCGGCGGGCGGCGGAAGGGCGCCGGCCCGCCGCGGCGGGGGGCCGGCGCCGTGGCCGGGACGTCGGTCCCGGCCGGCGCCTGCCCCACATCCGCGCCGCTCAGCAGCGCGTCGCCGCGTCGCACGGTGCGCCCGTCCACCCGTCGGCCCGCCGTCCGCTCAGCTTCCCGCCATCTTCTGGGTGATCAGGCCGCTCGCCTCCTTGGCGGCGTCGGCCGCGCTCGCCTTGCCGCTGAGGAACTTGGTGAGCATGTCCTTGATCGGGTTCGGGGCCGCCTCGACCGCCGCCCAGCTCGGGTCGTTGGGCGTGATGCGGCCGTTCTGGGCGGCCTTGGCCATGGCCGCGTACACCGGGTCGTCGGACACGGAGGTCGCCAGGCTGGAGGAGTTGGGCAGCACGCCGTTCTCCTTGGCCAGCCGGGTCTGGTACTTCTCGCCGGCCAGCAGCTTCAGCCAGTCGTAGGCCAGGTCCTGCTGCTTGGAGCCGGCGGCGATCGCCAGGTTGGAGCCGCCGAGGAACACCGGGGCGGTCTGGCCGGCGGTGTGGCTCGGGATCGGGAACGCGCTGAGCTTGGACTTCAGCTTCGGCGCGGCGCCGGCGGCGCTGTTCAGCTCCCACGGCAGCCCGATCATCATGCCGACGTTGCCCTTGGCCATGACCTCGAACTGCTGCGGGGTGGCCTCGTCGGTGTCGGCCGGCGCCTTGGAGAGCCCGTCGAACAGCTTCTTGTAGTCGGCGATGCCGGCCTGCGCCTGGGGGGTGTCCAGGGCGCCCTTCCAGGTGTCTCCCTCCTTGACGGCCAGGTCGCCCCCCTCGTCCCAGATCAGGCTGGACAGGAAGTACCAGTTCTGCCCTGGCAGGTACAGCGGCATGAAGCGGCCGTTGGACTTGTTGGTCGTGGCCAGCTTCTGCCCGTCCGAGATCCACTGGTCGAGGGAGGTGGGCGCGGCGATGCCGGCCTTCTTGAACAGGTCGGTGCGGTAGATGACCACCCGGTTGGCGGCGTAGAAGGGCACCCCGAACTGCTTGCCCTCCCAGGCGCCCGAATCGGTGAGCGCCTTGAGCCAGTTCTGGCCGCCGAGGTCGGAGACCTTGCCGCTGAGGTCGGCGAGCGCGCCCGAAGAGGCGAACTTGGCCGTCTGCGTGTTGCCCAGCTCGATCACGTCGGGCGGGTTGTTGGAAGCCAGCGCGGTGGTCAGCTTCTCCTGGATGCCGTTCCACTGCTGCTTGGCGTACTTCACCGTGACGCCGGCGTGGGCCGCCTGGAACTCGGTGTTGAGGTCCTTGACCAGCTTGTCGGGCGCCGAGCCGTCCATCAGCCAGACGGTCAGGGTCTTGCTCCCACCGCTCGCGGTCTGGGAGCCGCCACCGCTCTTGTTGCTGCTGCTGCAGCCCGCGGCGGCCAGGAGCGCGACCAGCGCGGTCGCGATCAGGTATCGAGCTTTCACGGATCCTCCTCCGGCCTCGGACGGCCGCGCCGCAAGCCAGGTCGCAGCCGTGTCGACCTCACCCGGCTCGGACATTGGCATAGGCCAGTTGGGCTGTCAATAGGTGACGTCGGGCAGCCACTCCAGGTGAAACGATCCATCGGCAAGGACACCATCGGAACCACGAAGTCGGAGAAGGTGTATCTGGACTAGGCCACTTGTCCCCGGCTACACTCTGCGCCATGACCACCGCGCGCCAGGAAGAGGTGATCGGGGCGCTGCCCCCGCGCCTGTCCGCCAAGCGCCCCAAGGGCGAGCAGCTCGAGGAGATCCTCGAGGGGATGATCGCGGCGCTGCCTCCGGGCAGCGCGCTGCCCTCCGAGCGGCTGCTCGCCAAGCGCTACGGCGTCGCCCGCGCCACCGCCAGCCAGGCGATCGAGGGGCTGGCCATCAAGGGGCTGGTCTACCGCGTCCACGGCAGCGGCACCTTCGTGGCCGAGCCCAAGTTCAGCCAGCCGGAGACGCTCAGCTCCTTCTCCGAGGACATGCACGCCAGGGGCATGACGCCCGGCTCGGTGATGCTGCGCCGCGAGGTCGTGCCGGCCAGCGAGGTGATCGCCCGCCAGCTCGAGATCGAGCCGGGCGGCCCGGTGGTCACCGTCGAGCGGGTCCGCACCGCCGACGGCGAGCCCATGGCGCTGGAGCGCGCCTACCTCCCCGCCGGGCGCTTCCCCGGCCTGGAGGCGGTGGACCTCACCGACGCCTCCCTCTACGAGCACCTCGCCGAGCGCTTCGGCGTCCAGGTGGCAGTGGCCGACCAGTGGGTCAGCGCCATCCGGCTCACCGACGCCGAGGCGAGGCTCCTGGAGGTCCCGCCCGACCAGCCGGCGATCCTGTTCCAGCGGGTCACCCGCGACCCCGCCGGCGAGGTGGTCGAGTACAGCCGCTCGCTGTACCGCGGCGACCGCTACGAGGTCCACACCCGCCACCGCCGCCCCGGCATCGGCCCCGAGCCGCCGAGGGCCTGAGGCCGCATGGGCGTGCGGCTGATCGGGGTGCCGTTCAACTCGTCGGGGACGGCCGACGGCGTGGCCAGGGCGCCGGCCGCGCTGCGGCGGGCCGGGCTGGCCGCGCGGCTGGGCGCCGTCGACGGCGGCGACCTCGCCGTCGACGGGCTCGTCCCGGAGCGCAGCGCCCGCTCCGGGCTGCTCGCCGAGCGGGCACTCGTCGCGATGGTGGCGCGCACCCGCGCCGCCGTCGGCGAGGCATACCAGGCGGGGGAGTTCCCCCTGCTGCTCGGGGGCGACTGCCCGGTGCTGCTCGGCGGGCTCGCCGCCGCCCGCGACCGCCACGGCGGCGTCGGGCTGCTGATGGTCGACGGCCACGAGGACGGCTACCCGCCGCACCGGTCGCCCACCGGCGAGGCGGCCGACTGCGAGCTGTACCTGGCGCTCGGGCTGCCGTCCGCGGGGCTGCCGGAGGAGCTGGCCGCGCTGCTGCCACTGCTCGGGCCGGGCCAGGTGCGCCTGCTCGGACCGCGCGACCAGGAGGTCATCGCCGCCGAAGGGGTCGCATCCCTCCGCGGGACCGGGCCGCGGTACTCGGACGTGGAGGGGGTGGCACGCGGCC
>DASUZB010000271.1:0-2131 GCA_036377075.1 Actinomycetes bacterium | reverse complement strand
GAGACCTGCCCGCAGTACCTGACGCTCACCCGCGAGATCATGGCGAAAGCGGGCGGTCGGGCGAAGTTCGCGCCGCCGCCGCGCACGCAGCAGGACGCCGACGCGATCTGGCAGGGCGTCGTCAACGGGGACGTGCAGGTGATCGGGAGCGACCATTCGCCCTGGCCGAAGGAGCAGAAGCTCTGGCCCAAGGAGCGCTTCTTCGAGATCCCGTTCGGCGCGCCAGGCACCGAGACGCTGCTGCCGGTCCTCTGGAGCGAGGGCGTCGCCAAAGGCCGCATCACGCCCCAGCGCCTCGCCGAGCTGGTGAGCACCAACCCGGCCCGCGTCTTCGGGCTGGCCCCGCGCAAGGGTGCCCTGGCCCCCGGCGCCGACGCCGACCTGGTCGCCATCGACCCATCGGTCCGCTGGACCCTGGACGAGTCGACGCTCCAGACCGAGGCCGGCTACAGCAACTGGAACGGCTGGGAGCTCCAGGGCAAGCCGGTCCTGTCGCTGATCCGCGGGACCGTCGTCCTGGAGGACGGCAAGCTCCGGGTCGGCCCCGGCCACGGCACCCACCTGCCCCGCGCCCGCCTCACCTAGACGAGGCCCGGTCATAACCCCCAGCGGAGTGATCAGGCGGCCTTGAGGAAGGCTTTGAGGCCGACGCGGAGATCCTGGGCATGCTCGAAGCGGTAGAGCAAAGTCAGTTGATAGACGAAGACGGCGCCGAGGGCGAAGCGCTGGGTGCGGACAAGGCCACGGGTCGGCACCGAGCCGTGGGCGTCGAAGATGCCCTTGAACTGGCCGT
Source organism: Actinomycetes bacterium (assembly GCA_036377075.1). Classification (GTDB taxonomy): domain Bacteria; phylum Actinomycetota; class CALGFH01; order CALGFH01; family CALGFH01; genus DASUZB01. Next base: position 1,338 of record DASUZB010000271.1, on the reverse strand, counting down.
TGAAGTTCTCGATCGCGAGGGAGCGCAGTTTGTGGAAGACGCGGCGAACCTCGACGCCGTCGTCGGTGTGGGGGTAGGCACCCCGGCGGGTGGCGACCAGGAGGCGACCGGCGCCGAAGCAGTGGTCGCGAACCGCCGGGTCGTTGTAGTGGGTGTCGCCGAGGACGAAGCGCGCCTCGGGCGGCAGCTCGTCGAGCAAGCGCGGGGCCGGGTCGTTGTCGGCGGTGGTGGCCGGCGTCAGCTCGGCGGCCAGTGGGATCCAGACGGCCGCCACGGTGGTCACGAGGTGGAGCTTCCAGCCATAGACCCAGCCGTGCCAACCCGACTTGGTCCAGCCGGCCTCGGTGTCGATCGAGGTGTGGGGGACGACGCCGGCGTCGCGGTGCTTCTTGTGCCAGACGCCGCCACGGGCGTGCATGACCGTGCTGTCAATCGCGACGGCATGACCGCCGGCCGCCCATGGGGCGATTCGCTCGACCAGGTGCCGCCCGAAGCAGCCGATCCGACCCGGCAGGCTGCCGGGCACCAGCGCCAACCGCCGCTCCCAGGTGCGGCGACTCGGGAAGCGACCGGCCTCGGTCAGCCGGCCCCGCAATGCCGCCATCTCCCAGGTCGGCTGCTCCAGCATGGCGATCAGCCCGCTCACCGTCGAGACGTTGCGGACCACCATGATCACCAGCGCCTTCAGGAAGAGACGGTCCGAATAGATCGGCGGACGACCGCCTTGCGATCCCTGCCGCCCAGGCTCGGACGGGCTCGGGATCGCGTCGATCAGGTCGACGAGCGCAACCAACAACGACGACTGCGGTACCATGCTGCTGCCTGCCTGGTTTGGTCTGACAGCCCCATGGTAGGCCCACCAGGGCCCACCGGTCTTCTGTCCGGTGGGCCCTCACGGTTATGACCGGGCCTCAACTAACTCGCCGGCGGCGGCCCTCAGGGCGTGGCCGGTGACCTCCTCAGGCTGTCGGGAAAACCTGATGGCGCCGCCGGCGCACGCTTTCAAGCGGCGACACAGTCAGTCGCTGTCATCGTCATCTGCCGCGCCATAGCGCTCGGTCACGTCGACCGCATCCGAATAGAACACGCCCTGGTCGTACCCATAGATGTGTGCTTGTGTAGAGATGGTAGGCACGCCCGAGGAAAGGAGGATGAGACCGGGATGAGAAAGCGCTCATCTGGGCCGAGACCGGGCTGCCCGATTCGGCAGCCAGCGTTTGCCTGGTACGTGCTCCGGCTGTGTCTCCGCTACCGGCCGACAGGCGCCGATCCGGGCAGCGCCCCGACCCCAACGAGGTCGTGGTCGTCAGGGATTCTCCTGATGGTGAGCGACCAGCC
>DASUZB010000270.1:0-3168 GCA_036377075.1 Actinomycetes bacterium | reverse complement strand
CGGGACGGCGATCTCCGTGGCCATGGACATGACCGAGGGCGTCGTCGCCCGCTTCCGCACGATGGCGATCTTCCGGTCCGCGCTGCTGGTCGGGCACGTCCTCGGCAGCGTGACCCAGTGCCTGCTCAGCCTCGCGGTCGTCACCGGCGTCGCCGTGCTCATCGGGTTCCGGCCCAGCGCCAGCCCCGTCGAGTGGGTCGCGGCGATCGGCGTCCTCGCGCTGATCAGCCTCGCGCTGACCTGGCTGGCGGTCGCGTTCGGCATGGTGGCCAAGACCGTCGAGAGCGCCAGCAACCTGCCCATGCCGCTGGTGTTCCTGCCGTTCCTCGGCAGCGGCTTCGTCCCCACCGACTCGATGCCGACCGGGCTGCGCTGGTTCGCCGAGTACCAGCCCTTCACGCCGCTGATCGAGACGGTGCGGGGGCTGCTGCTGGGCACCCCGATCGGCAACGACGCCGTCATCGGCATCGCCTGGGGCGTCGGCATCACCCTGCTCGGCTACCTCTGGGCCAGGCGGCTGTACGACCGCGACCCCGTCCGGTAGCGGTCAGCGCGGCGGCCGATCTCGGCGACCGACATCACCCGGACCCGCGCCGCCGCCAGCTCCACCGCGAGCGGCAGCCCGTCCAGGTGGCGGCAGACCTCCTCGACCGCGCCGGCGGGCAGCTCGGCGCCGGGGCGGGCCGCGTGCGCGCGCTGCCCGAACAGCTCCACGGCGGTCGGCAGGCTCAGCTCCGGCAGCAGGTACACCGATTCGGACGACAGGCCCAGCGGCGCGCGGCTGGTGGTGAGCACGCGCAGGTCCTTGGTCATCGACACCAGGGCGCGGACCAGCTCGGGGCGCCGCGCAGGACGTGCTCGCAGTTGTCGAGCACCAGCAGCGCGGGGCCGGGACCGAGCACGCCGACGATGCCGGTGAGCAGGTCGGTCGGGACGGCGCGCTGGCCGACGGGGGTGCGCCGTGCCTCACCGGCGCCCAGGGCCGCGGCGACCTCGCCGGCGACGTCGTCGTCGCCGGTCACGCCGGCGAGCGCGACCAGGTGCACGATCCGCTGCTCCGCCTGGCGGCTGACGGCGTGGGCGAGGCGCGTCTTGCCCAGGCCACCGGGACCGACGATCGAGGCGACGCGGGCGGTGCGCAGCAGGGTGGTCACCGCGGCGATGTCGTCGTCGCGGCCGAGCAGCGGGTTGGGCTCGTGCGGCACGCCGTGCCGGACCAGCGGCGCGGTGCCCTGCAGCAGTTGCTGGTGCAGGGCCTGGAGCTCGGCGCCGGGGTCGGTGCCGAGCTCGTCGCGCAGCGAGCGGCGGTACGCCTCGTACCTGGCCAGCGCCGAGGACGGCCCCGCCGTCGCCGCCTCGCAGCGCAGCAGCTCCAGCAGGACCTCCTCGTCGCGCGGGCGCTCGGCGGCCAGGTCGTCGAGCGGCCCCAGCGCCTCGGCGTGGCGGCCCAGCCGCGACAGCGCCAGCGCGCGGGCGCGCCGCAGCGCCCGGTAGGTCGGCGCCCGTTCCGCGCGCGGCGCCGACACCGGGTCGTCGAACCCGGCGTCGCCGCCGGTGGCCCCGTCCCACAGCGCCAGCCCCGCCTCGGCGTGCGCCAGGGCCGATGCGTGGTCGCCGGCGCGGGCGCTGCGCACGCTCGCCGCCGCGCTGAGCAGGACGGCGGACGCGTCGACCTGGTCCTCGCGCAGCGAGAGGCGGTAGCCGGTGGCGGTGCTGGCGATGACGTCGGCGCCGAGCTGCGCCCGGGCGCGGGAGACGAGGACCTGCAGCGCCTTGGCCGGGTTCTCGGGCTGCTCGTCCGGCCAGAGCCCTTCGACCAGCCGGCCGGCGCTGCTGCCGGTGCGCAGGTCGCCGGCGAGCAGCGCGAGGAGGCCGCGCAGCCGCGGGCCGGCGATCTCCTGGCCGCGGTAGGCCACCCGCGGCAGCAGGGTCAGCTCGGTGGTCACCCGACCAGCTTAGTCAGCCACCAGGCCGTGCGGGTTACCGTATTGCCATGCGAGCCATCCCGGACAAGCCGTCGCCCAACGGTCTCGAGGCGAAGTGGGACGCCGTCTGGCAGCGAGAGCGGCCGTACCGCTACGACCGCTCGAAGGCGCGCGACGAGACCTACGCCATCGACACGCCGCCCCCCACGATCAGCGGCGACCTGCACCTCGGAACCGCCTTCGGCTACATCCAGGTCGACGCGATCGCCCGTTTCCAGCGGATGCGCGGCCGGGCGGTCTTCTACCCGATGGGCTGGGACGACAACGGGTTGCCCACCGAGCGGCGGGTGCAGAGCCACTACGGCGTGCGCTGCGACCCGACGCTCCCGTACCAGCCCGACCTCGCCCTGACCGGGAGGCCCGAGGACCCGCAGCGCGTCTCGCGGCCGAACTTCGTGGAGCTGTGCGAGCGCCTGACCGCCGAGTTCGAGGACGACTTCGAGCGGCAGTGGCGCGCCATGGGGCTGTCGGTCGACTGGTCGCTGACCTACGCGACGATCGACGCCCGGGCGCGGCGCGCCGCCCAGCTGGCGTTCCTGCGCAACCTCCAGCGCGGTGAGGCGTACGCCAGCGACGCGCCGACCATGTGGGACGTCGACTTCCAGACGGCCGTGGCGCAGGCCGAGGTGGAGGACCGCCCGGTGCGGGGGGCCTACTACCGCCTGGCGTTCCCGCGCCCCGACGGCGGGGGGTCCGGGGGGCTCAGGAGCGAGGCCGGCACCCAAGCGGCGGGCGGCCACGCACAGCCGAGCGGTAGCCCCCCGGTGGACAAAGGGTCCGGGGGGCTCGAGAGCGAGGCCGCAACCCAGGCGGCGGGCGGCCACGCACAGCCGAGCGGTAGCCCCCCGGTGGATCAGGCGCCGGTCGAGGTCGAGACCACCCGCCCGGAGCTGCTTGCCTCCTGCGTCGCGCTGGTCGTCCACCCCGACGACGAGCGGCACCGGGCGCTGGTCGGCACCGAGGTGGCCACCCCGCTGTTCGGGGTCCGCGTCCCGGTGGTGGCGCACCGGCTGGCCGAGCCGGGCAAGGGCACCGGCGCCGCGATGGTCTGCACCTTCGGCGACGCCACCGACGTGGTGTGGTGGCGCGAGCTGGACCTGCCGACCCGGTCGGTCATCCGGCGGGATGGCCGGATGGCCGAGGAACCTCCGCCGGGTATCCCGGCGGGACCGCCGACCGAGGC
>DASUZB010000269.1:0-27027 GCA_036377075.1 Actinomycetes bacterium | reverse complement strand
CCTTTGTCCACCCGGGGGGCTACCGCTCGGCTGTGCGTGGCCGCCCGCCGCTTGGGTTCCGGCCTCGCTCTCGAGCCCCCCGGACCCTTTGTCCACCCGGGGGGCTACCGCTCGGCTGTGCGTGGCCGCCCGCCGCTTGGGTTCCGGCCTCGCTCTCGAGCCCCCCGGACCCCCCGGCCGATTTCCCCGCCGCGTGGCGGCTACGGCAGACTGTCGAGCATGGCGACCATGTGCCGCCGATGACGGCGGCTCCCGAGCCGATCTGGCCCGGTCGGCCCGACCCGCTCGGAGCGACCTGGGACGGGGAGGGCACCAACTTCGCCGTCTTCTCCGAGCACGGCGAGGCGGTCGAGCTGTGCCTCTTCGACGACGGCGGCGCCGAGCGGCGCCTCGCCCTGCCGGAGGTGACCGCCCACGTCTGGCACGGCTACGTGCCGGAGGTCGGCCCCGGCCAGCGCTACGGCTACCGCGTCCACGGCCCCTACGAGCCCGAGCGCGGGCACCGCTTCAACGCCGCCAAGCTGCTGCTCGACCCGTACGCCAAGGCGATCGAGGGCAGGGTCGGCTGGGACGAGTCCGTGTTCGGCTACCGCGTCGGCGGCGACGACCTCACCCCCGACGACCGCGACAGCGCCGCCCACGTGCCCAAGTCGGTGGTGGCCCACGACAACTTCCCCTGGGGCGACGACCGCCGGCCGGAGGTGCCCTGGTCCGACACCGTGATCTACGAGGCCCACGTGCGCGGCTACACCATGCGCCACCCGGAGGTGCCCGAGCGCAAGCGCGGCAGCTACGCCGCCATGGGCTCGCCGGCGGTGGTCGACCACCTGCGGCGGCTCGGCGTCACCACCCTCGAGCTGCTGCCGGCGCACCATTACGTCGCCGAGCACCACGTCCAAGCCCGCGGCCTGACCAATTACTGGGGCTACAACACCGTCGGCTTCTTCGCGCCCGAAGCTCGCTACGGCTCGTCGGGAAGCCGCGGCGGGCAGGTACGCGAGTTCAAGGCGATGGTGCGCAACCTGCACGCCGCCGGCATCGAGGTGGTCCTCGACGTGGTCTACAACCACACCGCCGAGGGCAACCAGCTCGGGCCCACCCTGTCGTTCCGCGGGCTCGACAACCGCGCCTACTACCGCACCGTCGACCACGATCCGCGCCTGTACATGGACTACACCGGCTGCGGCAACACCCTCAACGTGCGCCACCCCCAGGTGCTCGCGCTGATCATGGACTCGCTGCGCTACTGGGTCACCGAGATGCACGTCGACGGCTTCCGCTTCGACCTGGCCAGCTCGCTGGCGCGCAGCTTCCACGAGGTCGACCGGCTGAGCGCCTTCTTCGACCTGATCCACCAGGACCCGGTGGTCAGCCGCGTGAAGCTGATCGCCGAGCCGTGGGACGTCGGCGAGGGCGGCTACCAGGTGGGCAACTTCCCCTCCTTGTGGTCGGAGTGGAACGGGCGCTACCGCGACACCATGCGCGACTTCTGGCGCGGCGCCCAGACCGGCGTGGCCGACATCGCCTACCGGCTCACCGGCTCGAGCGACCTGTACCAGTCGGACGGCCGCCGCCCGTACGCCAGCGTCAACTTCGTCACCTCGCACGACGGCTTCACCCTCAACGACCTGGTCAGCTACAACGAGAAGCACAACCAGGCCAACGGCGAGGACAACCGCGACGGCAGCGACGACAACCGCTCCTGGAACTGCGGCGTCGAGGGGCCGACCGGCGACCCCGAGGTGGTCGCCCTGCGCGAGCGGCAGAAGCGCAACTTCCTGGTCAGCGTGCTGCTCTCCGCCGGCGTGCCGATGCTGGTCGCCGGCGACGAGCTCTCGCGCACCCAGGGCGGCAACAACAACGCCTACTGCCAGGACAACGAGCTCTCCTGGCTGGACTGGGACCTGGACGAGCGCAGGCAGGCCCTGGTGGAGTTCACCCGCGCGGTGATCGCGCTGCGCCGCGACCACCCGGTCTTCCGCCGCCGCAAGTTCTACCAGGGCCAGGCCATCCACGGCTCGGGCGTCAAGGACATCGGCTGGTTCACGCCCGACGGCGCCGAGATGACCGCGGAGCTGTGGCAGGCACCCGACATCTCCACCCTCGGCGTGTTCCTCAACGGCGACGAGATCCCCGACCAGGGCCCGCGCGGCCAGCGCATCGTCGACGACAGCTTCCTGCTGCTCCTCAACGGCGGCGCCGAGCCCGCCATGTTCACCCTGCCGGGCCGCCCCTGGGGCAAGGAGTACGAGCTGGTCCTCGACACCGGCCTCGCGTTCGTCCTCCCCGCCGGCGCCGACGCCCCCACCTACATGGCCGGCGAGGAGCTCTCGATGGCCTCCCGCTCCCTCGCCGTGCTGCGCAAGCGCTCCTGAGCGGATACCCAAGGTGCCCAGCCTGGGAGGGTCGGATACTGACGCGCCGCTGGTTGTCCACAAGTGACGTGCCGGCATCGCTCGGGCCTGGTGAACACGGTAGGGTCTTCACCGATCCTCCTTTCCCAGGGACAATGAGAACTGTCACGAACACATGTTCGTGAAGCTTGCTAAGGGACGGAGCGCTGCATCGCTACAACAGGCAAGCTGCCGGCGAGTACCAAGGCGGGAAGGTCGGTGGAGCATGGCCAGTCAGCGACCCTCTGAACCCGACATACGGTTCGAGGTGCCCCTGTACCGGATGACCGAGGCCGCCAAGTATCTGGGCGTGCCAACTGCCACGTTCGCGACCTGGGCGAAGGGATACGTTCGCCGGCCTCCTGGTCGCCCCGAGGTGGTTGGCGAGCCGATCGTGACTGCCCTATCAAGCGATGGCAGAAATCATCCAACGATCCCGTTCGTCGGACTCGCGGAAGGGATGGCCCTGGCAGCGTTTCGCAGCAAGGGCGTCGCGATGCAACGTATCCGACCGGCCCTCATGGTCCTCGCCGAGACAGTCGGCCTCGAGCACGCCTTGGCCTCCAAGGCGCTGTATACGGACGGCGCTGAGGTGCTCTATGACTACGCCGAGCGGCAGGGCGACACTCCAGAGGCGATGGACACCCGCGAGCTGGTCGTCGTAAGGAAAGGACAGCGCGTCTTCACCGAGGTCGTTCAGGACTACCTTCAGCGCATCGAGTACGGACCAGACGGGTATGCGCGGCTGATCCACCTTCCCGACTACCACCGCGCCGAGGTCGTCGCTGACCCTGAGCGCTCCTTCGGCCAGCCCATCTTCGCCCACGGGGCGGCAAGAGTCGCCGACGTGCTTGAACGGTTCTGGGCGGGAGAGGACCTCGGCATGCTGAGCGACGAGTTCGGCGTTCCGCCGCCGGAGCTTGAGGACGTTCTGCGTGTCGCATCCCGCCGAGCTGCCTGATCTCTTCATTGATCGCAGCCTGGGTCGGATCCAGGTGCCCATGCTCCTGCGAGCGGCCGAACTTCGCTTGGTGACACTCGCCGAGCACTACGGTATACCTGCTGATCAGAAGGTCCGTGACGCGGAGTGGCTTCAACTGGTCGGGGAGCGCGGCTGGGTCGCGTTGATGAAGGACAGCCAGGTCCGTTTCAACCGTGCAGAGCGGGAAGCGATCAAGCGGTATGCCGTCCGCTGCTTCTGCATCCCTCGACAGGATCTGACCGCCCAGCAGATGGCGGATCGGTTCCTTCACAACCTGGGCGCAATGGAGGCGGCATGTCGTGAACCTGGCCCCTTCATGTACGCGGTCGATGAACGTCGGCTTCGTCCGCTCCCACTCAAGTGACGCAGGGTCCGACCTACGATGTCGCCTCTCAGGTGACTGCTCCTCGTGGTTCGCTTGGCGGTGCCGCCGTAGCCAACCCCTGTTCAGGCGGTCACCCGAAGGCTTGTCGGTGTGATGTCGATGTGGAACTCGATGCCGAGGCGACGGGCCAGCCGCGCGAGGGTGGCGAGCGACGGCTCCCGATCGCCGCTCTCGAGGCGTGCGACCGCGGGCTGGGCCATCCCGAGCCGGTTGCCGAGCTCCGCCTGCGAGAGGCCGTGCTCCGCACGGTAGGAGACGACGTGATTGGCGACCAGTCGTGCGAACGCGGTGCGATCCCACTCCTGGCGAAACTCAGGATCGTCGAGCTGCTCGGCTAGCACCTCGTCGTAACCTGGCAGGTCAGAAGCCTTCACGATCGATCCTCCTCGACCTCTCCGAGCCGGACGATCACCGCTGTGGCGGCTCGGGTCGAAGCCAGGCGTGTCGTTGGTGCCGGACCGTAGCACGCACGTCGGAGCATGAGCGTGGGAGAGGGAAGGATGTGGAAAGGTTCGGCCATGGCGGGGAGACCACGGGAGGCGGAGTGATTGGGCCTGGGCAGGTGCGCTCGACCTATCGGGTGCAGCTCTCGGGGGGGTTCGGGTTCGAGGCGGCGCGGGGGGTGGTCGGGTACCTGGCGGACCTGGGGGTGTCGCACCTGTACGTCTCGCCGATCCTGCGGGCGCGGGCCGGGTCGCCGCACGGGTACGACCTGGTCGACCCGACCGAGGTCGCGCCGGAGCTGGGCGGCGAGGCGGGGCTGCGGGCGCTGGTCGCGACCCTGCGCGAGCACGGCATGGGGCTGGTGGTGGACCTGGTCCCCAACCACATGGCGGCGTCGCACGAGAACCCGTGGTGGGTCGAGACCCTGCGGCACGGCCCGGCATCGCCCTACGCCAAGGTCTTCGACGTCGACTGGGAGGCCGGCGGCGGGCGCGTGCGCCTGCCGGTGCTCGCCGGCCCGCTCGACCTCCTCTCCGGTGAGGTCGGGGTCGAGGGCGACTGGGTCGTCTACCACCAGCACCGCTTCCCGCTCGCGCCGGGCACGTCCCGCCTGGAGGAGCAGCACTACGAGCTGGTCGACTGGCGCCGTGCCGCGATCGACGGCAACTACCGGCGCTTCTTCGACGTCAACGAGCTGGTCGGGGTCAGGCAGGAGGACCCCGAGGTGTTCGAGCTGACCCACGCCACCGTGCTGGAGCTGGTCGCCGAGGGGCTGGTCGACGGGCTCAGGGTCGACCACGTCGACGGGCTCGCCGACCCCGCCGGCTACCTGGAGCGGCTGGCCGGGCACGGGGTGCCGTGGGTGGTGGTCGAGAAGATCCTGGCGGACGGCGAGCGGCTGCCCGGCTGGCCGGTCGCCGGGACCACCGGCTACGAATTCCTCGCCGTGGCCGACGGCTTGTTCGTCGACCCGGCGGCGGCCGCGACCTTCGCGGACCGCTACGCGCGGCTCAGTGGCCGCGAGCCCGACCCGGCCGCGCTCGCCCTGGCGTGCAAGCGCGAGGCGCTGCGCGGCTCCTTCGGCGCCGAGGTCGCTGGCGTGGCCGGGCGCCTGCCCGGCGACCCCGCCGCGAACCGCGCGGCCGTGGCCGAGCTGGCCGCCCGCTACCCCGTCTACCGCACCTACGTCGGCGAGCGGGCGTCCGAGCCCGACCGGGCGGTGGTGACGGCCGCCCGGGCGGCCTGCGAGCCGAGCCCCGCGCTCGACCGGCTGGTGGCCGCGCTGCTGCTGGATCGGCCGGCGCCGGAGGCGGTGCGGCGCTTCCAGCAGCTCACCGGTGCGGTCATGGCCAAGGGCGTGGAGGACACCGCCTGCTACCGCGACACCCGCCTGGTGGCGCGCAACGAGGTCGGCGGCGAGCTGGCCCGCTTCGGCCGCTCGCTGGCCGAGTTCCACGCGGCCAACGCCGAGCGGGAGGCGCGCTGGCCGCGGAGCCTGCTCGCCACCTCGACGCACGACACCAAGCGCGGCGAGGACGTGCGCGCCCGCCTGGCGGTGCTCAGCGAGCTCCCGGAGCGCTGGTGGGAGCTTGCCGAGCGCTGGACGGCCCGGCTCGCCGGCCCGGTGGAGCCGGGCGACGCGCTGCTGCTGTGGCAGACGATGGTGGGCGCCTGGCCGCTGCCGGTCGAGCGCTGCCGCGCCTACATGGAGAAGGCGCTGCGCGAGGCGAAGCTGCGCACCAGCTGGGTCGAGCCGGACGCGGCCTACGAGCGGGCGGTCGCCGCGCTCGTCGAGCGCGCCTACGGCGACGCCGAGCTGCGCGCCGAGCTGGACGAGCTGCTGGCGGTGGTGGTCCCGGCCGGCCGGGCCAAGGCGGCCGGGCTCGCCCTGCTGCGGCTGACCTGCCCCGGCGTGCCCGACACCTACCAGGGAACCGAGGTCGAGCAGCTCACCCTCGTCGACCCGGACAACCGCCGCCCGGTCTCCTTCCGGCCGGACGGCTCGCTCAAGTACCTGGTCACGCGAACGGCGCTGCGGCTCCGCGCGGCCCGACCGGAGCTGTTCGCCGGCTACCACCCCCTTGCCGGACCCGCATCCCTGGTCGCCTTCGCGCGCGGCGAGGACCGCCTCGTCGTGGTGGTGACCCGCCTCGGCCCGCCGGCCGCGCACCAGGGGCCGGTCGAGCTGCCCGGCGGTCCCTGGCGTGACCTGCTCGGCGGGTCGACCCACGCGGGCGGGCCCACCGCGGCGGGCGAGCTGACCGCCCGCCTGCCCCACGCCCTGCTGGTCCGCGCCTGACCGACGGTTTGTCACGGTGTGGATGGCCGTGTCCGTTGACCACCACTTCGACGCTCTCTAGCCTGGTCACGCGATGAACCTGGACCGGGAGCTCGTCCGCGCTGGCCGGCGGCTACGACAGCGCCTGGCGGAGCTCGGGGCCGAGGTCGAGCGGGTCGAGGCCGACCTGCGGGCGCACGTCGGGCGGATGGCCGCCGCCGGCGGCTCGCCCGCCGACATCGCCGCCGCCGTCGGGCTCGAAGAGCGGCAGGTCCGCGAGTGGCTGCGGGCGGCACCAGGTGGGCCCGACGCCGCCGGCGTGGCCGCCAGGACGCCGGGTGTCGTGGCCGGCTCCGGAACCGGCGCGTCGGAGGACGACGCGACCGAGCCTGGCACCTGGCCGCGTGCGCGGGAGCCGGTGCCGGCCGGTGCCGGCGTGGTGGACGCCTACGCGGCGGCGGTCCGTACGGTGTCGGAGGAGCTGGACGACGCCGACGACGTCGAGCTCGGTGGTCCCTCGCGCCAGCCGGCGGAGGCGGGCTGGACGACGCTGTCGTGCGCGTTCTGCGGCGCGTCGCAGGAAGCCGCGGGCAAGCTGATCGCCGGCCCTGGGGTGGCGATCTGCGACGGCTGCTCGCGCCTCGCCCTCGACCTGCTGGTCACGGGCGAGGGCCAGGCCGGCGGCCGCCTGACGCTGGTCGGCGGCGACCCGCACGACCGCACCCGCTGCAGCTTCTGCGGCAAGCGCTCCCGGCGGGTCGGCCGCCTGGTGGCGGGGAGCGGCGGCGTCCACATCTGCGGAGAGTGCCTCGACCTCTGCACCGAGATCCTGCGCGAGGGGCTCGGCCGCTGACCGCCGCGGTCGCCCACGGCAACCGACACCGAAGCCGCCTGGGGCGATCTACGTCGTTCGTAGGTCGACAGCAGACCACCGCGTCTCGGAACGTCTACCTATCACAGTCGGATCCGACGTAGTTAGCAGATCGGACGGGGGTAGGCGTTCCGGTGCCTCGGGGTTGGTTGCCCGCAGCGAGAAGGCCCGGGGCCGCCGCTGTGGCGCTCGCCCTGGTCACCGTCCTCGCCGCGGCGCTGGTGGCGGCGCCGGATGCCGGCGCGCTGCCGCTGCGGCGGCGCGAGGCCGGCGCGAGCGGCGCCTGGTCGTGGTTCGGCGACCCGCGCGCCGTGTACTACCAGGGCGCCCACCGCCGCACCTACGTCGGCTGGATCGACCACGCCGGCAGCGTCCAGGTGACCAGCTACGACCACGACACCAAGGTGCGCGTGACCGCCACCATCAAGGCGCGCTTCCAGCGCGACGACCACAACAACCCGTCGCTGCTGGTCCGCCCTGACGGGCACCTGATCGCGTTCTGGTCGGCGCACATCGGCGGGCGCATGTACTACCGGCGCACCGTCAACCCCGAGGACGTCACCACCTGGGGGCCGGAGCAGCACGTGCCGACCAACACCGGCGGCGGCAGCAAGGGCTACACCTACCCCAACCCGGTGCAGCTCAGCGCGGAGAACAACCGCCTCTGGCTGTTCTGGCGCGGCGGCAACTTCAACCCGTCGTTCTCGACCTCGGACGACGAGGTCCACTGGGCGCCGGCGCGCACGCTGATCAGCGTGCCGGGGCAGCGGCCCTACGCGAAGTACGCCAGCAACGGGACCGACACCATCCACGTCGCCTTCACCCAGGGGCACCCGCGCGACGTCGCCACCAACATCTACTACGTCCGCTACCGGGCCGGGAACCTGCAGCACGCCAGTGGCCGGCTGATCGCGCCGCTCAGCCGCGGCGCGATCACCCCGTCGCAGGCCGACCACGTCTACACCGCAGCGCTCCACCACGGCCAGCGCGCCTGGGTCCACGACGTGGCCGCCGACGCGGCCGGACGGCCGGTGGTCACCTACGCCAGCTTCCCTTCCACCAGCGACCACCGCTACCACTACTCCCGCTGGACCGGCAGCCGCTGGGTGGACCACGAGATCGCCAGGGCGGGCGGGTCGATGAGCGTCGACCCGGGCGAGCCGCACTACTCGGGCGGCATCACCCTCGACCACGAGGACCCCTCGTACGTGTACCTGTCCCGCAAGGTGCACGGCCACTTCGAGGTCTCGCTGTGGCACACGCGCGACGGCGGCCACTCCTGGACGTCCCGGCCGGTGACCGGCGGCTCGGCGCGCGGCAACTACCGGCCGGTCTCGCCGCGCGGCCGCACCGGGCCGGACATGAACGTGGTCTGGATGCGCGGCGGCTACCCCAGCTACCTCACCTACCAGACCGGGGTGGACGCCGAGGTGATCAGCCACGACGCCATCAGCCCCGCCGCCGCCTCCTGGGACCGCGGGCGCGTCGACGTGCTCGCCGCCGAGGGCGGCGGGCTGATCCACAAGTCCTACGCCGGCGCCTGGAGCGACTGGGCGAAGCTGCCAGGCGGGCCCGGCGGTCACCGGCTGAGCGCCCCGGCGGTCACCTCCCAGGAGCCCGGCCGGCTCGACGCCTTCGCCACCGACGCGGTCAGCGGCCACCTGCTCCACAGCACCTTCGACGGCGGCGTCTGGAGCACCTGGGTCGACCGCGGCGCGGGGCCGCACGGCCACCGCGTCGGCCAGCCGGCCGCGACCTCGGCCGGACCGGGCCTGCTCGACGTGATCGCCCGCGACGGGGTCACCGGCCAGGTGGTCCACTGGAAGCTGGCGGCCGGGACCTGGCGGGGCCCGTCGGCGGTGGCGTCGAGCCCCGGCGGCAGCTGGGTGCCGAGCGTCGCGTCCTGGGCGCCTGGCCGGCTGGACGTGTTCACCGTCAACAGCCACGGCGGGCTCGACCACCTCTTCCACGCCACCCGCTGGAGCCGCTGGGAGCACCTCGCCAGCCGCGGCCCCGGCGGCCTGCGCTACGCCTCCCCGGTGGCGGTCACCGCCTGGGGACCGCGGCGGCTGGACGTGTTCGCCACCAACAGCGGCCGCCGGCTCGTCGAGCACCGCTGGTTCGACGGCATGGGAGGGGGCGGCTGGCGTGGTCGCGAGCTGCTCGGGACCGGGCCCGACCGCCTGGCGGTGGCCGGCATGGCGGTGGCCTCCTGGGCGCCGCGCCGCCTCGACGTCTTCACCAGCGAGCTGCACGCCCACGGCCTGCTGCACTACTGGTTCAGCGGCCGCTGGAACGGCCCGGAGCGGCAGGACTTCGCCGGGCAGCAGGTCGCCGTCCTCGCCGACGCCAGCCCGCGCGCCGTCCCCGCCCCGGTGAACCCCCTGGCCCGCGAGTTCCCGGAGGACTAGGGAGCCGGGCGACCGCTCGTTACCGGATCGTTGCGCGACGGATGGTCCCTCCCAGCGGTGTCTCCAGTGACGCGCTCAGGGCCGCCGTGGCACCGAGCGGCGGACCCGCCCTGACCCCGTGGCAAAGGAGTCCGACGTGACTCGCCGGTCCGGCATCGCGCTCCTCGCCCTCCTCGTGGCCGCGCTCGCCGCGCCCGCGCAGGCGTCGGCGACGCGCACCACCCAGATGGACGTCGCCGCCGACGGCCGCTTCGCGAGCTTCGTATCCGAGGCGACCAACCTGGTCCCGCACGACCGCAACCAGACCACGGACGTGTTCCTGCGAGGGCCTTGACAGAAACGGTCGGTGGCTACGGGCCACCTCCCTAGAGCCTGCCTACGCCCAGGTGACCAGGCCCAGCTCGGACGCCTCGGCGATGCCGTGGTGGCGGGGGACGACCCGCACGGTGTAGCCGAACGCGCCCGAGGTGGCGAGCGGCACCTCGCCCTCGAAGAGCCAGCCCTCGCCGGCGCGCCGGCCGTTCTGCTTCAAGGGGGCGAGCTCGGCGTCGGCCAGCTCGTCCTGGTCGTTGACGCGGCCGTAGGCGACCTGGACCTCCACCTCGTCGGGGGAGAGCGCGCCGAGGTCGACCACCACCCGCACCTGCAAGCGCCCGCCGAGCGCGTACCTGGCCTCTTCGGCCTCCACCCGGCGCACGGCAACGCCCGGCCACGCCTTGCCGACCCGGCGCTTCCACTCGCCGAGCTCGCGGGAGGCGGCGAAGCCGTCGGCGCGCAGCAGCCGCGAGCTGGCCGCCGCCGGCAGGTAGAGGCGCTCGGAGTAGTCGCGCACCATGCGCGAGGCGAGCACCGCGGGGCCCAGCGTGACGAAGTTGTGCTTGACCATCCCGATCCAGCGGTGCGGCAGCCCGTCGCCCTGCCGGTCGTGGAAGAGCGGCAGGATCTCGTGCTCGAGCAGGTCGTAGATGGAGGCGGCCTCGAGCTCGTCGCGGCGCTCGTCGGCGATCGAGGGCTCGTCCGCCGACGGGATCGCCCAGCCGTTGGCGCCGTCGTACAGCTCGTCCCACCAGCCGTCGCGGATGGACAGGTTGAGGCAGCCGTTGAGGGCCGCCTTCATGCCGCTGGTGCCGCAGGCCTCGTAGGGCCGCAGCGGGTTGTTGAGCCAGACGTCGGCGCCGGCGACCAGCAGCCGGGCCATGCCCATGTCGTAGTCGGGCAGGAAGGCGATGCGGTGGCGCACGGCGGCGTCGCCGGCGAAGCGGGCGAAGTCGGCGATCAGGGCCTTGCCGCCCTCGTCGGCGGGGTGGGCCTTGCCGGCGATCAGCAGCTGGATCGGCCGTTCCGGGTCGAGCAGCAGCCGGGTGAGCCGCTCGGGGTCGCGCAGGAGCAGGGTGAGCCGCTTGTAGGACGGCACCCGCCTGGCGAAGCCGACGGTCAGCACGTCGGGGTCGAAGGCCCGGTCGATCCAGGACAGCTGCCCGTCGACCACGCCCCTGGCGCGCCAGGCGAGCGCCAGGCGGCGGCGCACGTCGGCGACCAGGCGCTTGCGGGCGAGGCAGCGGATGCGCCAGATCTCCTCGTCGGGCACCTGCTCCAAGGCGTCCCAGTCGTGGCCGCTGTGGGCGAAGCCCTCGCCGAGCTGGCGCCCGAACAGCTCGGTCCACTCGCTGTTCACCCAGGTGCCCGCGTGGACGCCGTTGGTGACGTGGCCGATCGGCACCTCGGCCGCCTCGAAACCGGGCCACAGGCCCCGGAACATCTTGCGCGACACCTCGCCGTGCAGGCGGCTCACGCCGTTGGCCCGCTGCGCCAGGCGCAGGCCCATCACGGCCATGTTGAACATCGAGCGGTCGCCGTCGGGCTCCGCCCCGAGGTCCATGATCTGCTCGACCCCGAGGCCGGTGCCGACCCCGCCCGGCCCGAAGTAGCGCTCGATGAACGAGCGCGGGAAGCGGTCGATGCCCGCCGAGACGGGCGTGTGGGTGGTGAAGATGGTGCCGGCCCGGACCGCCTCGATGGCGGTGGCGGCGTCGAGGCCCTCCTCGCTGATCAGTCGGCGGATGCGCTCCAACCCGAGGAAGCCGGCGTGGCCCTCGTTGGTGTGGAACACCTCGGCCCTGATCCCGAGCAGGTCGAGGGTGCGCACCCCGCCGATGCCGAGCAGGATCTCCTGGCGCAGGCGGTGCTCGCCGCCGCCGCCGTAGAGCCGGTCGGTGACCGCGCGCTCGGCCGGGGCGTTCTCGTCGACGTCGGAGTCGAGCAGCAGCAGCGGCACCCGGCCGACCTCGGCGCGCCACACCTGGGCGTGCAGGGTCGCGTCGGGCAGGCCGACGCTGACCAGCAGCGGCCTGCCGTCGGCGTCGGTGACCAGCTCCAGGGGCAGCTCGTGCGGGTTGAACGCCGGGTAGGACTCCTGCTGGCGGCCGTCGGCGGTGAGGACCTGCCGGAAGTAGCCGGAACGGTAGAACAGGCCGACGCCGACCAGTGGCACGCCGAGGTCGCTGGCCGCCTTGAGGTGGTCGCCGGCGAGCACGCCGAGGCCGCCGGAGTACTGCGGCATGACCACGCTGATGCCGAACTCCGGCGAGAAGTAGGCGATCGTCGCCGGCGCCTCGGGCAGGGTCTGGTACCAGCGCGGCTCGGTCAGGTAGCGGTCGAGGTCCTCGAGGGCGACGCGGAGCCGGGCGAGCAGCTCGGGGTCGGCGGCGGCGCGCTCCAGCCGCGCCGGGTCGGCCTCGTTGAGCATGCGCAGCGGGTTGTGGCCGGAGGCCTCCCAGCCCTCGGGGTCCATGGCCGCGAACAGTTCCTGCGTCGGCGGGTGCCAGCTCCAGCGCAGGTTGCGGGCCAGGACGCGCAGCGGCAGCAGGGCCGCGGGCACGGTCGGCAGCACCGTAAGTCGTCGTAGCGGTCTCATAACGCCCGACTATACAAGTGCGCTGACGCGCGGGGTTCGCGCCGCAGCGGCCTGCCAGGCGGCTTCCGCAACAATGCGGGTTATCGTCCTGGCCACGACAGGCTACGCACGCTGAGCCGACCGGACCGTACCCGCCGTGGCGCGAGCGCAGGTTTACCGACGGTCGCACGCTGGCGAAACTGAGAGGGTCGGCGGACTAGTTCACGGTTCTGACAGCCGGGGGTCGCACATCCCGATGGTAGGTTGCTGGCCATGATCGGACGCATCGTGATCGAGGACCTGCGGCCGCAGGTGGACTGCGGGCGCTGGCCGGCGAAGGCGGTGGCCGGCGAGACCATCCCGGTCGAGGCGACCGTCTTCCGCGACGGCCACGGCATCATCGCCGCCGCCGTCCGCCTGACCGGCCCCGACGACCGGCGCGGCCAGCTCGTGCCCATGGCCGAGGTGGGGCAGGGGATGGACCGCTGGCGCGCCGAGGTCACCCTGCCGCGCACCGGCCTCTGGTCGCTCACGGTCGAGGCGTGGGCCGACGAGATCGCCACCTGGCGCCGCGACACCTGGAAGAAGCTGGACGCCGGCCGCGATGTCGCCCTGGAGCTGGAGGAGGGCGCGCTGCTGTTCGAGCGGGCCGCCAAGGGCGTGCCCGCCCAGCAGCGGCCGTTGCTCGCCGAGGTGGCCACCGGCCTACGGCGCGGCGACCGCGACCCGGCCGAGCGCCTGGCGGCAGCCTCCGACGGCGTGGTCACCGAGCTGCTGGAGCGCCACCCGCTGCGCGACGTGACCCGCTCGCAGCGCCTGGCCGTCCGGGTCGACCGGCCGCGCGCCCTCTACGGCTCCTGGTACGAGTTCTTCCCGCGCTCCGAGGGGGCCACCAAGACCAGCAGCGGCACCTTCAAGCAGGCCGCCGAGCGCCTCCCGGCCATCGCCGCGATGGGCTTCGACGTCGTCTACCTGCCGCCCGTCCACCCGATCGGCCACACCCACCGCAAGGGGCCCAACAACACCCTCGGCCCCGGCCCCAACGACCCGGGGAGCCCCTGGGCGATCGGCAGCGAGGCCGGCGGCCACGACGCCGTCCACCCCGACCTCGGCACCATCGACGACTTCGACGACTTCGTCGCGCGCGCCGGCGAGCTGGGCATGGAGGTGGCGCTCGACTACGCGCTGCAGTGCTCGCCCGACCACCCGTGGGTGAAGGAGCACCCGGAGTGGTTCCACATCCGCCCGGACGGCTCGATCGCCTACGCCGAGAACCCTCCAAAGGTCTACCAGGACATCTACCCGCTGAACTTCGACAACCCGGACGCCGAGGGCCTCTACCAGGCGTGCAAGGCGGTGCTGGACCACTGGATCGCGCACGGCGTGCGCATCTTCCGGGTCGACAACCCGCACACCAAGCCGGTGCGCTTCTGGGAGTGGCTCATCGCCGAGGTCAAGGCCGAGCACCCCGACGTGCTGTTCCTGTCGGAGGCGTTCACCCGGCCGCCGATGATGCGCGTCCTGGCGAAGGTCGGCTTCACCCAGTCGTACACCTACTTCACCTGGCGCAACGGCAAGGCCGAGCTGGAGGAGTACCTGACTGAGCTGACCAGCAGCCAGGTGGCCGAATACATGCGCCCCAACTTCTTCGTCAACACCCCCGACATCCTCCACGCGTACCTGCAGCACGGCGGGGAGCCGGCGTTCAAGGTGCGGGCCGTGCTCGCCGCCACGATGTCGCCGTCCTGGGGGGTGTACTCCGGCTACGAGCTGCTGGAGAGCCAGGCGCTGCGCCCCGGCTCGGAGGAGTACCTCAACTCCGAGAAGTACCAGTACCGGCCGCGCGACTGGACGCGGGTGCCGCTGGCGCCCTACCTGGCGAGGCTGAACCAGCTGCGGCGCGACCACCCGGCCCTGCACTGGCTGCGCAACTTCCGCCTCCACCTGGTCGACTCGCCCGACGTGATCGCCTACTCCAAGCGCCACGGCGACGACGTGGTGCTGGTGGTGTGCAACCTCGACCCGCACGACGCCCACGAGGCCAACGTGCACCTGTGGATGCCCGCGCTCGGGCTCGACTGGGACACGGCGGCCTACGACGTCCGCGACGAGCTCACCGGGGCGGAGTGGACCTGGCACGGCACCTCCAACTGGGTGCGCCTCGACCCCGCCGACGAGCCCGCCCACGTCCTGCACGTGCGTCCCAGGCTGTAGCGGCATGACTGCGCTGGAAGCCGCCCTGGTCGAGTTCCTGCCTCGGCAGCGCTGGTTCGCGGGCAAGGGCCGCACCGTGGTGGAGGTCCGGGTGGAGGCGTCGGTGCCGCTGCGAAAGCCGCTGCCGAGCCTGCACCTGACCGTCGTCGAGGTCGCCTTCGCCGACGGCGGGCAGGAGCGCTACGCCCTGCCGGTCGGCTTCGACCGCGGCCCCGAGGCGCGCCAGCTCGCCTCGGCGCACCCCGAGGCGGTCATCCTGGAGACCGAGCCGCCGCGCGCCGGGGTGCACTACGACATCGTCGCGGACGGGCGCCTCGGGTCGGTCTTCCTCGACCTGATCGCCCAGGCGGGCACCGTGGAGGAGGTGCGCTTCAGCCGGCAGCCGGAGTGGAGCGACTCGCTGCGCGGCCCGGGGCGGCCGCTCGGCGCCGAGCAGTCCAACACCTCGCTGGTCTTCGGCGACCGCCTCATCCTGAAGCTGTTCCGCCGCCTGCAGCCGGGCGTCAACCCCGAGCTGGAGGTGACCAGGGCGCTGGTCGCCCAGGGCTTCAAGGCCTGCCCCGCGCCGCTCGGCTGGGCCGAGGGGCTCGGCTCCACCCTGGCGATCCTGCAGCCCTACTACGCCGGCAGCGTCGAGGGCTGGAAGCTGGCCACCGACCGGGCGACCGACCACGTCCGCTCCGGCGCGCCGGCCGGCAACTTCGCCGCCGAGGCCCGCGAGCTGGGCGCGCTCACCGCCGAGATGCACGCCGCCCTGGCGGGCGCCCTGCCGGTGGTGGCCCAGGCGGAGCCGGACCTCGGCGCGCACGCCCGGCTGCTCGGCCAGCTCACCCAGGTGGCCGCGGCGGTGCCGCAGCTGGCCCCCCACAAGCAGGCGATCGAGGCGGTCTACGCCGAGGCGCAGGCCGCGGGCGGCGCGCGCTACCTGCAGCGCATCCACGGCGACTACCATCTCGGCCAGGTGCTGCGTAGCGGCCACGACTGGGTGGTACTCGACTGGGAAGGCGAGCCGGCCCGCAGCCTGGAGGAGCGCCGCCGCCTGGCGAGTCCCCTGCGGGACGTGGCCGGGATGCTGCGCTCGTTCGACTACGCGGTGTCGCAGCCGCTGCTCGCCAGCGAGGAGGAGGAGGAGGCGCGCCCTGGCGAGGAGGTCGACCCCAACGCCTGGGTGGATGCCAACCGCACGGCCTTCCTCGACGGCTACACCGGCCGCGCCAGCGACGCCGGCTGGCTGCCCGAGGGGTACGAGCTGCTGCTACGGACCTACGAGCTGGACAAGGCGGTGTACGAGGTGATGTACGAGGCGAGGTTCCGGCCCGCCTGGGTGGGCATCCCGCTCGGCGGCATCAGGCGGCTGCTCGGGAGCTGAGCGCATGCCAACAGCCAGCATCGGCAAGGCCGAGGTGGAGCGGCTCGTCCGCGGCGAGCACCACGAGCCCCACCGGGTCCTCGGGGCGCACCGGCACGACGGCAAGCTGGTTATCCGCGCCTGGCGGCCCGAGGCCACCGGCGTGACCGTGCTGGTCGGCGACGACCGGGTCGAGCTGGACCAGGTGCACCCCGCCGGTCTGTTCGAGGGCGCGCTGCGGCGCTCCAAGGTCCCCGCCTACCAGCTGGAGGTCCGCTACCGGTCGGGCACCTTCACCCTCGACGACCCGTACCGCTTCCTGCCGACCATCGGCGAGCTCGACCTGCACCTGTTCGGCGAGGGCAGGCACGAGCGCCTGTGGGAGAAGCTCGGCGCCCACGAGCGGGAGATCGACGGCGTGACGGGCACCGCCTTCGCGGTCTGGGCGCCCAACGCCCGCTCGGTGCGCGTGGTCGGCGACTTCAACCGCTGGGACGGGCGGCTGCACCCGATGCGCTCGCTCGGCGCCTCGGGGGTGTGGGAGCTGTTCGTCCCCGGGGTCGGGTCCGGCGCCCGCTACAAGTACGAGCTGGTGACCGCGGGGGGCGACCTGGCCCTCCACGCCGACCCGCTGGCCTTCGCCACCGAGGCGCCGCCCGCCACCGCCAGCGTGGTGCACACCTCCGCGCACCGCTGGGGCGACCAGGAGTGGATGGCCGGGCGGGCGCGGCGCCACACCATCTCCGCGCCCATCTCCGTCTACGAGGTCCACCTCGGCTCCTGGCGCAAGGGCCTCTCCTACCGGGAGCTGGCCGAGCAGCTCCCCGACTACGTGGCGGAGATGGGCTTCACCCAGGTCGAGTTCATGCCGGTCGCCGAGCACCCCTTCAGCGGCTCCTGGGGCTACCAGGTCACCGGCTACTACGCGCCGACCGCCCGCTTCGGCGCCCCCGACGACTTCCGTTACCTGGTCGACAAGCTGCACCAGCGCGGCATCGGGGTGATCGTCGACTGGGTGCCGGCCCACTTCCCCAGGGACGCCTGGGCGCTGGCCCGCTTCGACGGGAGCGCCCTGTACGAGCACGCCGACCCGCGCCGCGGCGAGCACCCGGACTGGGGCTCGCTGGTGTTCAACCTCGGCCGCAACGAGGTGCGCAACTTCCTGATCGCCAACGCCCTGTACTGGCTGGAGGAGTTCCACATCGACGGGCTGCGGGTCGACGCGGTCGCCTCGATGCTCTACCTCGACTACTCGCGCAAGGCGGGCGAGTGGCTGCCCAACCGCTACGGCGGCAACGAGGACCTCGACGCGGTCGACTTCCTGCGCAGCTTCAACACCACGGTGTACCGCGAGCATCCCGGGGCGGTGACCGTCGCGGAGGAGTCGACCGCCTGGCCGGCGGTGTCCCGGCCGGTGTACGTGGGCGGGCTCGGCTTCGGCTTCAAGTGGAACATGGGCTGGATGCACGACACCCTCGACTACGTCGCCAAGGACCCCATCTACCGGCGCTTCCACCACCACCAGCTGACCTTCTCGCTGATGTACGCGTTCAGCGAGAACTTCGTGCTGCCCATCTCCCACGACGAGGTGGTGCACGGCAAGGGCTCGCTGCTCGGCAAGATGCCCGGGGACCAGTGGCGGCGCTTCGCCAACCTGCGCGCCCTCCTCGCCTACATGTGGGCGCACCCCGGCAAGCAGCTGCTGTTCATGGGCTGCGAGCTGGCCCAGGAGGCGGAGTGGTCCGAGGAGCGCTCGATCGACTGGGACGGCCTCGCCGACCCTGCCAGGCAGGGCGTCAAGGACCTGGTGCGCGACCTCAACCGCGCCTACCGGGAGCGCCCCGCCCTGTGGGAGCGCGACAGCGAGCCGGCCGGGTTCGCCTGGATCGACCCCAACGACTCGGACGACAACGCGCTCTCGTTCATCCGCTGGAGCGCCGACGGCGCGCCGCTCGTGTGCCTGTGCAACTTCTCGCCGATCGTGCGCTACGGCTACCGCGTCGGCCTGCCCAGGGGCGGCGGCTGGCGCGAGGTGCTCAACACCGACGCGTCCGTCTACGGCGGCTCCAACGTCGGCAACCTCGGCCTGGTCGAGGCCGAGCAGATCGGCTGGGACGGCCAGCCGGCCTCGGCGCAGGTGACCCTGCCGCCGCTGGCGACGGTCTGGTTCGAGCCGGCCTGACGGGTGGGCGCCCCGGACCCGCTCGCGCTGGCGCCCAGGGGGCCGCGGCTGGGGCCGCTGCTGACCGCCGACGGCGCCGAGTTCGCCGTCTGGGCACCCCACCTCGACCGGCTCGCGGTGCGCCTCGGCGGCCGCACGGTGCCGCTCGAGCGCGAGGAGCGCGGCGTCTGGCGCGGCGTGGTCGCCGGGGCTCGCGCCCATGACGACTACCTGCTGGTCCTGCCCGACGGGCAGGAGCTGCCCGACCCCCGCTCGCGCTGGCAGCCGCACGGCGTCCACGGGCCGTCGCGGCTGGTCGACCCGGGCGCCCCGCCGGCCCCGTTCACCCCGCCGCCCCTGCGGGAGCTGGTCACCTACGAGCTGCACTGCGGCACCTTCACGCCGGAGGGGACCTTCGACGCGGCGATCGCCAAGCTGCCGCACCTGGTCGAGCTCGGCGTCACCGCGGTCGAGGTGATGCCGGTGGCGGCGTTCCCAGGGTCGCGGGGCTGGGGCTACGACGGCGTCGGGCTGTACGCCGTCCACGACGCCTACGGCGGGCCGGCCGGCTTCCGCCGGTTCGTCGACGCCTGCCACGCCCACGGCCTGGCGGTGCTGCTCGACGTCGTCTACAACCACCTCGGCCCGGACGGCAACTACCTGGCCAAGTTCGGCCCGTACTTCACCGGCAGGTACGCCACCCCCTGGGGCCTCGCGCTCAACTTCGACGGTCCGGCCTCGGACCTCGTGCGCGACTTCGTCCTCGACAACGCCGAGGCGTGGGTGGTCGAGCACGGCGTCGACGGCTTCCGCCTCGACGCCGTGCACGAGCTCTACGACCGCTCCTCGGTGCACCTGCTGGAGGCGCTCGCCGCGCGGGTGCACGCGGCCAAGCCGGGCAGCCTGCTGGTGGCCGAGAGCGACCTGCACCAGCCCGCCCTGATCACCGCGTACGGGCTCGACGCCACCTGGGCCGACGACCTGCACCACGCGCTGCACGCCAACCTCACCGGCGAGCGGCAGTCCTACTACCAGGACTTCGCCGGCCTCGCCACGGTCGCCAAGGCGCTGTGCACCGGCTGGGTCTTCACCGGCCAGTACTACCCGGCGCGGGACCGCCGCCACGGGCGCGAGCCCGAGGGCCTCGGCGGCGAGCGCTTCGTGGTCTTCAGCCAGAACCACGACCAGGTCGGCAACCGCGCCTTCGGCGAGCGGCTGGTCAGCCTCGCCGGCCCGGAGCTGGACGCGGCGGCGGCCGTGCTGGTCGCCTGCAGCCCCTTCCTGCCACTGGTCTTCCAGGGCCAGGAGTGGGGCGAGACCAGGCCCTTCCTGTTCTTCACCGACCACGAGCCGGAGCTGGCCGAGGCGGTGCGGCGCGGGCGGCGCAACGAGTTCCGGGCGTTCGACTGGGCCGAGTCGGTGCCCGACCCCAACGACCCGGCCACCTTCGAGCGCTCCAAGCTCGACTGGTCCAAGGCCGCCGGCCCCACCTTCGAGCTGTGGAAGCGGCTGCTGCGCCTGCGGCGCGAGCTGCCGGCGCTCGGCAACTGCCGGCGCGACCTCACCAGCGTGCGGGTGGACGAGGCGCGCCGCCTGCTGGTGCTCGTCCGGCGGGACCCGACCGGGTCTCGGGCCGTCGCCGTAGTGAATTGTTCCGAGTCGCCGCAGCCGCTTCCCGGCGAGCTCGCCGGCCTGCCACAACTGCTGACCACGGTGCCGATGACCAGGCCAGACGGCATTCCGGCCACTGGATCAGTACTTCACGGTATTTGACTGGTTTGACGGCGGCCTACCGGTACGAGGTACAACAAGGCGCCGAAAGGGGGCTGGCGGGCGAGCGAGAGGAGCTGCATGTCGGCCGATATCGAGATCGAGAGGCTGGGCCTCGGTCGCCTGGAGCGGCTCGACCTCCACTCGTTCTGGGGCGACGACCTCCCCGACCTGATGCCCTGGTTCACCCAGAACCTGGACCTGCTCGGCCAGACCCTCGGCATGGAGATCACCCCCCTGCGCCGCGGCATCCAGGTCGACCAGGGGGGCACCTTGCAGGTGCTCGGCACCGACCCGCAGGGCCGCCTCGTGATCGTGGAGAACAAGCTCGAGCCGACCCGCGACACCCACCTCGGCGAGCTGATCATCAACGCCTCGTCGCTGGAGTCGGCGGTGGTGGTGTGGGTCTCCCCCCGCTTCCCGGACGAGCACCGCCGCACCCTGGAGTGGCTCAACGACCGCACCGACGACAAGGTCGACTTCTTCGCGGTCGAGATCGGCCTGGTGCGGATCGGCCGCTCCCTGCCGGCGCCCGTGCTCGACGTGGTGGTGCAGCCGCGCGGCTGGCGGCAGTCCGGCCGCCGCGGCGCCATGGGCTCGACCATGCCCGCCCCCGCCTACTCGCCCCCACGGCCGGCCTCCTCGCCGGTGGGGAACTCTTCCGCCGCCCCGCCGACGCACGTGCCGCCGCCCGCGACCACCCAGCCGTCGTCCCAGCTCCCGAGCGCCATGCCGCCGTCGCCGATGGCACCGATGCCGGTGCCGCCGGCGCAGGAGCGCACCGTAAGGGACAGCACCGCCAGCACCCAGCCGCCGCCGATGGCTTCCGACGCCGACGGCGGCTTCGCCACCGCCGAGGTGCGGCACAGCTTCTTCGAGGCGATGTTCGAATCGGTGGCGCGCCGCAAACCCGGCTTCCGGGTGCCCAAGTTCGGCTACGAGAATTGGGTCGGTTTCGCCGCCGGCCCCTTCGGCTTCTACGACGTCGCGTTCACCGCCAACGGCGCCGTCCGCGCGGGCGTCTACCTCGACATGCAGGAGCGCACCGCCACCAAGCGGCTGTTCGACGACCTCTACGCCGAGCGGCTCGGCATCGAGACCGCGGTCGGCCGCGTCCTGGCGTGGGAGCGGCTGGACGACCGCCGCGCCTCCCGCATCGTCGACTACCGCGAGATCCGCGACCTCGCCAACCTCGAGGAACGCCAGGCGGCGGCCGACTGGGCCGCCGAGGCGGTGGTCAAGCTGATGGACGCGCTCGACAACCGCCTGCGGCAGACGGCGCAGGTCCTCCTCTCGAGGGTGCAGGGCGGCGTCTAGCAGTTCCGCCCGCTGATCGGGTCCGCGTAGTCGGTTTTGCCCCGCGCGCAGGAGGAAGCACCCTCCTCCGGGTCGTCTCCGGGCTGCTGGCGCCGACCCGCGGGCGGGTGCCGCTCGACGAGCCCAGCCTCGGGCTCGCGCCTATGCTGGTGGCCGAGATCTTCCGTGCCCTGGCACGCCTGCGCGACCAGGGCGGGCTCGGCATCCTGCTGGTGGAGCAGAACGCCGGGGCCGCCCTGCAGTCGCCGACCGTGGCTACGTGCTGGAACGGGGGCGCTGGCCGGGACGCCGGGAGAGCTGCTGGACGACGAGGGTGTGAGGGCCGCCTACCTGGGCCGCGGCTACGTCGAGATCGCCGCGGAGGTGGAGGGGGAGGGAGCGCCGCGATGACCGGGACCAGCCAGGCAAAGCCGTTCGCCTCCTCGACCGACCTCGCCGACCAGCAGTGCGTCCTCGAGGAGCTGGCCGACGGCGTCTACGCCTACACCGCCCAGGGCGATCCCAACGTCGGCGCGATCGTCGGCCGCGACGCCGTGCTCGCGGTCGACGCGAGGGCGACCCCGGTGATGGCCCGCGAGTGGCTCGACGAGCTGCGCACCGTGACCGACAAGCCGGTCCGCTACCTGCTGCTGACCCACTACCACGCGGTGCGCACCCTCGGCGCCTCCGCCTTCGAGGCCGACTGGATCATCGCCCACGCCGGCACCAGGGCGCTGGTCGCCGAACGTGGGACCCAGGACTTCGAGAGCGAGGCGCGCCGCTTCCCGCGGCTGTTCCGCCACATCGAGACGATCCCGGGGCTCACCTGGCCGACCGTCACGTTCACCGACGAGCTGACCGTCGACCTCGGCGGGCGCGTGGTCGAGCTGCGCTTCCTCGGCCGCGGCCACACCTCCGGCGACGTGGTCGCCTGGCTGCCCGACGAGCGGGTGATGTTCGCCGGCGACCTGGTGGAGGCGCGGGCGGCGCCGTACATGGGCGACGCCTACGTGGGCGACTGGTCGGGCGCGACCCTGGCCCGGCTGGCGGCGATGGGCGCCGACGCCCTGGTCGGCGGCCGCGGGCCCGCGGTGCGGGGCGCGGCGGTCGTCGAGGCGGTCGAGCAGACGCGCGACTTCCTCACCACCGTGTACCGCATCGCCGCCGAGGTCGTGCGGCGCGAAGGTGGCGTCAAGGAGGCGTTCGACCTCGCCTACGAGGCGCTGCAGCCCCGCTACGGCGGCTGGCCGATCTTCGAGCACTGCATGCCCTTCAACGTGCAGCGCGCCTTCGACGAGTGCAGCGGCGTCCACCCCCGCATCTGGACCGCCGAGCGCGACCAGGCGGTGTGGCGCGAGCTCCAGGGAGGCTGAGCATGGCCGGGCGCGAGCCGGTTCTGGTGGTCGGGTGCGGGCCGGTCGGCATGACCGCCGCGCTGTGCCTGGCCAGGCTCGGGGTGCCGAGCGTGGTGCTGGAGGCGAACGAGGGCCTCACGGGCGAGGGCTCCAAGTCGATCTGCGTGCAGCGGGACGTGCTGGAGATCTTCGAGCGGGTGGGCCTGGGCCGGGCCATGGCCGAGCGCGGGGTCTCGTGGAAGCTCGGCCGCACCTACTTCCGCGGCACCGAGCTGTTCCAGATCCGCTTCCCCCCGGTGGCGACGGACGCCTTCCCGCCGTTCATCAACCTCGGCCAGGCCGAGGTCGAGGCGTTCCTGCTCCGCGCGGTGCAGGCCAGCGAGCTGATCGAGCTGCGCTGGCGCCACCGGGTCGAGACGGTCGAGCAGGACGGGGGCGGGGTCACCCTGACCGTCGCCGGCCCGCGGGGCCGGCAGCGCCGCTCCGCGCCGTACGCGGTCGCCTGCGACGGCCCGCGCTCCACCGTCCGCAAGGCGCTCGGCGTCGACTTCCCGGGCCACTCCTTCCCGGACACCTTCCTGATCGCCGACGTCCGCGCCCGGCTGCCGTTCCCCAGCGAGCGCCGCTTCTTCTTCGACCCGCCCTTCAACCCCGGTCGCCAGGTGCTCGTCCACCCGCAGCCCGACGACGTCTGGCGCATCGACTGGCAGATCCCCGGCGAGGTCGACCTCGACGACGAGCTGGCCTCCGGCCGGCTCGACGGGCGCATCCGCGCGGTGATCGGCGAGGTCCCCTACGAGGTCGTCTGGGCCTCGGTGTACCGCTTCCACCAGCGCTCCGCCGAGCGCTTCGGCGTCGGCAGGGTGTTCCTCGCCGGCGACGCCGCCCACCTGATGAGCCCGTTCGGCGCCAGGGGACTGAACTCGGGCGTGGCCGACGCGGAGAACCTCGCGTGGAAGCTCGCCCTGGTCCTCGCGGGCAAGGCGCCGGCGGAGCTGCTGGACACCTACGACCCCGAGCGGCGCGCCGCCGCCCTCCACAACCTGGCGGTGACCGGCGCCACCATGCGCTTCATGGTCCCGCCCAACCGGCTGGCGCGCCTGGCACGCAACGCGATCCTGCGCGGCAGCCTGCGCTCGAAGGCGCTGCGGCGGCGGGTGAACTCGGGCAGGCTCTCCGAGCCCTACACCTACGACGCCTCCCCGATCGTGCAGGCCGGGCCGGACGGGGGCTCGCGCGCTGCGGCCAAGCACTCCGGCCCCCGGCCCGGCGCGGTCGCTCCCGACGCCCCCTGCCGCACCGCCGGCGACGACCCGAAGGTGAGCAGGCTGCGGGAGCTGCTCGACGGCGGCTTCCTCGGCCTCTACCTGCCCGCCGGCCTCGACGATGCGCGCGCGGCGGCCGTGCGGGCGGCCGCCGCCTCGCCGCCACGGCCGCCCGCCAAGCTGTGGCTCGCCTGGCCCGCCGGCTCCGAGCCCCCGAGCGACCTGCCCGCCGGCGCCGGCGTCCTGGTCGACGCCGAGGGCGCGCTGGCCGCCGCCTACGGCGGCAGGCCCGGCGCCCTCTGGCTGATCCGCCCCGACGGCCACCTCGCCGCCACCGCCCCGGAGGTCGCCGCCTTCCCCGACCTGGTCGAGCGGGCCGCCGGCTGGCGCCTCCCCAGCGCCCGTGCCGCCGCCGTCGCCGCCAGCACCTGAGGGCTTGCCGCGTGACCGCTAGGCCGGCCCGCTCGTCGGGGGTTGGGGCAGGGCTCGCAGCAGGTGGATGGCGAGCAGGGTGAGCCAGGTCCAGCCGAGGGTGACGGTGGCGCGCTGGAACAGCCCGCCAAGCTCCACCACGCTCTCGACCTGGTTGAAGGCCATGCTGGCGAGCACGAACCCGGCCACGAAGAGCAGACCGGTGGCCGCCGAGTAGATCGCCCAGCCGCGCTGGCCCCAGCCGGCGAAGCGCCGGGCCATCACCAGGCAGGCGATGGGCAGTCCCACGAAGGTGCCGACCGAGAACAGGTCGTGCAGGGCGGCGTGCACGCTGCCGTACGCCTGCAGGTGGTCGGGGGTGCCGGGCGGGTAGCCGCTCACCGGATCGGTGACGAAGATCCCCGCGCCGAGCAGGCCGATCGCGTGGGCCCCGACCAGCAGCGGTCCCCAGGTCGAGCCGCCCAGGGGCCGCAGCGCACGCCGCAGCCCGATCGCCAACGCCAGCGTCAGCAGGCCCGCCACGATGAAGTTGGCGCGCTGCGTCCAGCCGAAGTCGCCGAGTTCCAGGGAGCTGACCGGATGCCGCAGCGGCCGGTAGTGGGCGCGGGTGGCGCCCTCGACCACCCAAGCGAGGGTGAACAGCGGCCCGGCGATCGCGCCGCAGGCAAGCAGCGTCCTGGTGGCAAGGGTGCTCGGCGTGGCGCCTGCGGGGGAGAGGTCGACGGTGGTGGTCATCGGCGCTCCTACGGGGTGGGTCCGGTCATGCCGTCCAGGAGCTGCCCGACGACCTGGTCACGCAGGCTGGCCGGATC
The DNA here is from genome assembly GCA_036377075.1 of Actinomycetes bacterium. Taxonomy (GTDB): domain Bacteria; phylum Actinomycetota; class CALGFH01; order CALGFH01; family CALGFH01; genus DASUZB01. The sequence continues at coordinate 1,717 of DASUZB010000269.1, read as the reverse complement.
GGGGTCCAGGCCGGCGGCCTTGAGGACCTCGGCGCCCCGGGGCGCCAGCACGGCGCTGCCGACCAGCGCGCTCATGGCGACCCCGTGGGCGACCGCAAACGGGCAGTCGGTGCGGAACACCCCCTGGCGCTGGCCGCGTTCGTACAGCTCCCGCAGCTTGGGGAACGGCATGTCGTCCGCGGTGGGCAACGGCAGGGTCCGCCAGCCGCCGAGGGCCTCGTGCAGCGTCAGGGCCACCATCAGCGGCCGCGCCGCGAAGACGTCGGCGAAGCCCGTCAGGACCATGCGCATGCCCTCGTAGGGCTCCAGCTCGGCGGCGGTGTCGATGATCCAGCGCCAGGCCTGGACCAGCCCGTCCGCCTGCTCCTGCAGCACGGCGGCGTACAGGCCGTCCTTGCTGCCGAAGTGGTGGTAGATCATGCGCTCGTTGACCCCGGCCCGCTGGACGATCGCCTGGATCCGGGCACCCTTCGGGCCGTGCCTGGCGAACTCCTCCGCCGCCGCGGCCAGGAGCGCAGCTCGACTGTCACGCATGCAGTAAGTGTTTACTGCAACGCCGAGGAATGCAACCCCGTCAACGGCCTACTGCTCCACGTACGGGCCCTGGCTCGGTCAGGGCCGGCGGGCCCAGAACAGGGCGTGACCGCCGTCGCCCTCGGGGACGAACTCCTCGGCGGTGACCTGGAGACCGGCCGCCTGGATCCATGCCCGGTAGGTGGCTTGGTCGGCGTGGCTCCACCACATGCGTGCCGCGCCTCCGAGCCAGTCGTCCTGCGTGCCGGTCCAGGCTTCATGGCCGGTGGTCGCCAGCAGCCAGCCTCCGGGTCGAAGCCAGCCGGCGATGCGTCCAAGCAGCGGGGGCTGCTCGTCCAGGGGTAGGTGGATGAGGGTGTACAGGCACACGACCGCGTCGAACGCGGCGGCCGGCAGGGTGACCTGGGCGACGTCGGCGTGCAGGAAGGTCGCGCCGGGGACCAGGCGCCATGCGCGTCGGACCTGCACCTGGCTGAGGTCGACCCCGGTGACCGCGTGGCCCGCCGCGGCCAGGTGGCGGGCGACCGGGACGCCGTTGCCACAGCCCAGGTCGAGCACTGCCGCGCCAGCCGGGATGCGGGCGCGCAACGCCACCAGCCAGGGACCGTAGTTGCCGTCGCTGGCGTCGTCGCTGCGGTACCGGTAGGACAGGGCATCGTAGCCACGCCGGACCACGGCCTTGGGATCCTCGATCATCGCCCGATCCTCGACCAAAGCCGCCGAGCGCGACCAGGCGGTTTCCAGTGTCGTGGCGCGGCCGGCTGGTCACTGCGTGCAGAGGCAGAACGGGTGGCCGGCCGGGTCGGCGTGGACACGGAAGGCGGCACAGGCGGCGCAGGCCGCCCCGGCGGGCTCGACGGCAGCGTGGCTCCTCCCCTGCGCGGTTGCGTTCGTAACGCTGTGGGGACGCTGGCTGCGTACACTGCGGTTCCGTCAGGTTGACGACGGCGGCGAACGCGGAGCCACGATGGCGCGGGAGCGACCACGACAGCCCGCACGCGACCGGCCCGGCGGGATCGAGGACGCACCGGTGGGGCAGCGGGCGGCGGCCAGCCCGCACGCCCCGGCCGGCCGGGCAGACGCCGGCCGGGCTGCGCGGCACACCTGGCCGGCCCGGCTTGCCCAGCTCACGCTGCTGGCGTCGCTGGGCCTGCTGGTCGCGACGGTGGCGCTGGGCGTGAGC
>DASUZB010000268.1:0-2063 GCA_036377075.1 Actinomycetes bacterium | reverse complement strand
GCGTTGATCCAGACGGTGTAGCCCTCATAGGAGGCCCCCTGGATCTCGATGTAGTGCGGCTTGCCCGCCTGTGCCAGCGCCTCGGCCTGGCTGAGCATCTGGGCCCAGGTCCTGGGCGGGTGGGGCACCAGGTCCTTGCGGTACCAGAGCAGCTGGGTGTTGCTGTTGAACGGCGCGGCCACCAGCTGCCCTTTCCAGGTGGCGGTGTCCAGCGCCGCCTTGACCGCGTCCTGCTCGACCTGGCGGCGCCGCTCGCCGGTCCAGGGCTGGATCCAGCCGGCCTCGGCGAACTCGGCCTCCCACACCACGTCCAGGCCCAGGATGTCCAGCGAGCTGTCCTTGGCCGCGCTGCGGCGCACCAGCTGCTCGCGCTGGTCGTCGGCGCCCGACGGCAGATCCTGGATGGCGATGGTGTACTCGCCGTTCGACGCCGCCGAGCACTCGGCCGCGGCGGTCTCGAAACTGCCTGACGGCTCGGGGAAGATGTACCAGTTCAGCGTCGGCGCGCCGCCGGCGCTCTGGTCGCCGGTACCGCCACAAGCTGCCAGCATGAGCACGGCGGCGAGCGCCAGGACCAGCCTGCGACGCCATCGCCGGGTACGCCCGGCGCGGGCATTGGCACCCGCGCTCTCACCTCGCCGCCTGAGGCCTGTCGACGCCTGGGACGCCACCATGAGGATCGCCACCGCAGCGGCGAGCGGCCGGGGCCGCCCGTCCGGACGGTGCCGCTGATCGGCGCGTAACCGCATACCTTCTCCGTTCGTCGTTGCCGCGCGGGCTGGCCGTGTCGAGGCTCGGCCGCTTGCTGCCCTCGCTGATACTCATGCGAGGTCCCGGCCGCCTGCATCGGTGCGATCACCGACCCGCTGCGGAAAGGGCCTGAACCGCGACCCTTGGCCACCTGCGGCGTCGCGCCGGCTCCGGCCCGGAGTCGGCCACCGGCGCTCGAGAACGGACGAGACGTCCCAATGCCGTCGCAGCAGGATGGGTTGACCGGACAGGTCCTGGGCCGTTCACTTGGTTCATGACCGAGACGGCAACTGCGCCCTCCGCGCCTGGGCTGTCCAGCATCGCGGTGGTGACCAGCGGCGGCGACGCCGGAGGCATGAACCCGGCCATCCGCGCGGTGGTGCGGACAGCGCTGCATCACGGGATCGACGTCTACGCGGTGGCCGATGGCTATCGGGGGCTGCTCCAGGGCGCCGAGGCCATCCGCCGGGTGGAGTCGGCCGATGTGGGCGGGATCCTGCAACGCGGCGGCACGATCCTCGGGACGGCCCGGTCGCTGGAGTTCCAGGAGCGCGACGGGCGCCGGCAGGCAGCGCGCAACCTGCTGGAGCTCGGCGTCGATGCCCTGGTCGTGATCGGCGGCGACGGCAGCCTGACCGGCGCCAACCGGCTGCGTGAGGAGTGGCCGGAGTTGCTGTCGGAGCTGGTGGAGGCGGGCGAGGTAGATCCCGAGGTGGCCGCCGCCCACCCGTTCCTCCGGCTGGTGGGGCTGGTCGGCTCGATCGACAACGACATGTACGGCACCGACATGACGATCGGCGCCGACACCGCCCTGCACCGGATCACCGAGGCGCTGGATGCCATCTTGAGCACCGCGGCCAGTCATCAGCGGACCTTTGTCGTCGAGGTCATGGGCCGCCACTGCGGCTATCTGGCGTTGATGGGGTCGCTGGCCAGCGGGGCGAACTGGGTCCTCATCCCCGAGCGTCCGCCCGAGCGCGACGACTGGGCGACCCGCATGTGCTCGGTCCTGCGGGCCGGACGCGACCAGGGCCGCCGCCAGAACGTGGTGCTGGTCGCCGAAGGGGCACAGGACGGCGACGGCAAGCCGATCACCGTCGGCGAGGTCAAGCGGTTGCTGGAGGAGGGACTGGGCGAGGACGCCCGGGTCACCATCTTGGGCCACATCCAACGCGGCGGTGCGCCCAGCGCCTTCGACCGGTATCTGGGGACGCTGCTGGGGCACGCGGCGGTCCAGCGGCTGCTGTCTGATGCGCCCGGCAGCCCCGCCCAGCTGGTCGGCATCCGCGGCCACCAGGTGGTCAGCTCGCCGC
>DASUZB010000267.1:0-9099 GCA_036377075.1 Actinomycetes bacterium | reverse complement strand
CGGCCGCCGGCTCCTTGGCCGCTCCGCGCACAGGGGCGTCGTCCTTGGCGGGTGCCTGCTCGGCCGCGGTGGCGGCGGCGGACCCCTTGGCGCGGGCCGTGGTCGCCGGCCTGGCCGCAGCGCGCTCGCCGGTCGCCTCGGCGGCCTGGGCGTTCGCGGGCGCCGCCTCCTGGCTGCCCGACTGCTCGGCCTCGAGCAGCTCGCGCTCCCACTCGGCCAGCGGCTCCTCGTCGACCGGGCTTGCCGCCACGGTGGCGGCGTCCTGCTTGGCGTCGCCGTCGCCCGCGTAGACGCTGCGCATCCGCAGCCCCTCGGAGACGGCGTCGGCGACGATCCGGGTGAGCAGGCTGCCCGCCCGGATGGCGTCGTCGTTGCCCGGGATCGGGTAGTCGACCTCGTCCGGGTCGCAGTTGGTGTCGAGGATGGCGACCACCGGGATGCCGAGCTTGCGTGCCTCGGTGACGGCGATGTGCTCCTTGCGGGTGTCGACCACCCAGACGGCGGCGGGCAGCCGGGTCATGTCGCGGATGCCGCCCAGGTTGCGCTCGAGCTTCTCGCGCTCGTGCTTGAGCCTGAGCACCTCCCGCTTGGGCAGCACCTCGGTGGCGCCGCTCTGCTCCATCGCCTCCAGCTCCTTGAGCCGCTGCAGGCGCTTGTAGATGGTGGTGAAGTTGGTGAGCATGCCGCCGAGCCAGCGGTAGTTCACGTACGGCATGGTGACCCGCTCGGCCTGCGCCTTGATCGACTCCTGGGCCTGCTTCTTGGTCCCGACGAACAGGACGTTGCCGCCCTTGGCGACGGTGTCGCGCAGGAAGCCGTAGGTCGACTCGATCGCGCCGGCGGTCTTCTGCAGGTCGATGATGTAGATGCCGTTGCGCTCGCCGTAGATGAAGCGCTTCATCTTCGGGTTCCAGCGGCGTGTCTGGTGGCCGAAGTGGACGCCGGCTTCGAGCAGCTGGCGCATGGTGACGACTGCCAAGGTGGTCCTCCTTGGTACGCGGTTGGCCTCCGCCCGCTTCCGTCCCACGGTCGTCAGTCGTGGGGGTTGCCGGATGTCCCGACCCGTCGTGAGTGCGACGGGCACCGTCGGGCACCGTCCACGGGCGTGCGTCATGTGCCCGGTTTCGACCGGGCCAGCGGCGACGATAGCACAGCCGGTCAGGGGGATGCGGCCGCGCCCGGGAGGTCGAGGGGCGCGAGGCGGGGCGGACCGTCGCCGACCAGGTACGGCAGCGGGTCGACGTAGGCGCCGTCGACCCGCAGGCCGAGGTGGAGGCGGCCGTCGTGGCCGGGAGCGAGCCGGCCCAGCCTGGCCAGGGCCGGCACCGCCTGGCCGGCGCGCACGGCCGGACGGTCGAGCGGGCCGACGGTGACCACCACGCCGGGCGCGACCTCGAGGCTGACCCAGCCCAGCCCGGCCACCGGGCCGGCGAACGCCGTCCGCCCGGCGGCCGGTGCCACGACCGGCGTCCCGAGCGGCGCCGCCAGGTCGACGCCGCGATGGCCCGGGCCGTAGGGCCCGCTCGGTGGCTCGAACCCGCGCACGACCGGGCCCCGCACCGGCAACCGCAACGGCGGTACCCGGGCCTCGGTGGCCCGCGGTGACCCGGGCAACGGCCCAAGGGGCGACCGCCGGGCAACGGCGCCCGGCGGTCGCCCAGCCTGCTGGCTCGCGGCGGCGGGGGAGACGAGCGGGCCCAGCGCCGAGGCGGCGACGGCGCCGGCGAGGCCGAGGGCGGCCACCGCGACCGCGGCGAGCCGGGTCGGGTGGCGTGGCGGTGGGCGGCGGGATCCTGCGGGTGGCACCACGACCTCCGGGACCTGTCGGGCCGGGCCGGCTCCGGCGGCGATCGGACGGCCGCAAGCTACGCAGGCCGCCCAGGCCCCGCCAAGGACCCCGGCGCGATCTGTGGAGAGCGTCGGGGCGGCGCGTGGACGGCTACTTGACGTCCTGCATCTTGCCGCGCAGCTGCAGCACCGCCTTGGTGTGCATCTGGCAGACGCGCGACTCGGTCACCCCCAGCACCTGGCCGATCTCGGCCAGGGTGAGGCCCTCGTAGTAGTAGAGGGTGATGACGATCTTCTCCCGCTCGGCGAGGCGGTTGATCGCGCCGGCCAGGATGCTCTTCATCTCCTCGGACTCGAAGGCGGCCTCCGGGTCCTCGGCGGTCTTGTCCTCGAGCGTGTCGACCAGGCTCAGCCGGTCGCCGCGCTCGGAGCCGACCGTCAGCAGCTCGTCGAGGGCGACCATCCAGATGGATGAGATCTGGTTGAAGATGTGGTGCAGCTCGTCGGTGGAGATGCCGAGCTGCTGGGCAACCTCGGCGTCGGTGGGCGTGCGGTGCAGCCGGTTCTCGAGGCTGGCGTAGGCCTTCTCGACCTCCCGCGCCTTGAACCGCACCGAACGGGGGATCCAGTCGATTGCGCGCAATTCGTCGATGATCGCGCCCTTGATGCGCGAAATCGCATAGGTCTCGAACTTGATGCCCCGGCTGGGGTCGTATTTCTCGATGGCGTCGATGAGACCGAAGATTCCGTAGGAGACCAGATCTGCCTGTTCGATATTCGGCGGCAACCCCACCGACACCCGCCCGGCCACGTACTTGACCAACGGCGCGTAGTGCAGGATGAGCAGCTCACGGGCGTCAGCGGACGCCTTGAGCTTGAATTCCTGCCACAGCCGGTCGACGGACGCCGGTTCGTCCAAAGAAATGCCCCCCCTATATAGGCGACGGACACTTTTCGCAACAAAGTGCCCAGCGTCGTTTGTCACGCCCGCGGCGGTAGCACAAATATATCCTCTACCAGACTGCGGTGGCGTCAAGCCCGCGGGTGAGCCTGCTCGTAAACCCGGCGGAGCCGGTCCTTCGAAACGTGCGTGTAGGTCTGGGTGGTCGTCAGGGTAACGTGCCCCAGCAGCTCCTGCACCACCCGCAGGTCGGCACCGCCCTCGAGCAGGTGGGTGGCGAAGCTGTGCCGCAGCGTGTGCGGGCTGGTGCCAGGCGGCGCGACCCCGACGCGGTGGCGTTCCAGCATGCCGCGCACGTCCCTGGGCGTCATCGGCTTGCGGCGCCGGTTGAAGAACACCGCCTCGGCGGCGGCACCGTGGCCCGGCAGCAGCGCCGAGCGCCCCTCCGCCAGGTAGCCGAGCAGCGCCTCCCGCGCCGGCACGCCGAACGGCACCACCCGCTGCTTGCCGCCCTTGCCGGTGACCCGCACGCTGTCGCCGGTGAGGTCCAGGTCGTGCAGGCGCAGGCCGCACAGCTCCCCGACGCGCATCCCGGTGGCGTAGAGCAGCTCGAGCACCGCCCGGTCGCGCAGCCCGACCGGGTCGGTCGCCTCGGGTCGTGCCAGGAGCTCGGCCACCTGCCGCTGCTTCAGCACGACCGGCAGGCGCCGGGGCCCCCGTGGCGTGCCCAGCTCGGCCGCCGGGTCGGTGGCGACCAGCCCACGCCGTGCCAGGTAACGGAAGCAGACACGCAGCGCCGCCGCCTTGCGCCCCAGCGACGAGGCGGCCAGCCCGCGGGTGCGCAGCAGCGCCAGGAAGCGCCGCAGCAGCAGCGGGTCGACCCGGCCCGGGTCGACCACCCCGGCCCTGGCCGCGAAGCGGAGGAACTGGGTCACGTCCCGCTCGTAGGCGGCAACGGTGTTGGGCGACAGCCCGCGCTCGTCGCGCAGGTGCGCCACGAACGTGTCCAGCGCGTGCCGCGCCAGTGGCGCCAGCGCCTCCGGCCCGCTCGTCTCCGCCATGCCGCCATCATCGAGGCTCGAGCCGCCAGGCTCAAGCAGGCCGTCGACCCGGGTGAGCCAAGGACGGTCCGCCGGGTCGGGTTCGGGTTTCGGGGTGTGCGGGGGGCGGAGCCCCCTCGGTCGACGACAACGGGCCCACCCTGGCGGCTGCCTGGGTGGGCCCGTTCCGACGCTGTGCTAGGTGCGCTCTACTGGCCGCACGTTCGCGGCCTGGGCGCCCTTCGGCCCCTGCGTGACGTCGAACTCGACCACCTGCCCCTCATCGAGGCTCCGGTAGCCGCTCGACTGGATCGCGCTGAAGTGCACGAACACGTCTTCGCCCTGCTCAGGGGCGATGAAGCCGTAGCCCTTGTCGGCGTTGAACCACTTCACGGTTCCAACCGTCATCGAAACTTGTCCCTCCCTCCATCTTCTCGGAGGTGTCGTACAACGCCGGCACGGTCGGTGCCGACGGCATGGGACAAGCTCACCTGCGGGTTGCGAAGTGGAACATGAACCAGTGCGGCGACAGCCTAGCATCCTCGCAGGAAAGCTGCTGCGCGAGGGAGCCTTGACGTCCAGTGCTATTGCTCTATTGTTATAAGACAATATTGTGATAGGGCAGCAGGGGAGAGGACGTCAGGGGGTCCCGATGATCGAGTTCCACCTGGACGGCCGCTCGCCGGTGGCGACCTACAAGCAGCTCGTCCAGCAGGTGCGGCAGGCGCTGCGGGTGGGCTTGCTCGAGCCCGGCGACCAGCTCCCCAGGGTCAGGGAGGTCGCCGAGTCGCTGGCGATCAACCCCAACACCGTCCTGAAGGCCTACCGCGAGCTGGAGCACGAGGGCCTGGTGGAGGGCCGCCCGGGCCTCGGCACCTTCGTGCTGCGAAGCCTCGCCGGCCCGTCCCTGGCCAGCCAGGCCGGGCTGCGCCGCGACCTCGAGGCCTGGCTCGGCCGGGCGCGCGCCGCCGGGCTCGACCAGGAGGACGTCGTGGCGCTGGTGGAGACGACCCTGAGGTCCACGTTTCAGGAGGGCGTAGCGTGAGCGCGGCGCTGGAGGCCACCGGGCTCGGCAAGCGCTACCGGCGCACCTGGGCGCTGCAGGACTGCAACCTGACCGTCCCCCGCGGGCGCATCGCCGCCCTGGTCGGCCCGAACGGCGCCGGCAAGACCACCCTGCTCCACCTCGCCGTCGGCCTGCTCGCGCCCACCACCGGGACGATCCGCGTGCTCGGCCAGGCGCCCGGCGAGGCTGGCCTGCTGCCCCAGGTGGGGTTCGTCGCCCAGGACACCCCCCTGTACCGCGACTTCACCGCCGCCGAGCTGCTCACCATGGGCGCCAAGCTCAACCGCCACTTCGACGAGCCGCTGGCGCGCAGCCGGCTCGAGCGGCTCGCGATCGCGCTCGACCGGCGCGTCGACGGCCTGTCCGGCGGGCAGCGCGCCCAGGTCGCCCTGGCGCTGGCCCTGGCGAAGGGCCGCGAGCTGCTGCTGCTCGACGAGCCGCTCGCCAGCCTCGACCCGCTGGCCCGCCGCGAGTTCCTGCAGACGCTGATGGGCAGCGTGGCCGAGCAGGGCACGACGGTGCTGCTCTCCTCCCACCTGCTCGCCGACCTGGAGCGGGTCTGCGACTACCTGATCGTGTTGTCCGCGGCCCACGTCCAGGTGCTCGGGACGGTGGAGGAGCTGCTCGACCGGCACAAGCTGCTGGTCGGCCCGTACCGCCAGCCGCAGCCGCCGATCGCCGGGGTCGCCCAGGTGGTGCGCGCCAGCCACACCGACCGGCAGGCCACCCTGCTGGTGCGCACCGACGGGCCGATCCACGACCCCGCCTGGAAGGCGCACGACGTCACCCTCGAGGACCTGGTTCTCGCCTACCTCGCCGCCCCGTCGGCGGGGGCGCTGCCTGGGCCCTCCGCCCACCACGACAGCCTGGAGGTGCACCAGTGACCTGGCTGGTCTGGCGGCAGCACCGCAAGCAGGCCCTGTTCGCGCTGCTCGGCCTCGCCGCCCTGGCGGCCTTCCTGGTCCCGACCGGCCTGCAGATGCACCACGCCTTCGAGAAGGCGGGCCTGGACGACTGCCTGCGCAAGGCCTCCCGCGTCGAGTTCGTCAACGTCCCCGGCCCCAGGCAGGACCCGAGCCGGGGCACCGACCCCACCAGCGCCCAGGTCCATGCGTGCAGGGAGCTGGCCGACCAGTTCAGCAGCCGCTACGGCAGCCGCGCCACGTTCGGGATCCTGCTGTGGTTCGTGCCGCTGTTCGCGGGCCTGTTCTGGGGCGCGCCGCTGGTGGCCCGCGAGATCGAGCATGGCACCCACCGGCTGGTGTGGACCCAGGGGGTCAGCAGGCTGCGCTGGGCGCTGGTGAAGTTCGGCCTGGTCGGCGCGGGCGTGGTCCTGGTGGCCGCCTGCTACGCGCTGCTGCTGACCTGGTGGCGCGCGCCGCTCGACCAGGCGACCGGCCAGCGGTTCGTCTCGCCGGGACCAGCCTTCGACCTCGAGGGCCTGGTGCCGGTCGGCTACGCCCTGTTCGCCGTGGCGCTGGGCGTGTTCGGCGGCGTCCTGGCCCGCAAGAACCAGGCGGCGATGGCGATCACCCTGGTCGGGTTCCTGGCCGTCCGGCTGGCGGTCGAGGTGTGGGCGCGGCCGCACTTCCTGGCCCCGTTGCGGCGGACGTTCGCGGTCCAGGGGACCAGGCAGCCCAACGAGCTCAGCGGCGACTGGGTGTACCGCGCCGGGGTCTACAGCGCCCAGGGCAAGCGAATCGCCGGCGGCGTCTTCGGGAGTTTCAGCAGCGCGTTCTGCGGCGCGCCGCCCACCACCGCCGCCCATGCGACCGCCACCACCGCCGACCCTTGCGTGCTCCAGTACGGCGCCGGCGCCTACAACCAGGAGCTGTTCCACCCCGCCAGCCGCTTCTGGCTGTTCCAGGGCATCGAGACCGCCCTGTTCGTCGCCATGGCCGTGCTCCTGTTCGCCGCGGCCATCCACTGGATCCGCCGCCGCATCTCCTGACGAGCCGACCTCGCGCGCCGGGGAGTCCGGGCGTCGCGGCTCGGTGCCTGCCCCGGCAGGCCTCGGCCCGCCGGCGCGGGACTCGGGCCCGACCGGCCGCTCAGCGCTCGGCGGCGGCCTCCGTTCCCACCGGCTCCTGGTCGCCGGGCGCGGCGCCGCGCCCGGCGGGAGCCGGGACCTGCGCCCGGGCGGCCGGCAGCAGGAACCCGGCGGCGGCCGCGGCGAAGAGGATCACTGACGAGGTCAGGAACGCCCGCCCGTAACCGGCGGTGAGGGCCGCCGGCTCCGGCGTGGCGGCCCGCAGCAGCACGGCCGTGTGGCTGGTCGCGATGGTCGCGAGGGCGGCCAGGCCGATCGAGCCGCCGACCTGGCGGGTGGTGTTGAGCAGCCCCGAGGCGAGGCCGGCCTGCTCGCGGGGCACGCCCGAGGTCGCCGCCGAGGCGATCGCGGTGAACGACAGGCCGATGCCGAAGGGCCCGAGGACCCCGGGACCGAGGAGGTTGGCCAGGAAGGTCCCGTCAACGGTGACCCGCGACAGCCACAGCAGCGCGGCCGCCGAGAGGGCGGGCCCGAGGATCAGCAGCGGCCGCGTGCCCACCCGCGGCAGCAGCCGCGACGCCGTCTGCGCCCCGGCGATGATGGCCAGCGCCATCGGCAGGAAGGCCATGCCGGCCCGCAGCGGCGACCAGCCGAGCACGTTCTGCATGTACAGCGTGAGGAAGAACCACATCGCGAAGAACCCGCCACCGAGGCAGAGCATCACCAGGTTCGCCCCGCTCACCGAGCGGGAACGGAACAGCCCCAGCGGCATCAGCGGCTGCCTGGCGACCCTCGCCTCGTGGTAGAGGAACCAGCCGAGCAGCGCGACCGCGACGGCCAGCGTGCCGAGCGTCCGCGCCGAGACCCAGGCGTGCTGCGTCGTCCCCACGATCGCGTACACCAGCGCCATCAGCCCGCCGGTCACCAGCACCGCGCCGAGTGCGTCGAGGGCGCGGGTCGCCCGCTCGCGGCGTGCCTCCCCGAGCAGCGCCCTCGCGGCGACCACGCCGACGACGCCGATCGGAACGTTGATGAACAGGATCCAGCGCCAGTCGACCAGGTCGGTGAGCAGCCCGCCGAACAGCGAGCCCGCGGCACCACCCGCACCGGCCACCCCACCCCACATGCCGAGCGCCCTGGCACGGCGCGGCCCCTCCGGGAAGGTGGTCGTCAGGATGGTGAGCGTCGCCGGCGACAGGATCGCCCCGCCGAGCCCCTGCGCCGCCCGCGCGGCGATCAGCATGCCCTGGCTCTGCGCCAGACCGCCCGCCAGGCTGGCCGCGGTGAACAGCCCCATGCCGAGCAGGAAGATCCGGCGCTGGCCGTAGAGGTCGGCGGCGCGCCCGCCGAGCATCAGGAACCCGGCGAACGCCAGCGTGTAGGCGTTGACGACCCACTGCAGGCCCGCCTGGCTGAAGTGCAGCTCGTGCCGGATCGACGGCAGCGCCACGTTCACGATCGACACGTCCAGCACGACCATGAACTGCGCCAGGCAGACCAGCGCCAGGACCAGCCCGTCCGGACCGGAGCGCCGCCCCGCCGGAGCCGAGGAGCCGTTCATCGCCACCTGACCACCTCGCCCTCGGGTATCCTGTTCGTAGGACATGGTCAACGATATACCTGTACCAATAGTTAGCTGCAACCAATCAATAGCGACGAACCGGCCCTACGGCAGAGGCGGAACGCCATGACCGTCGCACAGCGGCACGAGAGCCACGCAGCCCTACCGGACGGCCTGCTCAAGCGGACCACCTACCTGCTCTGGAAGCTCGGCGCGGTCGGCCGCAGGCGCCTGGCCACGCAACTCGCCACCGTCGACCTGGCCGCCCCGCTGCCGGACCACCGCCTCCCCCACCTCGGCGTCCTGACCTGCCTGGCCGACTCCGGCCCGGCCTCGCAGCGGGAGACCGCCGAGCGCCTCGGCATGGACTGCAGCGACATCGTCGCCGTCCTCGACGACCTCGAGCGTGGCAACCTGGTCGTCCGCCGCCGCGACGAGCGCGACCGCCGCCGCCACCTGGTCACCCTCACCCCCGCCGGCCGCCACGCCCTGCGCCGGCTCGACACCGAGGCCGAACGCGTCGAGGACGCCCTGCTCACCCCCCTCAGCGACGACGAGCGCGAGGTCCTCCACGGCCTGCTGCAGCGGGTCCTCGCCTACCACAACGCCCGCGTGCCGTGCCCGCCGGGCCCCCAGGCGCCCTGGTGACCCCTCAGCCGTCGCGCACCTCGCCGACTCCCGTCGCGCCCGGTGCCGGCGGGACGGCGACGGCCTGGACGCCGCCTGGCAGGCGGCGGACGAACCCGGCCAGCT
>DASUZB010000266.1:0-19124 GCA_036377075.1 Actinomycetes bacterium | reverse complement strand
CCACCAGCGGCAGCCGCCGTGCCGCTGGCGACCCGCGCCCAGCCGGCCCGCCGACACCACCACTCCTGGCCATTGCGGCAGGTGGCACGCTCGACCGCTCCCCAGCCTGCTCAATGGCCCGTTTCACACCAGCCTCCTAGGCGCCTCGCACGCCCCTGCACGGGATCCATCTCCGGCGGTCCGAGGGTCATGCCGCGACTCCTAATCCGCCAGCGGAGGCGGATGTGGGTGAACTACGTGGGATCTCGCCAACCTCGAATAGGACGCGCTGTCATATAGCGACTATACGGCGCGATCATGTAGGCGCAGTTCACCAAGGCACGAGAAGGGAGGTTGGCGATGGGCATTGCCGCAGTCGGGCGTTGCTCAGCCGGTCGTCGCTTGCTCCCCGTCGCGCTGCTCAGCGGCACGCTGGTGCACGAGCTCGCGATAGACGGCATTGAGGATTCGCTGCTCGCGCTCGCCAAGTCGCGGATCGGCCTCGGCCGCCTCCGCCACCGTCATGACGGACTTCTGGTCCTGCTGGTCACTCGGAGCAGGACCGAGATGGCGTGCGAGGGCGTTCGGTGCAAGCCGGAGCACTCGCTCCAGCCCGGCGATTCGTTCAGGCTTCGGTGCGGACTGGCCGGTGAGCCACTGCGAGACCGACGCCTGGGAGACGCCCAGCGCCGCAGCGAGCTCCCGCTGGGACAGGCCGCACTCGGCACGGGCGCGCCCGAGCGCCCGCGCGAAGTTCTCCCGCTGGTCGGCCGTCGCCACGTCCGCGTCCTCTCGCAGGTCGGAGCGTCCTGAACAGGATGCCTGATCAGCCGATCACCGGTCGATTCCCTCCGGGCAACAACTTCAAAGCTGTTAAGAGACAGTCAGTCACTTATACTCGTTCGTGCGAGCCGGGCACGGCCCGGAGCAGCAGCCAGGAGCTGCTGCATGGAGAAGCAACCATGGCCGTCACCGCATCGGAGTTCTCGCGGCTCCCGGCCTTGATCGGGGTAGAGCAGGCGTGCACCTTGCTGGGCATCAGCCGCAGCGCCGGCTACCGCGCTGCGGCGGCTGGCCATCTGCCGACGCTCCGCTTCGGCCGGCGCGTCTACGTGCCCACGGCCCGCCTGCTCGCCATGCTCGGCCTCACCACCGAGGAGGCACGATGAGGGGCAGCGTCCGCAAGCGCGGCGCGACCTGGACCTGGTACCTGTGGGAGCCAGATCCGCTGTCGGGCAAGCCGCGCCAGCGGACCAAGGGCGGCTACCGCACCAAGCGGGAGTGCCAGGACGGCCTCAGCGAGGCCCTGGCCCGCCTGCGTGAGGGCACCTTCGTCCAGCCGTCCCCCCGCGTGCTCCGGGCGTTCCTTGTCGATGAGTGGCTGCCTGCGGTACGGCCGCCTCGGGTCCGGCCCTCGACCTGGGCCAGCTACCGCATGGCCGTCGAGCGGCATATCGCTCCGGGGCTCGGCGGCGTGGTCCTCCAAGGGCTCACCCCGGCCCACCTCACCGCGTTCTACCGGGCGCTGCTCGACGGCGGACGGCAGGACGGGCGCGGCGGGCTGGCCCCCAAGACCGTCCGCAACGTCCACGGCGTGCTGCACGCTGCCCTGCGGGACGCGGTGCGCTGGGGCTACGTGGCGCGCAACGTCGCCGACGCGGCCGACCTGCCCAAGGGCATGGCTTCGGAGATGCGCGTGTGGAGCCCCGAGCAGCTCCGCGCCTTCCTCGCCCACGTCCGCGCCGATCCGCTGTACGCGGCCTGGATGCTGTTCGCCACCACCGGCATGCGGCGCGGCGAGGTTGCCGGGCTGCGCTGGACCGACGTCGACCTGGACGCCGGCCGCGCCTCGCCCCGTCGGCCCCGCGTCGTCGTCAACTACGAGGTCCACGTCTCCGAGCCCAAGACGGCCAAGGGCCGGCGCTCCCTGGCGCTCGACCCGGCCACGGTCGCGGCCCTGCGCGAGCACCGAGCCCGCCAGGCCGAGCAGCGGCTGGCCGTCGGGCCGCGCTGGCAGGACTCCGGCCTGGTGTTCACCTGGCCGGACGGCCGGGCGATCCACCCGCAGCGGTTCTCGAAGTGGTTCGAGCAGCACACCCGAGCGGCCGGGCTGCCGAGGATCCGGCTGCACGACGTGCGCCACAGCTACGCCACCGCCGCGCTGGCCGCCGGCATCCCCGCCAAGGTCGTCAGCGAGCGGCTGGGGCACGCGAACATCGCCATCACGATGGACACCTACAGCCACGTCCTGCCCGGCCTGGACGAGCTCGCCGCCGGCACCGTGGCCCGCCTGATCCTCGGCGACGACGACCAGGCGCCGGCCCATCCCATTGACAAGCCATTGACAACCGGCCGCACGGCCCCGGAAGACGGAGAGGAGGTGAAGCGGGAACCACTGGTCAACGGTGGTGCGAGCGGGGAGACTCGAACTCCCACGTCCAAGGGACACCGGGTCCTAAACCCGGCGCGTCTACCGGTTCCGCCACGCTCGCGAGCTGCCGCGTTCGCTCCGCTGGAGGATACCCGAGGCGGGGCCGCCGGCGATCCTCTCCTAGGCGAACAGGGGCTGACCCCACCAGCCGTCGGGGGTGACGCCGGGGGGACAGGCGAAGGTGGCGCTGCCGACGTGGCGGACGTACTCGTTGAGGGCGTCGTGGCGCGCCAGGTTGGCCTGGACGGGGATGAACTGCTTGCGCGGGTCGCGCTGGTAGGCCAGGAAGAACAGGCCGGCCTCCAGGCGGCCGAGGCCGTCGGTGCCGTCGACGAAGTTGTAGCCACGACGCAGCAGGCGGGCACCCTGGTTGCCGCCCGGGTGGGCCAGGCGGACGTGGGCGTCGGCGGGGATGACCGGCTCGGCCCTTGCGCCCCTGCCGGCGAAGTCGGGAGCGTCGAACTCGTCGCGGCCGGTGAGCGGGGCGCCGGAGCCCTTGAAGCGGCCGATGACCGCCTGCTGCTCGGCGAGGCTGGTGCGGTCCCAGGTCTCGATCGTCATGCGGATACGGCGGGGCGACCAGGTAGCTCCCGCCGCGCAGCCACGCGGGATCGTCGTCCGGCTGCACCCACACGGACTGGTCGAGCAGCTCGCCGTCCTCGGCCTTGAGGTTGTTGGTGCCGTCCTTGAAGCCCATCAGGTTGCGCGGGGTGGCCTGCGCCCGGCTGGTGGACGAGGTGCGGCCGAAGCCGAGCTGGGACCAGCGCACCGACGCCACCCCGAAGGCGGCGCGCGCCAGGTTGCGGACGGCGTGGACGGCGACCTGGGGGTCGTCGGCGCAGGCCTGGATGGCGAGGTCCCCGCCGCAGCGCTCCGGGTCGAGCTCGTCGCCGGGAAAGTGCGGCAGGTCGACCAGGGCGGCCGGGCGGCGCCCGGCCAGGCCGAAGCGGTCGTGCCCGTGCCGGTCGCGGAACAAGCTAGGGCCGAAGCCGACCGTCAGGGTGAGGCGGGACGGCGGCAGCCCGAGCGCCTCGCCGGTGTCGTCGGGCGGCGCCTCGGCCGGTCCGGCGACGGCGCCGAGCGGGCCGGCGTCGCGGCCGCCGGTCATCCTCCTGGCGGCGTCGGTCCAGGCCCGCAGCAACTCGACCAGCTCGTCGCGGCGGTCGCTGGTGAGGTCGAAGGCGACGAAGTGGAGCCGGTCCTGCACCGGCGTGACGATCCCCGCCTGGTGGGCGCCGTGGAACGGCACCGCCGCGTCGGTGGGCACGATGGGCCCAGGGTCGTTGCGGGTCGCCGCCACGCCGATGCCGGTGGCGCCCACCGCCGCGGCACCGGCGCCGGCGAGGCCGAGCAGCCCCCGCCGCGAGAGCCGCGGCCCGGCGTCGCCGTGGTCGCCACTCATGGACGCTACCTGGCGACCACGGCCGCGACCTTGCTGAGCGGCTCGCTGAGTGCGTTGACCCTGTCGGACAGCGCCTTGACCTCGGCCTTGGACAGCGCGGTGTAGGGAACGAAGCCGTCGCCGCTGCTGTGCTTGGCGAGCTCGTGCCCGACCTCGTCGAAGCGGCGGTCGAGCGTCCGGGCCAGCTCCGGGTCGCGCTCGTCGAGGATCGGCCGCAGCGCGGCGATGGCCGCCTCGGAGCCCTCCACGTTGGCCTGGAAGTCCCACAGGTCGGTGTGGGAGTAGCGGTCCTCCTCGCCGGTGACCTTGCCGGTGGCGACCTCGTCGAGCAGCTCCTTGGAGCCGTTGGCGAGCTGCACCGGCGACAGGCTGGTCCGGTCGGCGCGCGCGACGACCTCCTTCACGTCGGCGAGGAGCTGGTCGGCGACGGCGGCGTCGCCGCTGACGTCGCCGGCCACCCACAGGTCCTTCTCGATGCGGTGGAAGCCGGTGAACTCCTTGCCCGGCTCGACGTCGTTCTCGCGGCCGTCGATGCGCGGGTCGAGGTCGCCGAAGACCTCGGCGACCGGCTCGATCCGCTCCCAGTAGTGGCGCGCCGGCGCGAACAGCGACTTGGCCTTCGCGACGTCGCCGGCCTTGACCGCGTCGACGAACTCGGTGGTGCGGTCGATCAGCGCGTCCGTCTGGCTGCGCACGTACCGCTGGTAGGAGCTGACCGCCTCGGCCAGCTTGGCGTCGTCCGACAGCGACCGCGCCGCGCCGGTCACCGTCAGCTTGCCGCGGATGCCCTTGCCGGCCTGGCCGGGCTTGCAGGCCGTCTCGTACTGTCCGGCGGGCAGCTCCACGGTGAGCTCCCTGGTGAGGCTTGGACCGATGTTCTCGACCTCGCCCACGACGCGGTCGCCCGGCGCGTACACGTAGAACTCGGTGACCTGCGAGCCGGTGTTGGTGACCGCGAAGGTGTGGGTGCCGGCGGGCAGCGACGAGCGGGCCACGTCGCAGCGCCGCTCGCCCGCGCTCACCGCGATCTTGCCGTCACCGCCCTGGGCGGACGGCGACCCGCCGGAGCCGCAGCCGGCCATGGCGGCCGTGAGCAGGGCGACGAGCGCGGGCGCGAGCGCCCCGCGGGCAGCGGCGGTGGGCATGGCGGCGTGAGGTCCTTTCGCGCGGCGATCAGGAGGAGGAGACGGTGGCCGGCGCCGGGCGCCGCACGGGGGCCGGGCGCAGGAACAGGAACAGGACCGGCACCAGGTAGGCCACGTAGACCAGCGCCTGCAGCACGGTCGTCTCCGGGCTGAAGTTGAGCACGCCCTTGAGCAGGGTGCCGTACCACGAACCGGGCGGGACCTGCGCGCTGACGTCGAACGCCAGCGTGGCCAGCCCCGGCAGCCAGCGCGCCTCCTGCAGGTCGTGGACGCCGTAGGCGAGGACCCCGGCGGCGACCACCGCCAGGCCGGCGCCGGTCCAGGTGAAGAAGCGGGCCAGGTTCAGCTTGACGGTGCGGTTGTAGAGCAGCCAGCCGAGCAGGACCGCGCTGGCGACCCCGAGGGAGAACCCGGTCACCGGCGCGGCGGTCGACCCGGCCGCCTGGACCGCGGACCAGAAGAACAGCGCGGTCTCCAGGCCCTCGCGCCCGACCGCCAGGACCGCCATGCCGGCCACGGCGGCCGTCCCGACCGCGATGGCGGACTCGAGCCGGCCGGTCAGCTCGGCCTTGATCGTCCGGGCCGCCCGCCGCATCCAGAAGATCATCCAGGTGACGAAGCCGACGGCGACGATCGACAGGGTCCCGCCGAACGCCTCGCGCGCCTCGAAGCTCTGCAGCAGCGACGTGGAGGTGTAGGTCAGCACGGCCCCGAAGAGCACGCTGAGCGCGACGGCGCCGGCCACGCCCAGCCAGACTGGCACCAGCCGGTCGCGGCGGCCTATCCTCACCAGGTAGGCCACCAGGATGCTCACCACGAGCACCGCCTCCAGGCCCTCCCTGAGCCCGATCAGGTAGTTTCCGACCACGACGCCTCCGCTGGCAGGGGACTATTTAGGCTCACCTAATTCCTGCGGCGCCCATTCTTGCCACCGCCGGCGCCCAGCGTCAACCTCGCGCAGTACGGCAGCCGCACTTCGGCGCGAGCCTGCCTGCGACCAGTGGAGCTGGCCTGGCAAGGTGTGAGGTCGGCAGGCCGCGCCACCACGCTGCGCCGGCCACTGACGCCGACGAGGTGGGAAGTGCGGCTGCCGTACTGGCACCCATCCAGATCGGGCACTCCCGCGAACCCGTATCGAGCGCGCAAGCGAGCGAGCGCGCAGGAGCGATACGGGAGGGCGAGATGGCGGCCCGGCGGAGGCTAATGGTACGGCGTGGGATCGCGGCCACGGTGGCGCTGGTGCTGCTGGCGCTCGGGCTGGCCGGGCCGGCGCTGGCCAGGCCGGCAAGGCGGACGCCGCAGCGGCCCGCCCCCGCGGCCACCGGCCTCGACCGGATGGCCGTGACCCGCTACCAGCCGTGAACACCCCCGACCAGGTCACCGACCCGGGCCGCTGGCAGCCGCTGCGGCTGCCCGACGGCACCGTGCAGCGCTTCGGGGTGCCCCAGTGGGGCCGGGTCGAGCCGTTCGCCCTGCGCTCGGGCAGCCAGTTCCGGCCCCCGCGCCCGCCCGCCTTCGCCGGGCGCGCCCACCGGGCCGAGGTCGACGAGCTCGTCGGGCTGAGCGCGCGGCTCGACGACCACGCCAAGGCGGTCGCCGAGTACTGGTCGGACGGGCCCGGCTCCGAGCTGGCCCCTGGGCACTGGGACCGGTTCGCCGCCTGGGTGTCCAAGCGCGACCGCCACGGCCTCGACGACGACGTCAAGCTCTTCTTCGCCTTGGGCAACGCGCAGCTCGACGCGGGCGTCGCGGCCTGGGACGCGAAGCGCGCCTACGACGGGGAGCGGCCGATCGGCGGCGTCAGGCACCTCGACCGGGGCCGCACGATCCGGGCCTGGGGCGGGCCCTACCAGGGGACGCAGGAGATCCCCGCTGAGCGGTGGCAACCCTACTTCCGCGTCGAGGAGGTCACGCCGCCGTCCCCGGGCCACGTCTCGGACGCGAGCGCCTACGGCGCCGCCAGCGCCGCCGTGCTGGCCTCGTTCACCGGCAGCGACCGCTTCGGCGCCAGCACCACCGTCGCCCGCGGCTCCTCGCGGATCGAGCCGGGCGCCACCCCCGGCAGGGACCTGACCCTGTCGTGGCCGACCTTCTCGGCAGCGGCCGGCCTTTACGCGGGCACCGACTACCGCTCCGCCGACCTGGAGGGGCGCAGGCTCGGCCGCAAGGTGGGCGTCGAGGTCGTCCTGAAGGCCTGGGAGCACATCCTCGGCGTCGGCCAGGGACGGCCACCGCGCCCGCCGCCGGCCGCCCGGCCCGCGGCCACGCACGCGGCCGTGGCGCCCGCGGCGCGGCCGCCGGCGGCGGCCCATGGCCGTCCCACCGCCCGGCCGCGAACCCGGACGGCGCCGGCGCCCACGCCCGCGCCGCGGACCAGGGCAAGGGCCGTCCCGCCGAGGCGCTCCCTCGCGCACCCCGAGCCCGACCAGGGGACGCCGCCCCGCCGGGCCACCGCCGGCGCCAGGAGCCGACCATGGTCGAACCCCTCGCAGTGGCCGCCGATGCTGGCCGGCCTCGGTGCCGCGATGCTCCTGGCGGGCACGGTCCGCATGCGCAAGGCCCGCCGGGCGGCGGCCGCGGGCGGATGGCGCCCGACCGGGCCGTACGTCGGCGGCACGAGCTGCGCCGGTAGGGGAGCCGGTCGGGGATATCCGCGAGCGAATACCAGGCCACCCCAATTTCCCGCGTGGGCGCTGAGGGAATATATCCGCGATATCGGACAGCACGGCAGACTTCGTCGTGCGGCGGGCAATGCGCCGAGGGATCACGGCGCCACCGGCCGCGGTCCCGGCCGCCTCGTCCGAACGGATGAGCAGGGCTCCTGCGACCGTACGGCGCCTGGCCGAGTGCGCCGGTACGGCAATTGCACCGGAGTCGAGTAGGCAAGCGTGTTGACGTGCGAAAAGGGCGCCGCAGGGGCTTAGCGGCGTATTGCCAAAGCTCGCAGAGGACGAGGATCCGCCAACGCTACGCACTATTACTGGACTCGGTTGGGGGAGATGGAAGGGCGCTTCGTCACCTGCTATGACCGGTGCGAAATTTCGCCCGATCGCATCGGAACGACGCGCGATGGCCCAGGCGCACGGACACCACCCACCGCCAGGCGCCCCAGGCGCCGGCGGGGCCATGCCGGCGCTCCCGCCGGTGTCCGCGCCCGCGCGCCGGCGTGGACGGCTCTGGGCGGCGCTGGCCCTCGCGGGCCTGCTGGCGCTCGGGATCGGGCTCGGCCGCCTGCTCGGCGGCGGCGCGGGCGTCGCCGAACACGCCGCGCCCGCCGGTCCGCCCGCGGTCGTCACCGTGCCGGCGGAGGCGCCCGAGTCCTGCCAGGCCGCCCTGCACCGCAGCGACGCGACCATCGGCCTGCTGGTCCACGGCATCAGGGACCAGCGCCTCGCCGGCGCCATCAAGGCCTACACCAAGGCGAGCAAGGCCTGCCGTGAGGAGGTGCCCGGAAGATGAAGTCGATCGCGAAGGGGCTACTGGCCGGCGGGCTGCTGCTCTGGGTCGGCACGGCACGGGGAGGGCGCCGCACGGCCGCGCCCTGACGGCCACCGGCCCGCGCCGCCGTGCGGCCGGCCAGGGCGGTCGCTACTGTTGCGGCCGTCCCCGACCCTGGGAGCGTGGTCCGGAGTAGCCATCGACATCGATCGTGACCGCTTCGAGGAGGCGGAGTACGTCCGCTTCTCCGAGCGCTTGGAGCGGTGCCTTGACGCCCTCGGGCTGCTGCTGCGCAAGCCCGGCTTCGGCGTCGGCGACACCACCATCGGCGCGGAGCTGGAGCTGTTCCTGGTGGACCGGCACGGCCACTCCCTGCCCGAGAACCAGGCCGTGCTCGACCACGCCGCCGACCAGCGCGTCACCCTCGAGCTGGACCGCTTCAACCTGGAGTTGAACCCGTCGCCGTCGTCGCTGGCCGGCCGGCCGTTCACTGGCTTGGGCCAGGAGATGCGCGGCGCCCTGCAGCGGGTGCGGAAGGCGGCGGCCGCCCACGGCGGGCGGGTGGCGATGGTCGGCATCCTCCCCACCCTGGGCACCGAGGACCTGCACCGCGGCGCGATCACCGACTCGCCCCGCTACCGCGCGCTCAACCACGGCATCCAGCGCCTGCGGCGGGAGCCCTTCCGGGTGGAGATCGCCGGGCCGGACGGCGAGATGGTGGCGATCCAGCGCGACGACGTGGTGCTCGAGGGGGCCAACACCTCCTTCCAGGTCCACCTGCGGGTGGCGCCCGAGCGCTTCGCGCGCGCCTACAACGCCGCCCAGCTCGCCACCGCGCCGGTGCTCGCGGTCGCCGGGAACTCGCCGTTCTTCCTCGGCCGCCGGCTCTGGGAGGAGACCCGCATCGCCCTGTTCGAGCAGGCGGTCGACGACCGCGACGAGGCCGCGCGCGGCCGCCTGGCCGCGCGGGTCGCGTTCGGCCACGGCTGGGTGCGCGACGGCGCCCTCGAGCTGTTCGAGGAGAGCGTGCGGCTGCACGACCCGCTGCTGCCGGTCCTGGCCGACGAGGACCCGCTCGACCGGCTCGCCGCCGGCGGCCTGCCGGAGCTGGAAGAGCTGCGCCTGCACCAGAGCACCGTGTGGCGCTGGAACCGGGCCATCTACGACGCCGGCTACGGCGGCCACCTGCGCATCGAGATGCGCGCGCTGCCCGCCGGGCCGACCATCGTGGACATGCTCGCCAACGCCGCCTTCCACGTCGGCCTCGCGCTGGCGGTGGCGCCCAGCGCCGCCGAGTGGACCACCGCGCTGCCGTTCGCGCGCGCCAACGCCAACTTCTACCAGGCCGCCCGCCACGGCCTCGACGCCGAGCTCGACTGGCCCGCCGTCCTGGACGAGCCGGCCTGCCGGATCGGCGCGGCCGAGCTGGTCCGCCGCCTCGTGCCGCACGCACGGCGCGGCCTCGAGCGCGCCGGCGTCGCCGCCGACGAGGCCGAGCGGCTGCTCACCGTGGTCGACCAGCGCGCGGAGAGCGGCCAGACCGGCGCGGTCTGGCAGCGACGCACCCTGGCGGCGCTCGAACCGCGCCTCGGCGGCGAGCAGGCCCCCGCCGCGATGCTGGAGCGCTACCTCGAGCTCAGCGACGGCGACCAGCCCGTGCACACCTGGCCGCTGCCGGCGTGAAGGTCCGGCGGGACCGCGATGAACCGTCCGGGCGCGACCGCCCGTAGTGTCGGGTGACGGCCCACCTCCCCCCACGGGTGGGCAGGATCGATCTTCGAGCGACCACTCGGCGGACGGCATCATGAGCGGCGGATTCCAGGTCGACATGGACGCGCTCGAGCGCGTCGGCCGCGGCTACCAGCTCGCGGCCGGCCAGCTCCGCGAGGTCCTCGGCGGGCTGGACGCGCAGGTCGGCGCGCTCGGCGACGCCATGGGCATCGGCGGCGCGACCGCCTCCTACGAGCGCATGTGGAGCGCCTGGCGCGGCGCCCTCGGCGGCCTCTGCACCGAGCTCGACGCGCAGGTGGCCCGGCTGCTGCACGCGGTCGCCAGCTACGACGCGGCCGACGACCAGGACACCTTCACCGGCGTCCGCAACCGGGTGAAGGGCCACGGCCCGTGATCCGCCCGCTCGGCGACCCTGGCCGGGTGCGCCTCGGCGCCCAGTGGTTCCAGGCCGCCGCCGCCAGGGTCGAGCAGCTCGGGCTGGAGCTGCGGCGGCACTCGGCGGCCTCCTCCCACGTCTGGTTCGGCCGGGCGAGCTTCACCTTCCAGCACGCCCTCGGCTGGGCGGAGAACGACTGCGCCGAGACGGTCACCGCCTTCCTTGCCGCCGGGGCGGCGCTGCGCCGCTTCGCCGACGCCCTCGAGGCGGCCCAGCAGGAGTACGACGCGGCCATGGCCGGCGCCGCGGCCGCCGGCTACCGGCTGCGCGGCGACGTGCTGGCCGACCCCGCGGCGGACCCGGCCGCCGCGGCCGTCGGCCCGGCGCTCGGCTTCCCCTCGGCGGCGCGCACCACCGAGCGGCTGCAGCTGGCGCACCAGGCCGCCAAGGCGGCCAGCGACGAGGCGGCCGGCCACCTCGACGCCGTCGCCCAGCGCGCCCACACCGTGCCGCGCGGCCACCACGGACGGCTCAGCCTCGACCCGTTCCGGGGCATCGCCGAGCGCGGCGCGGTCGCCGCCGGCCTGCTGCGCGGCAGCCTGCGGGCGGGCCCGGCGCTGGTGGGGGAGTCGCGGCTGGCCGGCAAGGCCGGCGTGGTCGGGCGGTTGCGCAGCGGGGTGGACGAGGCCCTGCCAGGCGGCCTCGCCAGCGGCGGCCCGGTCGCCGCCGGGGCGCTGGAGTTCGCCGCCGGGGTCTACGCCGGCGAGGCGCCGCGCAAGGCGGCCGCCGAGGCCACCGCGGGGGCGGTGACCAGCGGGCTGATGCTGCAGCAGGGCTCGCTCGGCTGCCTCGCCCTGGCCGAGACCGGCCCCGCGGCGCTCGGTTGCGAGGTCGGCGTGGTGACGGCCAGCGCCCTGGCGAGCCTGCGGGTGCGGAGCTGGGTGGGCGACCTCTGGGACCGCAAGGTCGACCCGGACGGCGGCGCGGACCGCCGGGCGCTCGCGGACGAGCTGCAGCTGATCGACGACGCGGCCCGCTGAGCCGGCCGGCCGCTACCCCTGCTCGGCCTTGCCGCGGCGGCGCAGCTTGGAGCCGAGCCAGGCGATCGGGTCGTAGCGGGTGTCGACCACCCGTTCCTTGAGCGGGATGATCGCGTTGTCGGTGATGCCGATGTGCTCCGGGCAGACCTCCGTGCAGCACTTGGTGATGTTGCACATGCCGATGCCCATCTCGCCGCGGAGCAGGTCGCGCCGGTCGTTGGTGTCCAGCGGGTGCATCTCCAGCTCGGCGTAGCGGATGAACAGGCGCGGCCCGGCGAAGCGCGGCTTGTTCTCCTCGTGGTCGCGGATCACGTGGCAGACGGTCTGGCACAGGAAGCACTCGATGCACTTGTGGAACTCCTGCACCCGGTCGATGTCCTGCTGCCCCATGCGGTAGGTGCCGTCCGCCTCGCGCGGCCGCGGCGCGAAGGCCGGCACCCGCTTGGCCATCTCGTAGTTGTAGGAGACGTCGGTGACCAGGTCGCGGACGATCGGGAAGGTGCGCAGCGGGGTGATCGTGATCGGCTCGCCGCGCTCGAAGACGTTGAGGCGGGTCATGCACAGCAGCCTTGGCTTGCCGTTCACCTCGGCGCTGCACGAGCCGCACTTGCCCGCCTTGCAGTTCCAGCGCACCGCCAGGTCGCCGGCCTGGGTGGCCTGGACGCGGTGGATCGCGTCGAGCACCACCTCGCCGTCCTCGACCCCCACGGTGTAGTCGCGCAGTTCGCCGCCGCTGGCGTCGCCGCGCCAGAGGCGGAGGTTGACGTCGTAGGCTGCCATGTCAGCGTGGCTCCTCGAAGAGCTGCTTCAGGTCGTCGGGCATCTCGGCGAGCGGTTCACGGGCCACCACCAGCTCCTCGTCCTGCCGGCGCAGCACCACCTTGACCTTGCCGAACTCCGCGTCGGGCTTGGGGTAGTCGTCGCGGGTGTGGGCGCCGCGGCTCTCCCTGCGTTCAAGTGCCGATAGGGTGACGCACTCGGCAACGGTGAGCATCGACGGCAGGTCGAGGGCGAGGTGCCAGCCGGGGTTGTACTGCCGGTTGCCCTCCACCCGGACGCGGGCGGCGCGCTCCTTGAGGCTGGCGATGCGGTCCAGGGCGGTCTTCAGCTCGTCCTCGGTGCGGATGATCCCGACCAGGTCCTGCATGCAGTCCTGCAGGTCCTGCTGGACGGTGTAGGGGTTCTCGCCCTGGTCGCGCTCGAACGGCAGCAGCGCCTCGCGCGCCACCGCGTCGACCTGGCGGTCGTCGACCGCCGGCAGCTCGCGCAGGCCCTTGGCGTACTCGGCCGCGTAGCGGCCCGCCCGCAGGCCGAAGACCACCAGGTCGGAGAGGGAGTTGCCGCCGAGCCGGTTGGCGCCGTGCATGCCGCCGGCGGCCTCGCCGGCGGCGAACAGCCCGGGCACGGTGCCCTCCTGGCTGTCGGGGTCGACCCGCACCCCGCCCATCACGTAGTGGCAGGTCGGCCCGACCTCCATCGGCTCCTTGGTGATGTCCACGTCCGCCAGCTGCTTGAACTGGTGGTACATGGAGGGCAGGCGGCGCTGGATGTACGCGGGGTCGCGGCGCGAGGCGATGTCGAGGAAGACGCCGCCGTGGGGGCTGCCGCGGCCCTCCTTCACCTCGCTGTTGATCGCCCTGGCGACCTCGTCACGGGGCAGCAGGTCGGGGGTGCGCCGCACGGTCTTGTCGTCGTACCAGCGGTCCGCCTCCTCCTCGGTGTCGGCGGTCTCGGCGCGGAACATCTCCGGGATGTAGTCGAACATGAAGCGCTTGCCCTCGGAGTTGCGCAGCACCCCGCCGTCGCCCCGCACGCCCTCGGTGACCAGGATGCCGCGGACCGACGGGGGCCAGACCATGCCGGTCGGGTGGAACTGCACGAACTCCATGTCGACCAGGTCGGCCCCGGCCCACAGCGCCAGCGCCTGGCCGTCGCCGGTGTACTCCCAGGAGTTCGAGGTCACCTTCCAGGCCTTGCCGATGCCGCCGGTGGCGATCACCACCGCCTTGGCGCGGAACAGCACCAGCCGGCCGGACTCGCGCCAGTACGCGACCGCGCCGGCGACGCGCCCGCCATCGGTCAGCAGGCGCATCACGGTGCACTCCATGAACACGTCGATGCCGAGGCTGACCGCCCGGTGCTGCAGCGTGCGGATCATCTCCAGGCCGGTGCGGTCGCCGACGTGGGCGAGGCGGGCGAAGCGGTGGCCGCCGAAGTCGCGCTGCAGGATGCGGCCGTCGGGGGTGCGGTCGAACAGCGCGCCCCACTCCTCCAGCTCGAACACCCGGTCGGGGGCCTCCTGGGCGTGGAGCTGGGCCATGCGCCAGGAGTTCAGCATCTTGCCGCCGCGCATGGTGTCGCGGAAGTGCACCCGCCAGTTGTCGTCGGGGTAGACGTTGCCCATGGCGGCCGCGATGCCGCCCTCGGCCATCACCGTGTGCGCCTTGCCGAGCAGCGACTTGCACACCAGGGCGGTGCGGGCGCCCAGCTCGTGCGCTGCGACGGCGGCCCGCAGGCCGGCGCCGCCCGCGCCGATGACGACGACGTCGTACTCGTGGCTTTCGTACTCGGTCATGTTCTAGAAGAACCTCGGGTCATGGATGGCGCCGGTGGCGACCAGCCGCACGTACAGGTCGGTGAGGGCGACGAACACCAGGCTGACCCAGGCGAGCAGCATGTGGCGGGCGTTGAGGTAGCTGACCTTGCGCCACAGCCAGAAGCGCAGCGGCGCCTTGGAGAACTGGTCGACCATGCCGCCGCACAGGTGCCTGCAGGAGTGGCACGACAGCGTGTACAGCCACAGCAGCGCGGCGTTGACCAGCAGGATCAGGGTGCCGAGGCCGAGGCCGAAGCCGTCGTGGAAGCTGAACGCCCGCAGCGCGTCCCAGGTCAGGATCAGCGGGAACGGCAACGCCAGGTAGAAGAAGTAGCGGTGCACGTTCTGCAGGATCAGCGGGAAGCGGGTCTCGCCGCTGTAGCGGGCGCGCGCGTCCGGCACGGCGCAGGCCGGCGGCGCCCACCAGAAGGAGCGGTAGTAGGCCTTGCGGTAGTAGTAGCAGGTGAGCCGGAAGGCGAGCGGGAACGGCAGCACCAGCAGGGCGGGGGAGAGCTTCCACCAGCCGCCGACGACCTGCCAGGTCGGCCGGACGCAGTTGGCGGCGAGGCAGGGCGAGTAGAACGGGGACAGGTAGGGGTCGGCGAAGTAGTCGCGGCCGACCAGGGCGACCCAGGTGCCGTAGACCACGAAGCCGCCCAGCACCACCACGGTGACCAGCGGCGCCAGCCACCAGGTGTCGCGGCGCAGGGTGCGCGCGGCGACCGCCGCCCGTGGTCGGGTGACCGTGCTCGAGCTCATCGGTTCGTCCTCAAGGATGTCAGGTCGCCGGCACGCTGGGGCCGGTGACGTGGGTGACCGGCAGCTTGAAGCTGCGCCGGATGCGCGACGGCAGGTCCCTCGCGAGCCAGCGCGAGCTCTTCCCCGGCAGGGTGGAGAGGATGACCTCGTCGAACTCCCAGCGGTGCAGCACCACCCCGACCGCCTCCACCGGGTCGCTGACGCCGACCTCGCCGCTGGCGTCCGCGCCGAGCCCGCGCAGGTGGGCGAGCTCGTGGGCGAGCCGCTCGCGGGCCAGCCGCCGGCCGTGGTCCTCGCTGGACTCGGTGTGGTCGATTTCGTCGAGCTCGTCCTCCAGCAGGTGCCTGGCCTGCAGGCGGTCGAGCCCCTCCTCGCCGGCGGTGGCGGCCGGCCGCGCCGGCTCCTCCGCGCGGGCGAGGTACCCGGGGTCGAGCTCGTCCGCCGGGGTGGCGGGGACGAGCAGGTGGAAGTGCGACGGCCCGGCGGCGATGCGCTCGCGGATCACGCCGACGAGCTCCTCGCCGCCGAGGGTCTGGTTGGCGACCACCAGGTACCGACGCACGGGCTCCACCTCCGAGGGGCGCGTGCCATCGGGCAGGCACGCACTCTTCGGAGCATAGATCGCCATTCTGCGTTGCGGTAATCCCCGCCAGCGCTACGAGCCGGGCGACCCGGACGTGCCGGAGCCGCCCGCCCGCCCGCCGGCGGGCTCGGCCTTGGACGCGGTCATCACGTGGATCGCCCTGGTCAGCTCGAGGATCTGGTTGGAGAGCCGCAGCAGCTCCTCGTTCTGCCCCTCTTCCTCCTGGACGATCTGCCACTGGTGGTCGGCGAGGACCTGGCGCCGGGCGTCGGCGCGGTTCTGGCTGATCATCACGAAGGTCGACAGGAAGATCGCCTCCAGGGAGACGATCATGGTGAGCAGTCCGAACGGGTAGTGCTCGACCCTGAAGCCGATCCAGACGGCGAACCAGAGCACGTGGATGTAGACGAACGCCATCGACCCGGCGAACCGCGTGATCGTGTCGGCGATGCGGTTCTGGACGCTCTGCGCCCGCATCTCGGCATGCCGGACCAGCGCGGGGTTGGTCGGTGGCACCTGTGCCGTCCGCATGCTCACGCCTGCCTCCTCCCGATCCAGGACGGTGGACCAGGCTGGCTACCCTAGCTCAGGAGGCCGGCGTCGTGGGCGAGGACCGCGGCCGGTCTTCGCCGACCTCCGACGCCAGCGCGGTCTTCCCGATCCCGGCCTCACCGGCGATCAGCAGCAGCCCCCCCCGCGCCGGGGTGGCGCCGGCGGGTCAGCGGACCAGCTGGTGGGTCGCGTCGCCGTCGGTGACGTCCAGCACGGCCCCGCCGGTCGTGGGCAGGGCGGCGGCCGACAGGTGGTAGCCGCCGGCGGGGTCGGGCCGCAGCCGCAGCAGGCGCATGAAGGCGTACAGCAGCAGCACGCTGGCGACCATCTCCAGCCCCTCCTCGGCCGCGCTGACCAGCAGGTACATGGCGCGGTCGCCCTGGGCCTCCAGCACCATCCCGCTGACGCTCTCCAGCCCGGCGGCGGCGCCGAGGTAGACGACCCCGGCGGTGGCGACCAGCCGCCGGGTGGCGCCAGGCAGCCGCGTGAGGAAGCCGACGAAGGCGCTGCCGACGAGGAGGGCCAGCAGCGCGCCGGGCAGCACCCAGGCGAAGTGCAGCGCGCCACCGGCGCCGCCGAGCAGCGCGGCGGCCGGGTCGGGCAGGCGCTCGTGGAGCGAGGCGACCTCGTCCAGCGACAGCAGCGACAGCAGCGCCGCCAGCGCGCCCCAGTGCCTGGCGTCGCGCCCGCCAGCACGCCGCACGATCGCGGCGACCAGGCCGGCGAGCAGCGCGTCGCCGAACAGCAGCAGCGACGAGAACCAGGTCGGCACGTTGTTCTCGCTGTTGACGTCGAACAGCTTCATGACCACCTTCCAGGCGGCCACCCGGGCGCTCCCGGGCGCGGCGACCTCGGCGCGGTAGGCGCCGTAGCGGGTCGCCAGGCTGAGGGCGACCAGGAGGCCGGCCCCCGCCAGCAACCACAGCGCCACCCTCGCCGGCGGCGACGGCGGCCGCCTCCGGTGGCGCCGCACGCGGTCGCCCTGGCGTCCCCTGGTCCGGACCTCATGGCTGCCTGCCACGTCACCCCCAATGCCGGACTTGCGCAGCGACCACCTCCGAGGCGGTCGCACCCTAATACACACCATGAATTCGGAGGCAAATTGCCGGCGCATTTACCAGGCTCCTCGTACCTCTGCGGGATCTGCGGGAACGACCTGGTGGGGACGCTTTGGCCGGGGCGGTCGCCGACCACCTGGTCGCGGTTGTTGACCTTGACGGCCTCGGTCCCGCGTGCGCCGGAGACGAGGTGTCGACGGATCGGGCCCGGGTGCGAGGAGAGGCAGAAGGCGAGGCCGAGCACCCGGCCGCGCGCTCAGGTGGGTGGTGCGCCGCCAGGGACTCGAACCCCGAACCGTCGCCTTAAGAGGGCGCTGCTCTGCCAATTGAGCTAGCGGCGCGCGGACGCGAGGCTACCAGACGGGCAGGTCGGGCAGCCAAGCGACGCGACCATGGGGTGACCGAGGGGATTCGAACCCCCGACCTCCGGGACCACAACCCGGCGCTCTAACCAACTGAGCTACGATCACCAGGTCGGAGCGAGTCGAAGGATACCGGCCGAAGCTCCCTGCCGCCAGCGCGATTGGGACGCTCGCGCTGGGGAGTCGCGACAGGGAGAGCTCGAGATGCGGATGGTCCTGCTGGGCCCGCCGGCAGCCGGCAAGGGCACCCAGGGCAGGCGGCTCGCGGCCAGGTTCGGCGGCGCCCACGTGGACACCGGCGAGCTGCTGCGGGCGCACGTCGACCGGGGCACCGAGCTGGGCCGGACCGCGCGGGTCCACATGGAGCGCGGCGAGCTGCTGCCCGACGAGGTGGTGATCGCCATGGTCACCGAGCGCCTGGCCGAGCCGGGCTGCGCCGGGAACTTCGTGCTCGACGGCTTCCCGCGCACGGTGCCGCAGGCCGAGGCGCTGGACCGGCACCTCGTCAGCTGCGGCACGCCGCTGCAGGCGGTGGTGGAGCTGCGCATCTCCAGCGAGGAGCTGCACCGGCGCGTGGCCGAGCGCGCCAGGACCGAGGACCGCGGCGACGACGAGGACGCCGAGGCCGTCCGGCGCCGCATCGAGTCCTACCTCCACGAGACCCGGCCCCTGGTCGACTACTACCTGCGCCGCGAGCTGCTGGTTCAGGTCGACGGGATCGGCTCGGTGGACCAGGTCGGCGAGCGGATCGCCGAAGGGCTGGCCGCGCGCGCCCGCGGGCACCGGGGCTAGCGGGGCCGCCGCCGCGCACGCTGAAGCTGAACTGGAAGGTGAGGGACATGATCGCGCTCGTCACCGGTGCGTCGAGCGGCATCGGCGCGGCCACGGCGCGCCGCCTGGCCCGCGAGCCAGGAGCGCGCCTGGTGCTGGTCGCGCGGCGGCGCGAGCGGCTGCAGGCGCTCGCCGAGGAGCTGGGCGGGGCGACCGTGGTCGCCGTCGACCTCACCGACCCGGGCGCGCCCGCCACCGTGGCCGAGCGGGTCGAGCGCGAGCACGGCCGCCTCGACCTGCTGGTCAACAACGCCGGCAACTCGGGCTCTGGTGCCTTCGACAAGTCCGGCTCGGCCGGCGTGCTGGCCACCATGGCGCTCAACTTCGGTGCCCAGGTGCGGCTCACCGAGGCGCTGCTGCCGCTGCTGCGCCGCTCGGCGCCGAGCGCGATCGTCAACGTGGCGAGCGTCGCTGGGCGCATCTCCATGCCGTACCGGGGCGACTACTCGGCCAGCAAGTCGGCCCTGATCGCCTGGACCGACTCGATCCGTCCCGAGCAGCGCCGCCACGGCGTGCACGTCGGCCTGGTGCTGCCCGGGTTCGTCGCCACCGAGGGCTTCCCCCAGCGCGAGCTGCTGGAACGGCGCGCGACCCGCTGGCTGGTCTCGCGCGACGACAAGGTGGCCGACGCGATCGTGGACACGGCGCTGAGGCGGCGGCCGGAGCGCTACGTGCCGCGCCCGTACGCCGTCTTCCCGGTCCTCCGCATCCTGGTGCCGCCGCTGTACCGCCGCGTGATGGGCGGCGGCCGCTTCAGCCCGACCCCGGTCAGCCGAGCAAGGGGTGGAGGGCCCCGCTGACCTGGTCAGCGGTCACCGGGCCCTCGAAGCGGCCGCGGATG
>DASUZB010000265.1:0-16257 GCA_036377075.1 Actinomycetes bacterium | reverse complement strand
CCACCAGCGGCAGCCGCCGTGCCGCTGGCGACCCGCGCCCAGCCGGCCCGCCGACACCACCACTCCTGGCCATTGCGGCAGGTGGCACGCTCGACCGCTCCCCAGCCTGCTCAATGGCCCGTTTCACACCAGCCTCCTAGGTGCCCCCGCGCCCTGCCAAGCCAATTCTTGTCGCCCAGGCGACAACCTGCATGTCGCAAGGTGCACAGCGCCAGGCCGGCCGCCCGGTCACCATGGCAAGTGCGAGCCGGGAAGCTGTTCCCCCAGCCGTCACCGGTGGAGGGGTCGCCCGGACGGGGAGGTGCAGATGGGCCCATTCACCGTGGTCGGCGCGGCACCAGGGTTCTGGTTCGTCATCGATCTGGTCTTCGGAGCCGTCGGACTGATCATCGTGGCGCTGGCCTCGGTGGCGGCCGCCCGGCAGGTCTGGCGCGCCTGGCGGGCGCCGATCATCACCGGCGCGGACGGGCTGATCGACCGGCTGGTGAGGGTGCGCAGCGCCGACGGGCTGACCGGCCGGGTGCTGCTGGACGGCGCCCTGTGGGCGGTACGGAGCGCCGGCGCGCCGCTCGCGGTCGGGCAGCTCGTCCGGGTACGGGAGGTCCGAGGGCTGGAGCTGGTGGTGGAGCCGGTCGGGTGGAACGGCACCGCCTCCGACGTGCTGACCATGCTGCGGGGGCGGTGGCGTTCGGCGTGACGGGCAGGAGGGGGGGCGGCAGCGCGCCGCCGGCGGTCGGGGGGCCGCCGGGCCGTCCCGCCTCCTGCCCGTCACGCCGCGCTACGTGCCGGTGGCCGCCTCGACCGCCTGGGCGCAGCGCTCGACCATCTCGTCGAGCTGGGCGCCGGTGGTGACGAAGGGCGGGCCGAACATCACCAGGTCGCCGTCGCGGCCGTCGGCGCAGCCGGTCGAGGCGTAGAGCAGCAGGCCGCGTTCCCTGGCGGCGGCCACCACCCGTTCGGTGAGGCGGGCGGCACGCGGGAACGGCGCCCGACTGGCCCGGTCGGCGACCAGCTCGACGCCGACCATCAGGCCGAGGCCGCGCACGTCGCCGACTGCCGGGTGGTCCCCGAGCCGGGCGGCCAGGCCGGCCAGGAGCTGCCCGCCCTTGCGCGCGGCGGCCTCGACCAGGCCGTCGTCGCGCAGGATGCGCAGCACCGCCAGGCCGGCGGCCGCCCCGACCACGTGGTGCGAGTAGGTCAGGCCGTGGGTGAAGCCGGTCGACGCGACCGCGTCGTGGACCTGGCCGCTGGCGACGGCGAGGCCGAGCGGCCAGTAGCCGGACGAGGCGCCCTTCGCCGCGACGAGGACGTCGGGCCGTACGCCCCAGTGGTCGCAGCCGAACCAGCGGCCGGTGCGGCCGAACCCGGTCATCACCTCGTCGGCCACCAGCAGCACGCCGTGCGCCCGGCAGACCTCGGCGACGGCGGGCCAGTAGTCGTCGGGGGGGACGGCCGCGCCGAGGGCGGCGCCGGCGACCGGCTCGGCCACGAACGCGGCCACCGTCTCCGGTCCGGCCGCGCGGATGGTCGCGTCCAGGTGGTCGGCGTAGCGCCGGCCGCAGGCCGCCGGGTGGGTGCCGCCGAAGGGGCAGCGGTACTCGTAGGCGGCCAGCGTGTGGCTGGCGTGGGTGAGCCAGGGCAGGTACGGGCGCCGCAGTGGCGCGCGCCCCGAGGCGTCCAGCGCGCCGCGGGTGTTGCCGTGGTAGGAGCCTTCGCGGCCGACCACCTTCCAGCGGTCCTGCCCGCGGGCCAGGTGGTAGGCGCGGGCCATCTTCAGCGCGGTCTCGATCGCCTCGCTGCCGCCCGAGACCGGGTAGACGCGGGCGCCGTCCACCGGCACCACCCTGGCCAGCTCGTCGGCGTAGGTCTCGAGGGCGTCGGAGGTGAACATGGTGCCGTGGGCGTACGCGACCCGGGAGGCCTGGGCGCGCACCGCCTCCACCACCCGCTCGTCACCGTGGCCGACGCCGACGACCACGGCGCCACCGGCGCCGTCCAGCCAGCGGCGGCCTTCGGTGTCCCAGACCTCGGCGCCCTTGGCGTGGTCCACCCTCGGCGGGTCGGGCACCACCGCCCGGGAGAACACGTGGCTCGCCATGCCACCAGGGTAGCTGGGCGAGCGGCCTACCGGCTGGTGCCGGGGGCGTTCCGGCTGGCGGCGCCGGGGGTGGCCTGGCTGGCGGCGCCGGGGGCGTTCTGGCTGGCGGCGCCCGGAGTGGCCTGGCTGGCGCCTTGGGCGCCGCCACCGCCGCCTTGGCCGTTGCCGTCGCCCTGGCCGTTGCCGTTGCCATTGTCGGAACCGCTGCCCTGGTCCTTCTTCACGGCGCGGCAGTAGGCGGGGATGTGGTCGCTGCCGCCGGCCGCCGTCGCGAGCGCCTGCAGCGCGGCCGGGTCCATGTGCTCGCCCTTGCCGGGCTGCCAGGCCTTGCAGAGCGCCTCGGCGGCCGCGGTGGACCCGGGCACGGCGCCCGACGGGGGGCTCTGCACCGATCCCGGCGTCGTGGACGGCGCCGCCGGGCCGCCCCGGCCGCCGAGCAGCGTCGAGGTCGAGCTCCCCGGCTCGGTGCGGGCTGGGGCCGCGGTGCTCGCCGGCGCGGTGCCCACCACCGACTGGACGGTGCGGTTGATCCATTGCCCGGTGCGTGGCAGCACCCCGGTGGCGAAGCCGACCCCGCCGACCGAGAGCACGCCGGCCAGGGCCGCGGCGACGACCGCGAGCCGCGCCAGCCGGCGGCCGGCGCGGACCGGCGGTATCGGTGAGCTCGAGCGGAAGCGGGCGAGCGCCTCGGCCTCGCCGGCGAGCTCCTCGGGCCGCCGCGGGGCCGCGGCGGCGGCCAGGACCTGGGCGACGGCGGCGTAGGCGGGCGGCGCGTCGGCCGGGTCGAGCGTCCCGGCCAGGAGCCGCTCGGCCGTGCCCTCGTCGAGGTCCAACGGGTCACGGTCGAGGTGATGGCCGAACCTGCCCATTTCGCCACGAAGAGCGTCGTCGTCGCTCATGGCGTTACGCCCCTTCGTGCCGGCGCCTCGGCGGCGAGGGTCTCGGCGAGCTTGCGCAGCCCCCGGTGGGCGAGCACCCGCACGGCCCCGGGACGCTTGCCGACGAGGCGGGCGACGTGGCCGACGTCGAGGCCGGCGACCACGCGCAGCATGACCACCTCGGCCTGCGCCTGCGGCAGCCCGGCGAGCAGCGCCAGCGCCGCCTCGGTCGAGAGCGTCTCGATCGCCGCCGCCGCCGGGTCGTCGCCCGCCGCTCGGTGGGCGAGCAGGTCGGCGGGGACCGGTGCGGCCTGCTGCCGCATGGAGCGGCGCTGCCAGTCGAGGGCGCGGTGCCTGGCGATGGTGAACACCCACGCCCGGAAGCCGGTCTCGTCGCCCTTGAAACGGCCGATCGTCTGCACCACGTCGAGCCAGGTCTCGGAGGCGATGTCGTCGGCCGCGCCACGTGCCACCACCCGCAGGTAGCGCAGCAGTGCCGGCTGCAGGTCGCGCCAGATCACCGCGAAGCAGCGCTCGTCGCCGTCCACGGCGCCGGCCAGCACGCGCTCGAACTCCGCCCCGATCATCGGCCGTTCCCGCGGCGGGCGGCAGCCACACCCGGTTGCTGCTGCGCTTGCCGCTGGTGGGCCATGCACGCTCCTCCGGACGGACCGTTTCTACCCGGACGAAGCTGCAAGGTACCGCCTCAGGTGTCAAATCGGGAGGAGGCGGCGGCGCGCGGGCGCTGGAGGCTGGGCAGGCGCCAGCCGGGGCCGCCCCATGCCGGCCCCGGCTGGCCCGCCGCAGCGGTGGCGGATGCGCGCACGCGCCCATCTGCCCCGGAACGGGCGCGCACGGGACGGGTGGCACCCGCCTCGCGGCGGTGTGACGTGCCGGCCTCCCGAACACCACACGGCCGGGCGGCCGCACCGCCCAGCGGCGTCGGACGGCTACGGCGGCGGAATGGGACGGGGGCCCCGGATTCTCCGCCGCCGTAGCGCCGCCGGACGGCCGGTCAGCGGCCGCCCCGGTCCAGCCCGCGCGCGGCACACGCGGATTGGATCCTGCTCGTTCGGCACCCTCCGGCACGTCACATCGGCAAGAGCGACGGCACGCCGCGTGGCGTTACACCGCCGCGTGCGCGCTGGCCACCTCGTCGACCGCCTCGCCGAACAGGTTGAGGGCGGTCTCGCACTGCTCCTGCGTGACCACCAGCGGCGGCGACAGGCGCACCGCGCTCTCCCCCGCCTCGAGCACCAGCAGGCCGCGGCGGAAGGCGGCGAGCTGCACCGCCTCGGCGAGCGCCGCGCTGGGGAACTCCACCCCGATCATCAGGCCGAGGCCGCGGACGTCCTCGACCAGCCAGGGCGCGCGGTCCCGCAGGCGGCCAAGCCCGTCGAGCAGCAGCTTGCCCTGCTCGCGGGCGTTGCCGAGCAGGTCATCGTCGCCGATCACGGCGAGGGTGGCGAGCCCCGCGGCGCACGGCACCGGGCTGCCGCCGTAGGTCGAGCCGTGGGCGCCGGGCGGCCAGCGCTCCATCAGCTCGGCGCGGGCCACGAAGGCGCCGAGCGGCAGGCCGGAGGCGAGCCCCTTGGCCGAGATCAGCACGTCGGGCTCGACCCCGGGGTGCTCGACCGCCCACATGCGGCCGGTGCGGCCCATGCCGCACTGGACCTCGTCGGCCACCAGCAGGATGCCGTGCCGCCGGCAGAGCGCCGCCAGCTTGGCCAGCCAACCCGGTGGCGGCACCACGTAGCCGCCCTCACCCTGGACCGGCTCGACGAACACGGCCGCCACCTCCGACGGCTCCACCTGGTAGCGGAACAGCACCTGCTCGATCTGGTCGACGGTGGCGTTGTCGCAGGACGGCCAGGTGAGGTTCAGCGGGCAGCGGTGGCAGTAGCCGTAGGGCGCGTGCAGCACGCCACCCAGCAGCGGGCCGAAGCCGGTGTGGTACCTGGCCTTGGACGCGGTCAGGCTGACCGCGCCGTAGGAGCGGCCGTGGAAGGCGCCGTGGAAGGCGACCACGTACTGCCGCCCGGTGGCGGCGCGGGCGAGCTTGAGCGCGCCCTCGACCGCCTCGGTGCCCGAGTTGGTCAGGAACACCCGCAGCGGCCCGGCGGTCGGCGCGGTGGCCGCCAGCGCCTCCGCCATCTCGGAGTAGATCGGCAGGTAGAAGTCGCTCGCCGAGTAGTGCAGCAGCGCCTCGGCCTGGCGGTGGACCGCCTCGACCACCCGCGGGTGGGCATGGCCGGTGGAGCACACCGCGATGCCGGCGTTGAAGTCGAGGAACAGGTTGCCGTCGACGTCCTCGACGACCGCGCCGGCGCCCCTGCGGGGCACCAACGGGTAGGCCCGCGGCAGGGACCGGCTGGTGACCCGCTGGTCGCGCTCGAGCACGCGGCGGCCTTCCGGGCCGGGCAGCTCGGTGCGGACGTCCGGCACCGCCCGAGCCGGGTCGAGCCATGCCTCGCTCACGCCACCACCGTCTGGGACTGCTCGCGCATGAACTGCTGCACGTAGTACAACCCGCCGCCGGCCTTGCCCGAGCTGCCCGAGCCCTTCCAGCCGCCGAACGGCTGCACGCCCGGCCACGCCCCGGTGGTGGCGCCGGCGCGGCGGTTGACGTAGACGACGCCGGCCTGGATCTCGCCGAGGAAGCGGTCGACCTCGGCGTCGTCGCGCGAGTAGAAGCCGGCGGTGAGGCCGTACTCGGTCTGGTTGGCCAGCTTCAGCCCCTCGTCGAGGGAGTCGACCGGGTGGACGGCCACGAACGGCACGAACAGCTCGTCGGCGAGCAGGCGGTGCTCCGCCGGCAGGCCGGTGACCACCGTCGGGGCGACGTAGTTGCCCGGCGGCAGGTCGCCGCCGGCCAGCACCTCGCCGCCGGCGACCACCTTGCCGTCGCGGCGGGCGTCCTCGACCGCCCGGCGGAAGCGCTCGACCGCGTCCCGGTCGATCACCGGGCCCATGTAGACCTCGCGCTCGACCGGGTCGCCGACCGCGACCTTGGCGGCCCGGTCGGCCAGCTTGGCGACGAACTCATCGGCCACCTTCCGCTCCACGTACACCCGCGAACAGGCCGAGCACTTCTGGCCGGTGAAGCCGAACGCCGAGCGCATCACCCCGTCGGCGGCCAGGTCGAGGTCGGCCTTGGCGGAGACCACGGTGGGGTTCTTGCCGCCCATCTCGCACACCGCCGGCCGCGGGTAGCCCTTGGCGAACTGCTCGTAGATCTGCATGCCGACCTGGTAGGAGCCGGTGAAGGTGATGCCGTCGACGCCCGCGTGCCTGACCACGGTCGCGCCCACCTCGTCGCCGCCGGGCAGGTAGTGGAACGCGCCGGCGGGCAGGCCGGCGTCGCGCAGGCACTCGTACAGCTTCACGCCGGTGAACGAGCCCTGCGGCGAGGGCTTGAGCACCACCGTGTTGCCGGCCACCAGCGCGCCGCCGGCGGGTCCGGCGGCCAGCGCCATCGGGAAGTTGAACGGGCTGATCACCGCCCAGACCCCGTAGGGCCGCAGCACGCTGCGGGTGTGCTCGTTCGCGGAGAGCTGCCCCATCGCGTGGGCGAAGCCGTCGTTGCCCTCCATCTGGTCGCAGTAGTAGCGGATCAGGTCGGCCGACTCCTCCACGTCGCCGAGCGCCTCCAGCCGGTTCTTGCCGACCTCCATGGTCATCAGCGCGGCCAGCTCGTTGGAGCGCTCGCTGATCAGGTCGGCCGCGTGCCGCAGCAGCGCGACGCGGTCCTGCCAGGGCGTGCGCGACCACGCCGGGAAGGCCGCCCGGGCGGCCGCGACGGCGTCGTCGACGTCGCGCTCGCTGGCCTGGTGGAAGCTGCCGAGCACCAGGCGGGAGTCGTTGGGGCTGGTGAGCGTGAAGGTGGGGCCGTCGCTGCGCGCCTGGCCGTCCACGTAGACCGGGAAGGTCTCCCCCAGCCAGGAGCGGGCGGTGCGCACGCCCTCCTCGTAGGCGGCGTGCAGGTCCTCGTTGTCGGCCGTCAGGGTGGCGTAGGTGACGCGGAATTTCGCCATGGGGCTCCCTCCGGTGGGACGCGAGGCTCGACGGGCGCGGGTCGCGCCCGGATCACGCTGGCGGTCCCTGAGTGTACCGGGCGGTCAGGGCCGGCCGGCGGGGCCGGCGGCGGTCTCGAGCGCCAGCTCCTCCGGGCCGTGGGCGAGGCGACCGGCGACCAGGGTGGCGACCGCCTCGGTGCAGCGCAGCCGCGCCGGGTCGCCGGCGAGCA
Organism: Actinomycetes bacterium; assembly: GCA_036377075.1. Lineage (GTDB taxonomy): Bacteria > Actinomycetota > CALGFH01 > CALGFH01 > CALGFH01 > DASUZB01. The sequence goes on along the minus strand of DASUZB010000265.1, from coordinate 9,035 downwards.
CGTCGCCGGGGAAGACGGCGAGGTCGGCGCGCTGGCCGGCGTGGATGCGCCCGGTGATGCGCTCCTGCCTGGCCAGCACCCGGCCGCCGAGGGTGAACAGCTCCAGCGCGACCGGCAGGCCCAGCCGCTGCGGCGAGCGGTTGTGGTGGACGGCCGCGGCGACCCCGTTCCACGGGTCGAGCGGGGTGACGTCCGAGTCCGACCCGCCGGCCATGGGCACGCCACGGCGCCAAAGGTCGGCGAACGGGTTCATGCTCCTGGCCCGGCGCGGGCCGAGGCGCCGCACGTACATGCCGTCGTCGCCGCCCCAGGCGGCGTCGAAGGCGGGCTGCACGCTGACCGTCAGGCCCAGCTCGGCGATGCGGTCGGCGCCGTCGGAGCCGAGCAGCTCGGCGTGCTCGATGCGGTGGCGGCAGGCGGCGAAGGCGGTGCGGCCGACGGTGCGGACCGCCCGCCTGGCGCAGCGCAGCGCCTGGCCGATGGCGCGGTCCCCGATGGCGTGGACGGCCACCTGGATGCCGGCGAGGGTGGCGCGCGCGTACAGCTCGGTCAGCTCGGCGTCGCCGAGGTAGAGGCTACCGGTGGCCTCGGGCGCGTCGTCGTAGGGGCTCGACAGGGCGGCGGTGCGCGCCCCCAGCGAGCCGTCCAGCCACAGGTCGCCGCCGACCTGGTTGAGCTTGCGGTCGGCGACGTACTCGAGGTCGACGTCGCCCCAGTAGCCGACCACCTCGACGGGCAGCCCGGCGGAGCGGTCGAGCAGCAGGTCGAAGTCGCGCCGCCCGCCGATCCCCGGGCTGCCCATCTCGTGGACGCAGGCGACGCCGTGCCTGGCGGCGTGGGCGAGGGCGCGGTCCTGGGCGGCGGCGAGCGCGGGCGGCGGCAGGGCGTCCAGCGCGTGGCGGCGGGCGGCCCGGTTGGCGTGGCCGCGGACCATGCCGGTGGGGTGGCCGTCACGGTCGCGCTCGCAGCCGACCGCCTCGAGCGCCCCGGCCTCGGCGAGCAGGTCGGCGGTGGCGAGTCCCTGGTGGCCGCAGATGCGCGAGAGGTACACCGGCCGGCCGGCGGCCGCCTCGGCGAGGGCGTCGGCCCTTGGCAGCCCGGGCGGGTCGAAGGCCGCGTCGTCGTAGCCGTGGCCCCACAGCGGCCCGCCCGGAGGGGCCGTGCGGGCCAGCCGCCGCACCGCGGCCAGCAGGTCGCCGGCGGAGCGGACCTGGCGCAGGTCGCCGCCGCCGAGGGAGAGGCCGGTGGGGGTCAGGTGGACGTGGGCGTCGACGAAGGCGGGCAGCACGGTGACGTCGCCGAGGTCGACGGTGCGGTCGGGCCGCAGCTCGCGCACCCTCGACGCGGGGACCACCGCGGTGACGCGGCCGCCGTCGACGCCGATGGCGAGGTCGCGGCGGCGGCCCAGCGCGTCGGTCGGTCCCGGCGTGCCCCAGACGGTGCGGGCGAGGAGCGCCAAGCCGGGCAGAGGGACCTCCTCCAAGGAAGGCCGCCACGTCCGCCCGGGGCGGCGCGGTGACCGGGCCCAGGGGCGCGAACATGTCGGGCGAAGTGGTCGAGTCTTCGGGAAGTGTACGAGACGGATCGGCCCTGCGACCAGCGCCGCCGCGATCTGGCGTAGCAGTCCTGCCAGGCTGGGCGCATACTGCTGGGAAGACGTTGGCTGCCCCGGTCCAGCTTCCGGCCCAGCTCAGGAGGGCGGATCTTGAGTCAAGCGATGCGCTACACGTTCAAGAAGCTGCTCAGGATCCTGCTCTGGACCGCGATCGTGTACGCGCTCGCGATCCCCGTCCTCTACTGGATGTACAAGATGAACCGCGGCCTGCCGTGGTGGGACATCCTCGGCGGCGACCCGCGGGTGCCGCCCGAGTACCGCACCTACCTGATGAAGACCGGCAGCGAGTTCGCGCCCAAGTTCGACCTGTGGGCCACCACCCGCGCGCTGCCCTTCCAGATCATCGGCATGGTGCTGCAGCTGGTGCTGTTCATGGCGATCGTCGTCATGCAGTTCGTGGCGATCTTCTGGTTCCTGGCCCGCGGCCAGACCTACGTCATCTACCCGAACGAGTACGACGTGGGCTTCGACGACGTGCGCGGCCAGCCGCAGATCGTGGAGTCGACCAAGGAGGCGCTCACCCTCTTCCAGGGGTTCAAGAAGTTCCGCGAGGCGGGCGGCTACCCGCCGCACGGGATCCTGTTCGAGGGGCCGCCGGGAACCGGCAAGACGTTGCTGGGCAAGGCGATCGCCGGGTCGGCCAAGGTGCCGTTCGTGTACGCCTCGGGCACCAGCTTCAACAACATGTTCATGGGCGTCGGCAACCTGCGGATCATGCGGCTGTTCAAGCGCGCCCGGAAGCTGGCGGACAAGTACGGCGGCTCGGTGATCTTCCTCGACGAGCTGGACGCGGTCGGCGGCTCGCGCGGGGCGGTCTCCAACACGATGGCGGACGCGCCGCCGGTCAGGGGCCCGCTGCGCTTCATCATGGCCCCGGGCATGGGCGGCATGGGCGGCATGTACGTCAACGAGCTGCTCATCCAGATGGACGGCATGATCATGCCGAGGGGGCTGAAGCGGCACATCAAGCGCCTCCTGCACCTCGGCAAGCCCAAGGTGAAGCAGTACAACGTCATGGTCATCGGGGCGACCAACCAGGCCTCCACCCTGGACCCGGCGCTGCTGCGCCCCGGCCGCTTCGACCGCAAGCTGCACGTCGGCCTGCCGTCGGGCGAGGGCCGCGAGGACATCCTCCAGTACTACCTGGACAAGGTCCCGCACGAGTCGGTCGACATCAGCCGCCTGGGGCGGGCGACCTACGGCTTCTCCCCCGCCCAGATCAAGAACCTGGTCAACGAGGCGCTGATCTTCGCGCTCGTCGACGGGCGCGAGAAGCTCAACTTCACCGACCTGTGGCAGGCGAAGATCACCGAGGAGATCGGCCTCAAGGAGCCGAGCTCGACCTCGGCCCGCGACCGCCAGATGACCGCCTTCCACGAGGCCGGCCACGCCGTGCTCGGCTACATCCTGGAGCTGGACGACCAGATCCAGGTCGCCTCGATCATCAAGCGGCGCGACACCCTCGGCGTGGTCTACCGCACGCCGATCGAGGAGCGGCACACCGAGCTGCGCGAGGACATGCGCCGCGACATCGTCGTCTCCCTCGGCGGGCTGGCCGCCGAGCTGATCTGGTTCGGCGACTCGACCGGCGGCCCCGTCTCCGACCTGCGGCAGGCCACCTACCGGGCCGCGATGATGCTCGGCATGCTCGGCATGGGCGAGAACCTGATCTCCTACGGGGTCCTCAACGACAACCCCTACAGCGGCGGCGGCCCGATGCAGGCCATCCTGGGGGACAAGCAGAACCGTGACGCGATCGCCAAGCTCCTGATCGAGTGCAAGCAGGAGGCGGTCGACCTGCTGCGCCGCAACGAGCCGGCGGTGCGCGCCCTGGCGGAGCGGCTGCTCGAGAAGGACGAGGTCCAGGGCGAGGAGATCGAGAACCTGATGAAGGCCAAGGCGGTGGCCCGCTCCACCCCGGCCTTCCGGCCGCTGCTCGAGCTGGTCGGTGAGACCTGGCACGCGCCCATGCTGGTCGAGTCGAACCCGCGCGACGGCGACAAGCGCGACCGCGACCAGGACACGCCGCCGCCCGGACCGGGGTCGGGCTGGCGCTCGGCGCCGGGGTCCGAGCCGACCTCCGACCGCTCGGAGGCGCCCGGCGAGTTCGAGTGGTAGCCGGCGGCCGCTAGGCTGGCTCGCTGCAGCAGCTCAGCTCGGCGGCCGGCCGCGGCTCAGCCGCTCTTGCGCAGCCTGGCGTCCAGCGGGACGGTGGCGCTGCCGGCGCCGAGCGTCACGGTGAGCTGGTCGACCTCGCCGGTCGGGCAGCCGACCACCAGGGCGGGGTAGGGCGCCGTGCCGCCGATCAGCTTGGTGCGGGCGCACAGCACCCGCTTGCCCGCGCGGAGCTGGGCGGTGACCGGCACCAGGTCGCGCAGCTGCTGGTTCAGCGAGGCGGGCTTGACCATGACCACCACGTCGGCGCGGCCGCTGCCGACGAACCCGCCGGTCACCTCCAGCGCGAGCGTGACCTGGCCCGTGCCGTTGGCGACGACCCGCATCCCGGCCCGCGTTCCCGGGTCGATCGCCCGCCGCCTGGCCCCCGACGGCCACGGGCGCGGGGTCGCGAGCGTGACGTTCGCGCCCGAGGTCTTGCCCACCACCAGCTTGCCGACCTCCACGCGGGCGAGCGCCTCGAGGTCGGGCGTCGGGCCGAGGTCGACCTGGTAGCTGCCGTCAGGGCGGCGCATGACCGGCACCGCGGGGGTGAGGCCCATCCGGCCCTCGTCGGGGCTGGCGAACAGGCCGTCCTCGTCGTCCCGGAGGGTGAGGCCGGTCAGGCCGAGCACCTCCTGACCGCGGGGCAGGCCGACGACGCGCAGGTCGAGCGCGCTGCGCCCCTCGTCCCCGACGCGCTCGACGGCCACGGCGGTCACGGTCGCGCCGCCGCGGCGGGCCGACCAGCCCAGGTCGCGCCGGCCGGTCGGCGCCTTGGGCCGGTCGCCCGAGGTCACGCTCGTCGGCGTGGCGCTGCTGCCGGCCTGCTGGTCGGGGCCGCCGGCGCGTCCGGCCACGAAGGCCAGGCCGGCGAGGACCACCACCGCGAGCGCGAGCGCGGCGCGCAGCCGGGACGGGGCCGGGTCGGCCGGCGGCAGCGCCTCGGCGGGCATTGGTGGCACCGCGGCTTCCGCCGGACGGGGCCGCCCGGCGGACAGGTCGGCCAGTGGCGTGCCGCAGGACGGGCAGGTCGCCTGCTCGTCCCTGACCGCGTCGCAGCGCGGGCACCAGCGCGTCATCGCCGTCGCATGCGCCAGGGCCCGTTGGCCGTCTGCTGCAGCTCGTTCACGACCGTCACCTGCAGCTGCACGCGTGGTTCGGTGCTGCCGAGCGCCAGGTCGTTCATGGCGAACTGCACCGCGGTGACCCCGCCGGGGCCGCGGTCGACGGCCGGCTGCACCTCGCCGCCTCCGGCGCCGATGTTGCTGATCACCACGTCCGGGTCGCCGCCGCTGAGCACCGAGCGGTCGAGCGGGCCCTTGGGCGCCAGCAGCAGCACCACCTCACCCTGGTGGTAGCTCGCGCCGGCCACGGTCATGGTGGAGCAGCTGGTGCAGTGGGCGTCGAGCTTGCAGCCACGGCAGGGATCGGTCTCGTGCAGTGGCAGGTGGCGCAGTCGCGGGTCGACCACGGTGACCGCCAGGTCCTCCTCGAGCTGGCTGGCCAGGGTCACCGAGTCCACCTGGACCTGGTCGACGGCGGCCTTGTCGGTCAGCGGCTCCTCGACGGTGATCTGGGCGGTCTGCTGGCCGTTGAGGGCACGGCCGCGGGCGGGGGCCTCCGGGATGGGGGCGCTGCGCAGGAGCTGGTGGCTGTCGGCGTCGGTGATGCTGAGGCCCCGCAGGGTGGCGATGGAGCGCGCGTCGGGCACGCCGCTCGCCTCCAGGGTGACGGTGGTGACGCGGTCGCCGGCGTCGATGCTGGTCAGGCTCAGCTGGATCCCGTCGACGGTGCGGCTCGGCCAGTTGTAGACCTGCTGGTCGCCCTCGGGGTCGAAGGCGCGGGTGGTGGTGGTCGCCGCCGGCGCGGCCTGGGCCGATCGGGTCACGCGGCCCGCCAGGAACGCCCCGGCCACCAGCGCGACCGCGGCCAGGCCCGCCAGCCCGGCACGGCCGGCGGGCAGCAGCCAGCCGCGGGCCTGGCCGAGCGCCGCGCGCAGGTCCGGCCTGACCGGCCGGGGGCGGCGCCCTCCGAGGGGGCTCGGCACGCCGAGCATCGTGCTGCCGCAGACCCCGCAGGGCTGCCCGGGGCGTGCCTGGCGGACCTCGTCGCACCGAGGACACCAGGCCTGCCGCTGCGCCAACGCGCCTCCTAGCGCCGACCCCGCACTAGCCGGCCACCACCAGCAGGTCCCGGGAGGTCGTGTTGAGGCGGCGGGCGCCGTCGTCGGTGCAGACCACGATGTCCTCGATGCGGGCGCCGTGGCGGCCCTCCAGGTAGATGCCCGGCTCCACCGAGAACGCCATGCCGGCGACGAGGGGCTCGTCGTTGCCGGCGACGACGTAGGGGTCCTCGTGCTCCTCGAGCCCGATGCCGTGGCCGGTGCGGTGGACGAACTGCGCGCCGTAGCCCGCCTCGGCGATCAGGTCGCGGCAGGCGGCGTCGACCGCCGCGGCGGGGACCCCGGGGGCGACCGCCCGGCAGCCGGCCTCCTGGGCGGCCTGCAGCACCTGGTAGAGCGCGGCGAAGCCGGGCGGCGGCTCCCCCACCACCAGGGTGCGGGTGGTGTCCGAGCAGTAGCCGGCGCGGCGCCCGCCGATGTCGATCACCACCGCGTCGCCCGGCTGGATCACCCGCGGGCCGGCGGCGTGGTGCGGGCTGGCGCCGTTCGGGCCCGAGCCGACGATCACGAAGGTGGTCTCGTCGTGGCCGGACGCGCGGATGGCGTCGTCGATCTCGCGGGCGACGTCCTGCTCGCCGCGCCCTGCCCAGCGCAGCCCGGCGAGGCCGTCCACCACCTGGTCGATCGCGGCGGCCGCGGCGGCGAGGGCCTCGACCTCGGCCGCGTCCTTGACCATGCGCAGCGCCCGGGTGACGTTCGACGCGACGGTGAAGTCGGCCTCCGGCAAGGCGGCCTGCAGGCGCAGCAGGAAGGTGCTCCAGAGCTGGTCGCCGACGCCGAGCCGCCCGTCGGCGGCGGCCGCGTCGCGCAGCGTGGCGCGCACCAGCTCGACCGGGTCGTCGGTCTCGTCCCAGGCGGCGACCTCGACCTCCAGGTCGCCCAGGTGGCCGCGGGCCAGCGGCGCCTCCAGCCTCGGCACGACCAGGCGGGGCTCGCCCTTGGCGGGCAGTACCAGCATGGTGAGGCGCTCCAGCGGCGGCGCCTTGTAGCCGGTGAGGTAGAGCAGGTCGGCCGAGGGGCCGAGCAGCAGCGCGTCGACCCCGCGCTCGGAGAGCTGCTCGCGGGCCCGGTCGAGGCGACCGGCGTGCGGGTTCGTCATGCGATGATCCTACCGTCGCCGCAGCCGTCGGTGCTCGAGCGCTGACGGATCAGGACGGGCGCGCCACCTCGTCGAGCACCTCGTCGCCCAACCATTGAGCGCCTACCTCGTTGGCCTGCGGAGCACGAGCAGGTCCAGGGTGTCGACCACCGGGCCGGTCCCGGTCGCGGCGGCGGCGCGGAGCCGGGCGAGGCCGGCCTCGTAGGCCGCGTCGCTGATCAGCTTCAGCGGGGTGTGGGCGTCGCGGCGCAGCTGCTCGGCGGCCTGCCGGAGGGATGCGGCGCTCACCTGGGGGACCGGTTCGAGGGCGACCTGCTCGAAGCCGGCCGTGGCGAAGGCCGCGCCCACCGCCGCGACGCTGGGGTAGCCGTCGAGCACCTCGACCGCCTCGGGGAAGAAGCGGAACAGGGTGATCCCGGCGTGCCGGCCGGGGAACGCCGAGCGGACCAGCACCGGGGCGCCCGGTCGCAGCACGCGCCCGAGCTCGGCCGCGGCCGCGGGCAGGTCGGGCAGGTGGTGGACCACCGTGGACAGCCAGGCGCCGTCGACGCTCGCCCCCGCCAGCGGGATCGCGCCGGCGAGGCCGGCCACCACGACCGGGTACGACGACCGGGCACGCATCGCCGCGGAGGGCTCGACGGCCACCACCTCGATGCCGAACCATTCGCGGAACGCGGCGGCCCAGGTCCCCGTGCCGGCGCCGAGGTCCAGCAGCCTGGTGCCCGGTCGCGGCGCCAGGTGCCGGGCGACCGCCTCCCTCCAGTGGCCGAGCCCGTCGTGCGGCAGCTGCCTGGCGGCCTGGAAGGCCGCCGCCTCCGCCTCGCCGTAGCGGACGTCCATGGCACCTCCGAAGGGTCAGGCGTAGCTGTGCTCGGGGGCCGGGTAGGCGCCCTCGGCGACCTCGTTGACGTAGGCGGCGACCGCCCGGGTCAGGACGTCGTCGAGGTCGGCGTAGCGCTTGACGAAGCGGGGGACGTGGCCGGTGGTGAGCCCGGCGAGGTCCTGCCAGACGAGGATCTGCGCGTCGCAGCCGGCGCCCGCCCCGATGCCGACGGTCGGGATGGCGAGCTCCTTGGACACGCGGGTGCCGAGCTCGGCGGGGATGGCCTCGAGCACGACCGCGAACGCGCCGGCCTCCTGCAGGGCCAAGGCGTCCTCGAGGAGCCGCTCGCCGGCGTCGCCGCGGCCCTGGACCCGCCTGGTACCGCCGAGGGCGTGCTCGCTCTGCGGCGTCAGGCCGAGGTGCCCCATCACCGGGATGCCGGCCTGCACCAGCGTCCTCACCTGCGGCAGGACTGCCTTGCCGCCTTCCAGCTTGACCGCCTGGGCGCCGCCCTCCTTGAGGTGGCGCACGGCGCTGTCGAACGCCTGCTGCGGCGATGCCTGGTAGGCGCCGAGGGGGAGGTCGGCGACGACCAGGGCGCTGCGGGTGCCGCGGACCACGGCCTGCACCAGTGGGAGGAGCTCGTCCATGGTGACGGGAAGGGTGCTGTCGTGGCCGTAGACCATCAGCGCGGCGGTGTCGCCGACCAGCAGCGCCCGCACGCCCGCGCGTTCGAACACGCCGGCGGTGAGGGCGTCGTAGCTGGTGAGCATCGCCCAGCGCTCACCCCGGTCGGTCGCGGCCTGCAGGTCGCGCACGGTGACGCGGCGATCCTGCGGCCAGGTGAAGTCGCTCAACGGGTCCTCCTTTGCCATGGTCGCCACCGGAGTTGGCGCCGTGCCGGCAGGACGAACTCCGATGGTGTTACCAGATCAACTGGTAACATACAAGGGTGTTCCAGCCAGGTGATGCCGGCGAGTCCGGCTTCCAGTTCCGCGGTGGCCGCGCCTGCCTCGACCTGACCGCCACCGTGGGCGAGCGCGGGGGACGCCGCGCCGAGCGGCTGCGGACCCCGCAGGACCTGGCGCGCTGGATCGGGGCGGCCGGGGTGGCCGAGGGGCCGCCGGCCGTGTCACGGCAGGACCTCGCCCACCTGTGC
>DASUZB010000264.1:0-6077 GCA_036377075.1 Actinomycetes bacterium | reverse complement strand
GAGGTGACCGGCGCCGCGCCGCTGCCCACCACGCCGAGGACCCCCTCGGGGCCGCCGACCCAGCGGCAGCTCGACGGCGTGGCGGTGCGGCTGGTCCAGGTCGCCAAGCTGGACCAGCCGGTGGCGCTGACAAGCTCCGCCGACGGCACCACGCTCTACGTCGCCGAGCGGGCCGGCCGGGTGCGGGTCGTCCGCGACGGCAGGCTGGAAGCCCAGCCGCTGCTCGACCTCTCCGGCGAGGTGGCGACCGAGGGGGAGGGCGGCCTGCTCGGCCTCGCCCTCGCGCCGAACGGCCGCCACCTCTACGCGAGCTTCACCGACCGGCGGCACGCCGTCCGGGTGGTCGAGTTCGCCGTCGCGGGCCACGCCGCCGATCCGGCGTCCCGCCGGGCCGTCCTCACCGTGCAGCAGGCTTCCATCCGCCACCACGGCGGCAACCTCGTCTTCGGGCCCGACGGGCTGCTCTGGCTCGGGCTCGGCGACGGCAGCGCCGGCGGCGACCCGGCCGACGCCGCCCAGTCGCTCGACGTCCTCAACGGCAAGCTGCTGCGCCTGGACCCGCGGCCGTCCGGCAGGGCGGCCTACGGCGTGCCCGCCACCAACCCGTTCGTGGGCCGGCGCGGCGCCCGTCCCGAGATCTGGGCCTACGGCCTGCGCAACCCCTGGCGCTTCTCGTTCGACCGGGCCACCGGCGACCTGTGGATCGGCGACGTCGGCCAGTACGTCATGGAGGAGGTCGACGTGGTCGCCCCGGCCCGGGCCGCGGGCGCGAACTTCGGCTGGCGCCGGCTCGAGGGCCGCCACCACTTCAAGGGCAGCCCACCGGCCGGCGCGGTGCCGCCCATCTACCAGTACAACCACAACAGCGGTCGCTGCGCGGTGGTCGGCGGCCACGTCTACCGCGGCAGCCAGGTCGCCGGCCTCGCCGGCGCCTACGTCTTCGGCGACGTCTGCGACGGCCACGTCAGGGCGCTCGTGCGCGTCCCCGGCAAGCCGCCGCGCCTGCGCGACCTCGGCGTCCGCCTCCCCGGCCTGGTCTCCTTCGCCGAGGACGGCGCCGGCGAGCTGCTGCTGCTGTCGCTCTCCGGCGGCGTCCAGCGCCTGGTCGCCGCCGGCTGACGTCACCAACCCTCCCCGTCCGCGACAAGGTGGCGGGCGGCAGGCACAATGCGGGCGGAGCGCGCCGCATTCCGCGCCGGGCGCGAGGGGAGGAAGTCGTGAGCGGGTTCGTCTCTCGAGGGTTCAAGGGCCGCCGCCGCGCCGAGCCGGGCGACCGGGAGCGGCTGCCGCCCGGGCAGTACGCCGAGCCCGGCTTCCCGGTGCTGACCGCCGGCCCGACGCCGCGCATCGACCCGGCCGAGTACAGCTTCCGCGTCGAGGGCCTGGCGCGCGCCCCGCGCTCCTGGTCCCTCGCCGAGCTGCAGGCGCTGCCCGGCTCCACCTTCGAAGGGGACATCCACTGCGTCACCAAGTGGAGCAAGCTCGGCACCAGCTTCGGCGGCGTGTCGCTGGACGTCCTGCTCGACCAGGTGGAGCCGCTCCCGGAAGCCAGCCACGCGCTGGCGTTCTGCTACGGCGGCTACACCACCAACCTGCCGCTCGAGCACCTGCGCGGGGGCGTGGCCTGGCTGGTCTGGGAGCACGAGGGCCAGCCGCTGCCACCCGAGCACGGCGGCCCGGTGCGGCTGCTGGTCCCGCACCTCTACCTGTGGAAGAGCGCCAAGTGGGTGGCCGGCCTGCGCCTGCTCGACCACGACCAGCAGGGCTTCTGGGAGAGCCTCGGGTACCACGATCTGGGGGATCCTTGGCTGGAACAGCGGTACCAGGGAGATTGAACCCGGTGGCCGCCGGCATGAGGGACGCCTGGGATCCCGACCAGTACCACCGCTTCGCCGACGAGCGCAGCGCGCCCTTCTGGGACCTGCTCGACCTCGTGCGGCCGGTACCGGGCGGCCGGGTGGTCGACCTCGGCTGCGGCTCCGGCGAGCTGACCGCCGAGCTGCACCGGGCGCTCGGCGCCGCCGAGACGCTCGGGCTCGACAGCTCGCCGGCGATGCTGGCGCAGGCACAGCCGCGCGCGGGCGACGGGCTCCGCTTCGAGCTGGGCGACGTCGCCGGCTTCGGCCAGGGCGGCTGGGACGTGGTCTTCTCCAACGCCGCCCTGCACTGGCTGCCCGACCACCGGGCGCTGCTCGCCCGCCTGGCAAGGCTGCTCGCCGCCGGCGGGCAGCTCGCCGTGCAGATGCCAGCCAACGACGACCACCCCTCCCACCGGGTCGCGTCCGAGCTGGCCGCCGAGGCGCCGTTCGCCGCGGCCCTCGGCGGCTACCGGCGGGACTGGCCCGTGCAACCCCCCGAGTGGTACGCGATCCTGCTCGACCGGCTCGGCCTCGCCGCCCAGCACGTCCGCCTGCAGGTCTACCTGCACCGCCTGGCCGGTCCGGAGGAGGTCGTCGAATGGGTCAGGGGCACCCTGCTCACCGACTACCAGCGGCGCCTGCCGGCCGAGCTGTTCGACGAGTTCCTGGCTCGCTACCGCGAGCGGCTGCTGCAGCGACTGGACGACGAGCGACCGTACCGGTACCCGTTCAAGCGCATCCTCCTGCGGGCCGAGCGCCCGTAGCGAGCAGGGAGCGGAGGTCCCATGGCTGGAACCGCGCTACGCGGGCGACTGACCTGGCGGCTGGCGCGCGTCACCGCGACCAGGCCGGAGGCGGCCGGCTGCGCCACCCTGGCCCTGGAGGTGCCCGGCTGGCCCGGCCACCGGGCCGGCCAGCACGTCGACGTCCGCCTCACCGCCGAGGACGGCTACCAGGCGGAGCGCAGCTACTCGATCGCCTCGGCGCCGGACGGCGAGCTGGTCGAGCTCACCGTCGAGCGGATCGACGACGGCGAGGTCTCCCCCTACCTGGTCGACGAGCTGCACCCCGGCGACCAGCTGGAGCTGCGCGGCCCGGTCGGCGGCTACTTCGTCTGGGAGCCGCGTCTCGGCGGGCCGCTCCTGCTGGTCTCGGGCGGGTCCGGGGTGGTGCCGCTGATGGCGATGCTGCGGCAGCGGGCGGCGGCCGGCTCCACCGTGCCGGCGCGGCTGCTGCACTCGTCGCGGACCTTCGAGGACATCATCTACCGCGAGGCGCTGCAGCGCCTCGCCGCCGGCGACCCCGGCCTGCGGGTGAGCCACACCCTCACCCGCGCCCGGCCGGCGGGCTGGGACGGCTACGCGCGCCGCATCGACGCGGCCATGCTCGCGGAGGTGGCCTGGCCGCCGGGCGACCGCCCGCTCGCCTACGTGTGCGGCCCGACGCGGCTGGTCGAGGCGGTGGCGAACGCCCTTGTCGAGCTCGGCCACGACCCTGGGCGGGTCAGGACCGAGCGCTTCGGCCCTACGGGAGCGTGAGCGATGGACGATCGTGACCTGCGGCTGGACGGCAACGCGGTGGCCGGCATGCTGGCCGAGGCGCTGGCGGCCGAGCCAACCGCCGACCTGGCCAACTGCGCCGGCTGCGGCGCCAGCAACCAGCTGGGCGCGCTGCTCGCCTACGTGCACGGCATGGGCGCGGTGCTGCGCTGTCCCGGCTGCGAGAGCGTGATGCTGCGCATCGGCCGCGGCCCCGGCCGCCTCGTGCTCGACCTGCGCGGCATCCGCTGGCTCCGGGTGGAGGTGGGCTGAGGCGGTCTCCTTGACCTTCACGCTGGTGTCAGGCTCTACCGTGGCGGGCGAGAGGAGGACCAATGCGCATCGGGGAACTCGCCAGGCGGTCGGGCACCAGCGCCCGCGCGATCCGGTACTACGAGCAGCGAGGCCTGGTGGTGGCCCGCCGTCACGCCAACGGCTACCGCGACTACGACGAGGCCCACCTGCGGCTCGTCCGTGAGATCCGCTCCCTGCTGGGCAACGGGTTCGACCTGGAGGAGATCCGCCCGTTCGTCGAGCGGGCCCGGATCGTCGGCGCCATGCCCGAGCGCCGGCTCCTCGCCGAGCTGGCGGAGTTCCTGCCCACGCCGTGACGCCGGCGCCGGTCAGGCCGCGGGAACGCGGTCGGCGTCGACGCCGAACGCGGTGGCGAAGCCGCGGCGGCCCTCGTCGGTGAGGAACACGGCGCGGCTGCGCTCGGCCCGGCGGATCCAGCCGAGGTCGAGCAGGCGGGTGGTGAGGGCGGCGCCGACGGCGCCGGCCAGGTGCGGGCGCTGCTCGCTCCAGTCGATGCAGTAGCGCACGGCCGGGCGCCTCGGCGGCAGCGCGCCGAGGTCGACGCCGAGCTCCTCCATGAAGCCGGCGCCGGCCTCGGTGAGCCCGAAGCGGATGGCCTTGCCGGACGAGGCCAGCCGGTCACCGGCGGCGAGCGGGTCGAGGTGGCGGTCTGGCTCCAGGAAGCCCCGCTCCAGCAGCGCGTCCATCAGCGCCACGCCGACCCGGCCGGCGAGGTGGTCGTAGCAGGTGCGGGCGAAGCGCAGCGCCTGCGCCCTGGTGCCCTCGCGCAGGGACCGCACCGGCGCCGAAGGCGCGATCCGCGCGAGCGCCTCGAGCAGGTCGCCCACCTCTGGGCGGGCCAGCCGGTAGTAGCGGTGGCGCCCGTGGCGCTCGACCGTCAGCAGGCCGGCGCGCACCAGGCGGGAGAGGTGCTCGCTGGCGGTGGAGGCGGCGACGCCGGCCTCCGAGGCGAGCAGGCTCGCGGGAAGGGCGCGGCCGTCGCCGAGGGCGGCGAGGATGCGGCAGCGTCCGGGGTCCGCCAGCACGGCGGCGACGGCGGCGACGTTCACGTCTCCAGGCATGCACCGCACGGTAGCACCGTGACACTTCGGCCGCGGCCGAAATGATCATCGTTACGGTGGGGGCATGGTCATCCAACGCACGCAGCGGGCGACCTGGCGGCACGTCACCGTCAGCGCTCGCCGCGAGGGCGCCTCTGGGATCGACCCGCTCGGGCAGCTCGCCGCGGTGGCCAGCATCGGCGGCCTGGTCGTCGCGCTGATCCAGGGCGGCCAGTCCGGCTGGCGCCGGGCCACCCGTTCACCCCCGGCATGCACCTGGGCATGCTCGTCGCCGCGACGGCGTTCGCCGCCGGGTCGGCGCTCTCCTGGGCGACCGTCCGCTGACCGACCCGTCCTGCCCGCGCTCGAGCCGTCAGGCCTTGGCGCGGGTCTGGGCGCGGGCGCGGCGCCGCCGGGCGGTCTGGCGCTTGGCCTTCTCCTGGCAGCCGCACTCGTCCATGCTGCACCAGCGGCGGATGCGGTTCTTGGTGGCGTCGAAGAACAGGAAGGCGCAGCCGGGCGGGCACTGCTTGACCCGGTCGAACGGACCGGCGGAGGCGAGCTCGACCGCGTCGCGGGCGACCGGCCACCACGCCCGGTCGAGCGCGTCCTCCTCCCAGGTCCAGGCGAGCTGGTCGGCGGCGGGCCGCAGGCGGGCGTGGCCCAGCGCCTCCGCGTAGGCCCGCGTCAGGACGTCGAGGTCGGCGGCGTCGGGGGTGGCGTCGTGGGCGATCGCCGCGAACACCCGGTAGGTCGCCTCCCGCAGGGCGATCGCCGACGCGAAGCTCGCCCCGGCCGCCGCCGGCCGCGTCGCCGCCGCGTCCAGCAACCGCTCGGCCTGCGCGTCGTCGAGCGTGCCCGCGTGCCGCGCCCAGCGCACCAGGTCGGCGTAGCCGTCGAGGTAGTCGTACTGCGGCTGGGCGGCGCGGGGCTCGACGGTGTTGGCGAAGTCGAGGGACAGCCTGCCGCCGTAGAGCTTGCGCATCGACTTGCGGCCGGCCACGGCGCCGTCGGACATGGTCGCCTCCTCCCGCCTGGGGTCCCCCACGCTGTCCATTCTATGCTGCCAGCAAAAGTTGTTTAGATGGCAGCACAGGGGTATACTACCAGCGAAGCGGATTTCGGTGGTGGCACAGCCGCCAGGGAGGATGAGCCTCGTGATCTCGATGGCCTACCTGACCACGTACCGGCTGACCCGTGAGCTGGCCCACTCGGCCCTGCCCGACGCCCCCACGATCAGCCCCCAGGAGCGGCCCCGCGGGCGCGTCCGTCGGGGGACCGCGCAGGCGCTGCACCGGCTCGCCGACCGCCTGTAGGGCGGCGGC
>DASUZB010000263.1:0-15665 GCA_036377075.1 Actinomycetes bacterium | reverse complement strand
CTACGTTCCGCTACATCCGCTACGTCCGCCACACGGCGAAGAAACCCCAGCTCAACCCGGTCACGAGGCTGTAGCGGATGCCAAACCCCGATCCGCTACATCCGCTACAGGACCCAGCGGTGTAGCGGATGTAGCGGATCGGCCCGACCCGTCCGCTACGGGTCTGACCAGCCAAGTAGCGCATGTAGCGGACGTAGCGCACACCCCCCGCAGTAACAGCGTGGCTGACCGTTCCGGTGCCGGCAGCCTAGCGACGGAGCGCTGAGGTGGGCTCGGTGAGCTGGCGCAAGCGTGGCCGCCGGTATCTGGTCTCCTGGCGGCTCGACGACGGCTCCCAGGGCGGCAGGACGGTCGACACCGCCGACGAAGCCCGCGACCTGGCGGCCGAGAAGCGCCTGGAGATGCGCCGCGGCACCTGGCGGGGCCGCCAGCGCGGCCGGCTCCCGTTCGCCACCTGGGCGGACGAGTGGTGGGAAACCTGGGCGGCCGACGACCGCAGCCCCACCACCCTGGCCACCGCGGAGAGCCGGCTGCGGCTGCACGTGCGCCCCTGGTTCGGCGACCGGCCGATCGAGCGGGTCAGCCCGGCCGACGTGCGCCGCTGGCAAGCCCACCTCATGCGCAACACGGGGCCTTCGACGGTGGCGCAGTGCCGGTCGTTGGCACGGCGCATCTTCCAGTTCGCCATGGACGAGGGAGCGATCGACGCCAACCCGGTGGCGAAGGTGCCGCCGCCCAAGCGCCGCGCCGACCCGGAGGAGGTCTTCGCCGGGGCCAAGCGGCGGGCCCTCACGCCGGAGGAGGCCGGCCGCCTGCTGGCCTGCTTCCCGCTGTTTTGGCGGGACCACGTGACCGCCCTGCTCGGCACCGGCCTGCGCTTCGGCGAGCTGGCCGGGCTGCGCCGCCGCCGCGTCCACCTCGACCGGCCCCTGCCCGTCCTCGAAGTCGGGCCCACCCGCTACCAGGCCGGCCGCTTCGGCAGCGGCTTCAAGCCCCGCCCCAAGA
This sequence comes from Actinomycetes bacterium, assembly GCA_036377075.1. GTDB lineage: Bacteria > Actinomycetota > CALGFH01 > CALGFH01 > CALGFH01 > DASUZB01. The sequence continues at coordinate 14,660 of DASUZB010000263.1, read as the reverse complement.
GCGACGCCGGCATCCGCCCGGTGCCGCTGGCCCCGCTGGTGGCCGAGGCGGTCCGCCGGCAACTCGCACCCGGCAGCGACCCCGACGCCCTGGTGTTCACCGGCCCGGGCGGCGGCCCCGGCCACCGCGGCGGGCCAGGCGTGCCCAAGGGCACCAGGACGGTGCTGTCGCGGCACGGCTTTCGCCGCACCCACCACGCCGCCGTTGCCAAGCTCGCCGACCCCGCCACCGACCTCCGGCCGACCGCCCTGCGCGTCCTCAAGGCGCTGCGCGCCAGCGGCCCGCTCACGCCCGACCAGCTCGCCGCCCACCTCGCCGAGCACGGCCGGGCGCTGCGGCCCGCCACCGTCGACCGCGCCCTCGGTGAGCTGCACGCCGCCGGCCTGGCTGCCGCCGACGGCGACGCCCACGCTGGCCGCTGGTCGGCGCTCCCTCCGCCTCGGGACCCGCTGCCGGATGCCGTCGACCTGCACGGCGCGCACGACTTCCGCCACACCTTCGCCACCTGGCTCGAGGACGCCGCCATCCCCGCCCGGGTCATCGACGAGGTGATGGGCCACGAGGCCAGCGGCCGAACCAGGCAGCAGCGCGGTAGCGCCATGGGCGCGCACTACCGGCACACCACCCCGGAGATGGCCGCCCGCGTCGCCGCTGCCGTCCAGGAGCGCCTGACGGTCGTGCTCCAGGTCGCCGAGCAGACCCTAGAGACCAGCGCAACCCGGTCGTCGCTCAGGGTGTTCTAACCGACACGGCTCGTGATCTGCTGACAATCTGCTGACAATCGGCCGCGAGCGGGGGAGTTGTGGAAGCGAAGTGGCTGGTGGAGCTGAGGGGATTTGAACCCCTGGCCTCTTGCATGCCATGCAAGCGCTCTGCCAACTGAGCTACAGCCCCGGGAGCACGGGCAGTATAGGTGGGCCGGTCTGGTCCTCGCAAAGGGTATGGGCGCCTTCGGCTGAGGCTTCGGCGGGCCGGGGTGCCCGGATCAGATGTGCACGTTCACGCCGAGCAGCACGAGGGGCCAGGCGATGATCGCGATCAGGGCGGAGACGGCGCCACGGAGCAGGCGCTCCGGCAGGTATCCGTGGTCCCAGGCCACGAAGATGCCCACGAGGATCCAGATCAACACCAGCAGGCGAGTCACCCGAACCATCGTCGTCCTCCATTCCCCCAGGTGCGGCGGCGCCGCTACCGGGACCGGTCGAAGCCGGGCAAGGGGGTGCAAAGGTAGCCTTGCTCGCAGCGAGCTTCCCCAAACATCGGGCCGCTCAGAGGGGTCGCGGCGGGCGTCAGGCGGTGACGAGGCTGCCGAGGTCGTCGGAGCGGGCGACCACCGGGGCGTCGCGCCAGAGGCGCTCCAGGTCGTAGAACTCGCGCTCGGCGTGGAGGAAGACGTGCACCACGAAGTCGACGAAGTCGAGCAGGATCCAGCGCGCTTCGCGCTCGCCCTCGCGGCGCAGGGGGCGCACCCCTTGGGCTCGGCAGGCGCGCTCGACCTCTTCCGCGATCGCGTGGACCTGGCGCTCGTTGGAGCCGGAGCAGATCACGAAGTAGTCGGAGATGACCAGTGGCTCGGAGACGTCGAGGACGCGCACGTCACGGGCCTGCTTGGAGGATGCCGCCTCGGCGGCGGCGAGGGCGTGGTCGAGGCTGGTAGGCAGTCGCTGGCTCCTTGTCGAGGGTGATTCCCGCTCTACGGTAGCGGGCGAAGGGGGCATTCGCACCTCTGACCTTCCGGACCCAACCTCAGTGGGGCGGTGGGCCGGCGGTGGCGACCGGCCCGGCGCGGTACAGGCCGCGCTTCTCGACGTAGCGGGCGACGCCCTCGGGCACGAGGTAGCGGATGGGGGCGCCGGCGGCGGCCCGCTCGCGGATCTCGGTCGAGGAGATCGCCAGCGCGGGGATGCGCATCGGGTGGACCCGACCGGCGGCCGCCGGCACCTTCTCGGTCAGGTCGGTCAGGTCGTGGCCGGGGCGGGTGGCGGCGATCAGCTCGGCAAGGGCCAGCACCTCGTGCGGGTCCTTCCAGGTGAGGATCTGCAGCACCGCGTCGGCGCCGGTGACGAAGAACAGGCGCACCCCCTCGCCCAGCTCGGCGGCGAGCGCCCGCAGCGTGTCGACCGTGTAGGTCGGCCCGTCGCTGTCGATCTCCAGCCGGCTGACGGTGAACGCCGGGTTGGAGGCGGTGGCGATGACCGTCATCAGGTAGCGGTCCTCGGCGTCGCTGACCCCGACGGGCTTCTGCCACGGCTGCCCGGTGGGCACGAACACGACCTGGTCGAGGCCGAACTGCCAGCGGGCCTCCTCGGCGGCGACCAGGTGGCCGTGGTGGATCGGGTCGAAGGTGCCGCCCATGATCCCCACCCGCCGCGCTGCCCCGGTCACGGCCCCACCGGCCAGCGGCGGTCCGCCGCCCTGCGCCCCAATCGTGCTCCTCCCGCCGAACGGACCGGCCGCCCCGGCCGTCGGCGCAGTGTACCGGTCGCGCTCACTTGAGAGTGGGAGTGGAAAGTGCCCCTCGCCTGCGGATACGCTTGGGCATGGAGCGGTCGCCCCACCCGGCGGCGCAGCTGCGAAGTCAGGTTTCCAAGCTCCCCTGCCGGGTACGTTTTCGCAGGCCAAAGGGGTGGGAGAGCGCTCCGCGCTGATCGGCGGACCGGAGCAGGGTGGAGGGAGCAACGATGGCGCACATCGTCATGGACGGGGTCACCAAGGTCTACGGCGGCAACGTCAGGGCCGTCGACACCCTGTCTCTCGACATTCCCGACGGCGAGTTCATGGTCTTCGTCGGGCCGTCCGGGTGTGGCAAGTCCACCGCCCTGCGCATGATCGCCGGGCTGGAGGACATCACCGAAGGCACCATCTCGATCGGCGAGCGGGTGGTCAACGACCTCCCGCCGAAGGACCGCGACATCGCCATGGTGTTCCAGAACTACGCCCTCTACCCCCACATGACGGTCGAGGAGAACCTCGCGTTCGGCCTGCAGCTCCGCAAGATGCCCAAGGACGAGCAGAAGAAGCGGGTCGACGAGGCCGCCCGCATCCTCGGCCTCGAGCCGTACCTGAAGCGCAAGCCGGCCGCGCTCTCCGGCGGCCAGCGGCAGCGCGTGGCCATGGGCCGGGCGATCGTGCGCGAGCCGCAGGCGTACCTGATGGACGAGCCGCTCTCCAACCTCGACGCGAAGCTGCGGGTGGGCATGCGCGGCGAGCTGGCCCGGCTGCACGAGCGCCTCGGCGTCACCACCATCTACGTCACCCACGACCAGGTCGAGGCGATGACCCTCGGCAGCCGGGTGGCGGTGCTCAAGGACGGCGAGCTGCAGCAGGTCGACACCCCGCAGCACCTGTTCGAGTTCCCGCAGAACCTGTTCGTCGCCGGCTTCATCGGCTCCCCGGCGATGAACCTGGTGGAGGCGAAGCTGGTCCGCGACGGCGGCCCCGCGGTGGTGTTCGCCGACTACAAGCTGGCCGTTCCCGAGAGCGTGGTGAGCGAGCGCCGCGGCCTGGACCAGTACTTCGACAAGGACATCATCCTCGGCGTCCGACCGTCCAGCTTCGAGGACGCGGCGGTGCTCTCGGGAGACGGCGAGGGCCGGCCAGTCATGAAGGTCGAGATCGACGTGACCGAGGAGCTCGGCAGCGAGGTCAACGTGCTGTTCACCGTGAACGCGCCAGCGGCCCAGCACGAGTCCCAGCGCCTCAAGATGGCCGCCGACGTCAGCCAGGAGGAGGCCGAGGCCGCGGCGCTGGCCGCCGGCGAGGGCCGCAGCGTGTGGACCGCGCGGGTCAACCCGCGCACCTCGGCGCGGGTCGGCCGGACCGTCAACCTGGCGGTGGACAACCGCGAGTTCCACTTCTTCGACCTGGACAGCGGCCTGGCCATCGGCCACGAGGCGCGGATCGAGGCGGCCAGGGCGGGGGCGAGCGAGAGCGCGTGACCGAGGTCGCGTTCCTCGGGCTCGGGAGGATGGGCGCCCCCATGGCGGGGCGCCTTTCCCGCGCCGGGCACCAGCTGACGGTGTGGTCGCGGACCGCGGCCCACGCGGAGGCGTTCGCCGGGGCTCGCGCGCTTCAGCCAGGCCCCCCGGCCACGGTCGCCGTATCGCCGGCCGCGGCGGCGGCCAACGCCGAGGTCGCCGTGACCATGCTGACCGACGGCAGCGCGCTCGAGGAGGTGGTCCTCGGGCGTGACGGGCTGGCCGAGGGCCTCAAGCCCGACACGCTGCTGATCGACATGTCGACCACCGGCCCGGCGGCGGCCCGCAAGGTGGCCAAGGAGCTGCAGGGCAAGGGCATCGCGTTCGTCGACGCGCCGGTGGCGGGGTCGACCGAACCCGCCGCGGAGGGCAGCCTGGCGATCATGGTCGGCGGCGAGCCGGACGCGGTCGAGCGCGCCCGGCCGCTGCTGGCGGTGCTCGGTGACCCCGAGCGCATCTGGCACCTCGGGCCGGTCGGGGCCGGGCAGGCCGCCAAGCTGATGGTCAACGTGGTCCTCGGTGGGGTGATGGCCGCCGTCGGCGAGGGCTACGTGCTCGGACGGGTCCTCGGGCTGCAGGCCGGCGACGCGCTCGACGTGCTCACACGCGCCTCCGTCGGCGGCCCGACGGTCGCGCGCAAGCGCGAGAAGCTGGAGAGCGGCGACTACCAGGACGCGGGCTTCAGGCTCAACCTGATGCACAAGGACCTGCGGCTGGCGGTCGAGGCGGCGCACGCCGCGCGGGCGGGGGTGCCGGTGGCCGAGCGCGTGGCCGAGCTGTACGCCGGGGCCAAGGGGCGCGGCCTGGCCGACCAGGACTACTCGGCGGTGGCCGCCTACCTGGCGGGCATGGCTCCCCTGCTCGACGACAAGGGCCGCTCCGGCGGCGGCTGAGCGCTCACCGGCGTCAGCGCAGCTCGTGCCGGTCGAGGCGGAACAGGGTGTCCGTCTCGGCGACCCAGATCGTGTCCACCACCACGGCCAGCGCGGTCGCGTAGTCGCCGTTGAGCCCCCTGACCTGGGCGCCGTGGACGGTTCCGTGGCGCAGGCCCAGCACCCGCCCACCGCTGACCGCGACCACGGTCCCGTCCGCCGTGACGGCCAGCGGGCTTCCGCCCGCCTCGGAGCGGCCGACCACCCGGTTGCTGCGCGGGTCGATGCGCACGACGGTCCGCGACGCCGGGTCGCTCACCCAGACCGCGTCGTGGCCGACGAGCACGCTGCCCCTGGTGCCGCTCAAGCCGTGCGGGACGGTCACCTTCGCGACCACCTTGTTGCTGGCCGGATCGATGTGCCAGACCGGCCCGGCGGCACCCCGCACCCACACCCCGCTGGGGCCGACGCCGACGGCGTCGGGCAGCCCGTCGAGCAGGACCTGCGCGACCACGCGGTTGGTCGCCGGGTCCACCCGGACCAGCCGGCTCGGGCCGAGGAAGGTCTCCCCACCGCAGCAGACGACCCACACCCCGGCGGCGCTGCCCTCGTCGCTGACCGCGGCCGGACCCACGCTGGCGACCGGGATGGTCGCCACCACCCGGGCGGAGGCCGCGTCGATGCGCACCAGGCCGGCGGCGGGGTTGGCCACCGAAACCCAGACCACGTCGCCGCTCGAGCCGGCGGCCAGGCCACGGATCGGCGTGACGCGGCCCGACGTGACCAGGGTGGCGCTGGCTGGCAACGACACGGTGGCGGTCACCCGCAAGGTCCGCGGGTCCAGCCGCTCGACGGTGGTGTCGTGGCCGACCCAGATGGCGGCGCGGTCGGCGACCAGGCCGCTGATCGCCTCGTTGAAGTCGACGCCGTTGCCCAGCCGCTGCGGCGCCGCGGGCACGCCCCCAGCCGGCTGGAGCGGCGGCGCGGAGCCGGGCGGGGCAAGGCGGCCCACGACGAGCAGCATCACGACCGCCGCGAGGACACCGAGCCCAACCCGGAGCCGGGTGCGCGACAGCCACGCCGGACCAACCATGGGGACGCTCCAGGAGTGCCGCTGAGGCCGCTACCGTACCCCGCCGGGACGGCGGGCGGGCGCACTGCCCGCCCGCCGTTCCACGTCAGAACCGCCGGCGGACCCGGATCGTGTACCCGAGCAGGAGGACGAAGACGAGCAGGACGAGCGCCTCCCGCAGGGCCGACTGTCCCCGGACCTCGGCCACCACGGTGACCACGAACGACACCGCGGTGAAGAACCCGAGGATCCCGATGACCATCTCGAGTCGCTGGGCGCGGGCCCTCGGGTGCATCGTCATGGTCAGCCCTTCACGCCGCCCGCGGTGAGGCCGGCGACGATCCGCCGCTGCAGGATCAGGACCAAGATCACCAGCGGGATGGTGACGATCGTCCCGGCGGCCATGATCGCCGTGTACGGCTCCTGGTGCGGCTGGCTGCCGGTGAAGGACGCGATCGCCACGGTAACCGGCTGCGTCCGGTCACTGGACAGCTCGCTGGCCAGCAGGAACTCGTTCCAGGCGGCGATGAACGCCAGGATCGCGGTGGTGAACAGGCCCGGGGCGGTGAGCGGCAGGATCACCTTGCGGAACGCCTGGCCGGGCGTGGCGCCGTCGACCAGGGCCGCCTGTTCCAGCTCCCACGGCATCTCGGCGAAGAACGCCGTCAGGGTGTAGACGGTCAACGGCAGCGCGAAGGAGATGTCAGGGATGATCAGCGCCTGGTAGGTGCCGATCCAGTGGATGTTGGTGAACAGCTGGAACAGCGGCGTCAGCAGGGCGACGCCCGGGAACATCGAGGCGCCGAGCACGATGCCGAGGACCACGTACTTGCCGCGGAACTCCAGGCGGGCCAGCGCGTAGGCGGCGAACACCCCGCCCATCACCGCCAGGATGGTGGTGCAGATCCCGATGATGACGCTGTTGATCAGGGAGCGGCCGAAGTGGTTGCCGAGGCTGGTGTCGAACGCCGTGCGGAAGTTGTCCAGGGTGACGTGGGTGGGCCACGGGGTGGTGTCGAAGGTGTAGCCGACGTCGCGGAAGGCGGTGACCACCATCCAGTAGAACGGGGCGAGGCAGAAGATGACGATCAGCGCGATCCCCAGGTAGCTGCGGACCGCGCGCCAGTTCGGTCCGACGCGTCGGCGTGCCCTCGCCCTGCCGGCGGTGGCGGCGCGGCGGGCGTCGACCGAGGTCGTCGTTGCCATGTCAGCGCGCCCCCTTCTGCTGCCGCTGCTGCGTCTGGACCACGTTGGCCCCGAGGAACTTCACGAAAACGAACGCGACCAGGAAGATGAACAGGAAGGTGAGGGTGGACAGCGCGGCCGCGCTGTTGAAGCCCTGCCGGATCTGGTCGACGACCAGGATGGACAGCGTGGTGGTGGCGTGCCCGCTGCCGCCGCCTCCCTGGGTGAGGATCGCCGGCAGGTCGTAGATGCGCAGCACGTCGAGGGTGCGGAAAAGGATGGCCACCAACAGCGCCGGCCGCACCAGCGGGAGCGTCACGCGGGTGAAGCGCTGCCACGCGGTGGCGCCGTCGACCTTGGCCGCCTCGTAGACCTCCTCGGGGATGATCTGCAGGCCGGCGAGGATCAGCAGGGCGATGAACGGGGTGGTCTTCCAGACGTCGGCGATGACGATCGCGAACCGTGACGCCCACTTGTCGCCGGTCCAGAGGATGTGGGTGTTGAACAGGCTGTTGGCGATGCCCTGGAAGGCGAAGATGAAGAACCACAGCTTGGCGGTGACGGCGGTGGGGATGGACCAGGGCACCAGGACGCTGGCCCGCAGCAGCGCGCGGCCCTTGAACGCCCGGTTCATGATCAGTGCGAACCACATGCCGAGGATGACCTCGATGACCACCGTGGCGATGGTGAAGAAGACGGTCACCCAGAGGGAGGGCCAGAACAGCGCGCCGAGCGAGCCGGGCGGGCACTTGACGGTCCCGCCACCCGGGCTGCTGCACTGCTGGAACAGCCAGTGGGTGTAGTTCTTGAAGCCCGCGAAGCCGCCGCTGACGAACAACCCGGTCGCCGGGTCGAGGCCGGGGTCCTTCTGGAAGGACATGAAGATCGCCCGCACGACCGGGTAGAGGATCACGACGGCCAGCAGGACCAGGGTCGGGGTGACCAGGTATAGGCCGAGACGCTCGCGTCCGGCGCTGAGCGCGGTGCGCCCCCTTCCGGGCGGCGCTTTGGTCTCTTCGGGCGCGGCCTCGCTGGTGCCGGGCCCAGGCGTGGCTGACATGATGCCTCCGAGGGTGCGACGCTACGGCACGTATCGCTGGGTGGAGCTGGTGCCGGTGGGGCCGGCGGGCCAGGAGCCCGCCGGCCCCACCGATCGTCTCAGGAGGCGGCGGCCTTGATCGCGTTCTGCATGTCGTTCAAGGCCTGTTGTACTGGTTTGTCGCCCTTGATCGCAGCGTAGGAGTTGTCCTCGATCGCCCTGGTCACGGCCGGGTAGAACGGGCTGACCGGGCGGGGGACGGCGTTCTGGATCGAGGTCTTCAGCGTGGGCAGGTAGGGCAGCTTCTTGATCAGCGCCGGGTCGTCGTACAGCTTGGAGAGGACCGGGGCGAGGGAGCCCTGGGTGGCGAAGAACCGCCCCGTCTCCTCGCTGGTCCAGAACTTGATGAAGTCGAAGGCGGTCGCCTTGTGGGCGGAGAACTGGCTGATGGCGGCGTCGTGGCCACCGAGGGTGGACGCGCCCGGCTTCCCGGCGTCGCCTGGCAGCGGCGCGATGCCGAACTTGTCCTTCACCTTCGAGCTGGCGTCGGTCGTCGCCAGGCTGTACACGTACGGCCAGTTGCGCAGGAACAGCAGCTTGCCCGCCTCGAACGACTGGCGGCCCTGCTCCTCCTGGTAGGTGATCGCCTGCTTGGGGATGTTGCCGTTCTTGTAGGCGTCAGCCAGCCTGCCGAGGCCCTTGGCCGCCTCCGGTGAGTTGACCACCGGGGTCTTGCCGTCGGTGTCGACGACCTTGCCACCGTCGGTGTTGATCGCCTCGGTCGCGTTGCAGGTCAGGCCCTCGTACTTGGCGAACTGGCCCGCGTAGCAGTCCATGTTGTTCTTCTTGGCGATCGAGCACATCCCCATCATCTCGTCCCACGTCTTCGGTGGGGTCTTGACGAGGTCCTTGCGGTAGAACAGCAGGCCGCCGTCACTGGCGTACGGCAGGGCGTAGAGGGTGTTGTTGTAGGTGGCGGTCTTGAGCGGCGCGGGGAAGAAGGCGGAGGTGTCGACGTTGAACTGGTCCTTGAGCGGCTGCAGCCAGCCCTTGGCCGCGAACTCCGCCGTCCAGATCACGTCGACGCTGACCACGTCGTAGTTGGCGTCCTTGGACTGGAAGTGCTGCACGAGGTCGTCGTGCTGCTGGTCGGCCTGGTCGGACTGCTCCTTGAACGTCACCTTCTGGTCCGGGTGGGCGGCGTTCCACTTGTTGATGATCGGCCGGTTGACGTTGTTGTTGTCCTTGCCCGCCACGTAGGTGATCGGGCCCCGGCTGGTGAGGCCCTGGTTGGAAGAGCCGCCGCCGCTCGAACCACCGCCACCACAGCCGGCCACGACGAGCGCGCCGACCGCGAGCATGGCCGAGACGGCCAACAGCCTTGTCCTTCTGATCACGGCGAATCCTCCTTGACGTCGGGCCACGCAGCTACGACAGCCGATCGGGATGGAAACAGTGCGGTGAATCGGACTAGCAACGAGATTCCACCTCCGATCCGCCCGGCGTGAAGGCCGCCAGGAGCCCCACCACACTCCGTCGACGCGCCATGAACCTCCCTCTTTCGCCTCGCTGCCAGCGCTGGCAGAACGACGGCACCGCCTGCGCCAGCTCCTTCCGCTGGCCGGTGTGGTCCGAACGTACCCCAAGCTTGCGGATACGACACCGTTCACCGGCCGCAACAACGGCGATTCTGCCTGTTCTCCGCGCGTTTGAGAAGCTGAGCGCCTAGCCGGTCCGGCCAGGCCGGCGCGGCCGCTGCGCCGCGGCCAGCGGATCAGGCTCCCACTCGAAGGTCGCCTCCCCCACCACGACCTCGTCGCCCTGCCGGGCGCCGGCGCCGGCGAGCAGCTCGTCGACCCCCGCCCGGCGCAGCCGTCGTTGCAGGTGGGCGACCCCTTCGGGGTTGTCGAGGTCGGTCATGGCCACCCAGCGCTCGGGCCGGTCGCCGCGCACCCGCAGGCGGCCGTCCGGGTCGCGCACCACCTCGATCGGGGCCTCCGGCTCGACCACCAGCGCGTCCTCCCGGCCGTCCGGCGCCGGACGGGCGGCCCGCGCCTCCGTCACCAGTTCGCCGAGCGCGTACACCAGGCCTTGGAGGCCCTCGCCGGTGGCGGCGGAGACCGCGTGGCAGGCGAGCCCGCGGCGGGCGGCGGCCGCCTCCGCCTCGGGCAGCCGGGCCCGTCCCTCCGGCAGGTCGACCTTGTTCGCCACCACCAGGGCCGGGCGGCTGACCAGCGCGGGGTCGTAGGCGGCCAGCTCGGCCTCGAGGGCGGCCAGGTCGGCCTCCGGCTCCCTGCCCGGCTCCTGCGTGGCCAGGTCCAGCACGTGCACCAGCACGGCCGAGCGGGTCACGTGGCGCAGGAAGCGGTGGCCGAGGCCCTTGCCGGCGGCGGCGCCGGGGACCAGCCCGGGCACGTCGGCAAGGACGAAGTCGTGGTCACCGGCGCGCACCATGCCGAGCACCGGCTCCAGGGTGGTGAAGGGGTAGCCGGCCACCTTCGGCCTGGCGGCCGAGACGCGCCTGACCAGGCTCGACTTGCCAGCGTTGGGGAACCCGACGAGGCCCGCGTCGGCCAGCACGCGCAGTTCGAGGCGCAGGCGGCGGGCGACCCCCGGCTCGCCCTTCTCGTGGAAGTGGGCCACCTTGCGGCCCGGGCCGGAGAGGGCGGCGTTGCCGCGGCCGCCGCGGCCGCCGCGGGCGGCGACGAAACGTGCCCCTGGGACGGCCAGGTCGGCCAGGAGGGTGCCGCCCTCGTCCCTGACCATGGTGCCGACGGGCACGGGCAGGACGCGGTCGTCGCCCTCGGCGCCGGTGCGGTTGGAGCCCTGGCCGTGGCGGCCGCGGCCGGCCCGCTGGTGCGGGTGGAAGCGGTACTCGACCAGGGTGGACACGCCCGGCTCCGCGACCAGCACGACGTCGCCGCCGCGGCCGCCGTCGGCGCCGTCCGGCCCGCCCTTCGGGCGGTACTTCTCCCGGTGGAACGAGGTCACCCCGTCGCCACCACGCCCCGCGGCGACCTCGACGGTCACTTCATCGACGAACACCGGACTACTGCCCCGCAGGGAGGGCGACTGGGGGTTCGGCGGGCGGCTGGCTCGCTGAGCCGTGCATGCGGTGCTCGCGATCGGTCGAAAAGATTGCCGGTCGCCGGGGGACGGCCCGCGTCCGAGTCCGCCGGCTTCGCCTGGAGCTCAGCCGCCGGACTCGATGCTCGCCAGCTTCCGCCCGCGTACCTGGTGGTAGATGACGCGGCCGTCGACCTTGGCGAACAGGGTGTCGTCGCCGCCCCGGCCGACGCCGGCGCCTGGGTGGATACGGGTGCCGCGCTGCCGCACGAGGATGGTGCCGGCGGTCACCAGCTCTCCTCCGTAGCGCTTGACCCCGAGCCGCTTGGCGGCCGAGTCGCGGCCGTTGCGGCTGGAAGAAGCACCCTTCTTGTGGGCCATCTCAGCTCTCCTCGTCCTGCTTCGCGCGCGTCCTGCCGCCGCGGCCGGCCGGCTTGGACTCGCCGTCCTTCGACCCGCCCGCCTTGGCCTTGGTGTCCGTGGCCTCGGCCTTCGAGCCGGCCTTGGCGGCGGTGCGGGCGGGCTTCGCCTTGGCGGTGCCCTCCTTGGCCTCGGCGGCCTTCGCCTTGCCGCCGGCCGCCTTGGCCTTGGACTCGGGGGCCTCGGCCTCCGTGGCCTCGGCCTTCGCCTCCGTGGCCTCGGCCTTGGCCGGCTTCGCCTCCGGCTTTGCCTCGGCCGTGGCGGCGGCGCGGGCGGGCTTCGCCTTGTCGGCGCCGGCGCGCGTGGTGGTCTTCGCCCTGGTGGTGGCCTTGGCGCCGCCCGGCGGCTCGATGCCCTCCACCCTGATCGTGGTCAGCGACTGGCGGTGGCCCTGGTGGCGGCGCTGGCCGGTCTTGTTCTTGTAGGTGAACACGCGCAGCTTCTCGCCCCGGTGCTGGTCCAGGACCGAGGCGGTGACCTTCGCGCCGACCAGCTCGCTCGGCCGCGAGCTCACGTTGCCGTCGTCGTCGACCACCAGCAGCGGGACGAGCTCGACGCTGTCGCCGTCGCCACTGACCCGCTCCACGTCGATGACGTCACCGACCTTGACCTTGTACTGCTTTCCGCCGGTGCGGATGACGGCGTACACGTGTCGACAGTCCTTTCGGTGCTTCAAAGGGAGACGGCGGCACCACGCAAGCGGCGTGCCCGCACGCCGCGGGCAAGGGTAGGCCCCTCACCAGGGGCGCGTCAAACAGCTAGAGCTCGTGGGTGATCACCACGCCCCGTCCCTCGCAGTGCGGGCAGGTCTCCGAGAAGCTCTCGAGCAGCCCGCCGGAGACACGCTTGCGGGTCATCTGCACCAGCCCGAGCGAGGAGACCTCCATCACCTGGGACTTGGTCTTGTCCCGCGCCAGGGCGCTGCGCAGCCGCTCGACCACGGCCTGCTGGTTGCGCTCGAACAGCATGTCGATGAAGTCGATGATGATGATCCCGCCGATGTCGCGCAGGCGCAGCTGGCGCACCAGCTCGTCGGCGGCCTCGAGGTTGTTGGCGACCACCGTCTCCTCGAGGTTGCTCTTGCCGACGAACTTGCCGGTGTTGACGTCGACCACGGTCATGGCCTCGGTGCGGTCGATCACGATGGAGCCGCCCGAGGGCAGCCAGACCTTGCGCTCCAGCGCCTTGTGGATCTGCTCGATGACGCGGTAGTGCTCGAACAGGGGCAGCCGGCCCTCGTGGCGGCGCAGCTTGGCGAGCTGGTCGGGGGCGACCTCGGCGAGGTACTCGCGCACCCGCTCGTGCAGCTCGGTGCCGTCGACCACCAGCTCGACGAAGTCGGGCGAGAAGATGTCGCGGATCACGCGGACGACCAGCTCCGGCTCGGAGTAGATGACCGCGGGGGCCGAGGACTTCTTGGCCTTGCGCTCGACCGTCTCCCAGCGGGCCTGCAGCCTGGTGAGGTCGGCGCGCAGGTCGTCGGCGCTGGCGCCCTCGGCGGCGGTGCGCACGATCAGGCCGAGGCCCTTGGGCCGCACCTCCTTGAGGATCTCGCGCAGGCGCGTCCGCTCCGCCTCCGGCAGCCGGCGGGAGATGCCGAAGGTGCTGTCGTCGGGCTGCAGCACCAGGTAGCGGCCGGCCAGCGAGACCTGGGCGGTGAGGCGGGCGCCCTTGGACCCGATCGGGTCCTTGGTCACCTGGACGAGCACCGGCTGGCCGGGCTTGAGCGCCTTCTCGATGCGGGGCGCCTCGCCGTCCAGGTCCTCCTCGTCGTAGTTGACCTCGCCGGCGTAGAGCACGGCGTTGCGGCCCTTGCCGATGTCGACGAAGGCGGCCTCCATGCCGGGCAGCACGTTCTGCACCCGGCCGAGGTAGATGTTGCCGACGTAGGAACGCCCCGACTTGCGGGTGACGTAGTGCTCGACCAGTGCGTTGCCCTCGAGGACGCCGATCTGGGTGCGCTCGGCGCCCTCGGTGACCAGCATGCGCTTGTCCGGGCCGGCGCGGAGGACCTGCTTCTGCTCCTCGGTGAGCCCGTGGGGACGGCGGCGGCGGCCGCGGTCGCCCTGGCGCGTGCCGCCGCGGTTGCGGGCGTCGAGCCTGGTGGAGCGCTCGCTGGCCGGACGTTCGGCGCCGCGGCCGGCTGGCTCTGCCTGGGTGGCCGGCGCCGGCTGCTCGCCCTGGGCGGCGGCCGAGCGGCCGCGGCCACGGCCGCGACCGCGGCTGGGCGGCTGCTCGGCGGTTGCCGCCGCCAGCTCGGTCGGCTGGCTGCCCCGCCTGCGGCCCCGCCCGCCCTGGCGGGCCGGTTGCTCCGGCGGTGACGGCGCGGCGGCCGGCTCGGCCGTCTCTGGCTGGCTAGGTGCCGCGGCGGCGATGACGTCCTCGTCGCCGCGGGCGCGCGCCTTGGCGGCGGCGCGGCGGCGGCGGCGGGCGCGGGTGCGGGCCGAGCCGCTGGCCTCGTCGGCGGCTGATTCCGCCGCGCCCTCCTCCACGGTCCCCATGGCGTCGGCCGCGCTGGCCAGGGCCGTCTCCGGGGCCGTGCCCGGCTCGGCCTCCGGCTGCGGGGTTGCCGCCCGTGCCTGCGGGGAGCGGCGGCGCCGGCGGCGCCGGCCGGTCCGCACCGTCTCCTCGCCACCCGGCTCGGTGGCGGCCGGCTCCTCGGCGAGCTCGCCGGCGGGCGTTACGGCCTGGCCGCTCGGCGGGGTGGCCGGAACGGCCTCGTCGACCGCTGCCGGCGGCACCTCGACGGCGTCGGCGACCGGGGCCTCGGCGCGGGCGGCCGCGCCCCTCGCGGCGCGGGGCCGCGGCCGGCCGGCGCGCGTGCCGCGGCCGGCGCGGACGCCGCCGTCGGGCGGGCCGGCCTGGGCCTCGTCCGCGCCGGTGGCGGGCTCGGCCTCACCGGCGGGGGCGTCCGCCCCCACGGTGGCCGTGGCGGGCGCGCCGCTGGCCTCGCCGTGCGGCTGCGCCGGGCCGGTGGCCTCGCTGGCCGCCGGGACGGAACCCGCGCCCGCGTCGGCGGCGGCTTCGGC
>DASUZB010000262.1:0-2000 GCA_036377075.1 Actinomycetes bacterium | reverse complement strand
CGTCACCCTGAACCCGACCCTGATTGGATGACCCGACGACCCTGAACCATCCTGGGGCTTCAGTGAGTTGGCTTCAGCGGGCGCCGGGAGTCGAGATCCAACCCGCGCCGACATGGCCGAGGGACCCACCTTCGAGGATGTGTCAGGTGGGCGCACCGGCCGTACGTCATGATCGCGGTGATACTGGGCGGCCGCAGGGACCCCTCAACCGAAGCGGCATCGTGCAGTCGTCCGGAGAAGCCCGAACCGTCCACGTCGAGCTTCTGCTTCCAGCGACCGCCAGCCGTCATGGGGACCAAGAGCAGCAGGTCGAGCGGACCTATCCCGATCGCGCCCTCGCTGATCGGTCGGCGCGTTCGACGGCGCGCGCGAGGTCGGCGCGCGTCGTGAGGTCCATCTTGTGGAAGATGTTGCGCAGGTGAGTCTCGACCGTCTTCTGGCTGAGGAACAGTTCCGCGGCAATCTCGGGATTTGTCCTGCGGTCGACGACGAGCCGCGCCACCTGGAGTTCGCGTTCGGTCAGCGACGCGACCCCTGCTCCGTCGGTCTTGCCCGGCCGCGTGCGCCGGTGGGGGCGATGGCCGAGCTTTCCGAGCTCTCGCTCGGCGCGTTGGCGGTAGCGCAGCGCGCCGCAGGCGTCGAACGCTGCCGCGGCACGCTGAAGCTCGGCCACGGCGCGGCCGTGCTGGCCGGCTTGGGCGAGGGCTCGGCCAGCGAGTGTGCGCGACAGGGCGGCCTCGATGGGGGCTCCCACTTGCTGGGCGGCATGGGCCGAGGCGAGTGCGCGTTCGGTCGCGCCGAGGCAGTCCCCCGTGTGCAGAGCGACGGCGGCGGTGGCGCGATCGGCCCAGGCGGCGGCGAGGGGAAGCCGCACGGCCGCTGCGGTGATCTCGGCAAGGTCGGCTGCGCGCTCGGCCTCGCCGGGGCGATCGAGGGCCAGCCAGCACCGCGTGAGCAGCTCCAGGCAGTATGCCCTCCAGCCGCCGGGGATGAGCGTCAGCTCCTCGCCGCCGGCGCGGCCGAGGAGCACCTCGACGGCCTGTTCTGGTTGCCCGGTTTCGAGCAGGACGCCGGCGAGCCTCACCGCAGCCCAGGCCGTGACGAAGCCTTCGTCGAGGTCACGAGCGAACTCGACGCCCTCCTGTGCGGTGGCGAGCGCGATCTCGAGATCGCCCACGGCGACCGCGACCACCGAGCGGTTGAAGAGGTTCCCTGCCAGCGCCTGGGTGGTCCCGAGCAGCCGCGCAGCCTCAATGGCGCCATCCAACAGGTCGGTGGCCTCGGCCAGCTTGGCCCGCACATACCAGACCCTGCCCAGGATCTGGTACAGGACCAGGAAGAGCTCCCCTTGCCCGGTGACGCGGGCCAGGGTCAGGGCACGGCGGGCGTGGAGGTCGGCCTCGGGGTAGCGGTCCAGGTAGAGCTCCGCGGCAGCCAGCCAGACCGCCGCGTCAAGGCGGAGTGAGAGCTGGTCGTCGGACAGGCCGTCAACCAGGGCGGCGGCGTCGGCACGGTGGGAACGAGCGCGTTCGCTCGCTCCGGTCATGGCGTCGGCGAGCGCCGGCATCGCCAGCGCCGCTGCCAGCAGGGGCGCATCTCCAAGCACGTTGGCGGCACTCACCGCACGGCCGGCCCAGTCGCGCATCGCCTGGTAGTTCGAGCGGTAGAACTCGTTCAGCGCCAGCTCGATCAGCAGCCCGACGGCCTCGGCTGAGGTCGGCTCGGGCAGGCCGCTGAGCGCGCGCACCAGCCGCCCGTGGGCCTGCTCGTAGTGCCCGAGGCGGTGCTCCACCCTGGCGCACGCCGTCGTGAGGGTCGTGCCGAGCGCGCTCAACTGCTCCGGGACGATCGCCATCGCCTCCAGCAGCACCGCATGGCTGCCGGCGAAATGGCCCGCCGCCGCCAGGGCCCCGGCGCGGGCAACCAGGAGCTCGACCCGGTCCTCCGCCGGCGCGGTCTGAGCTAGCAGCCGCAGCGCCCCCCCGAACCATCGCGCAGCG
>DASUZB010000261.1:0-11543 GCA_036377075.1 Actinomycetes bacterium | reverse complement strand
ACGCGGATCACCTTGGTGCCGCCCTCGGCGTCGGCCAGCATCTGGGTGGCGAGGTCGTCGCAGACGGCCAGGACCGCGCCGGCCAGCTCGTCGGCGTCGGCACGGGTGCCGGAGGCGCCGGAGGCGAGCAGCAGCACCGTGTCGTTGGTGGACTGGGCGCCGTCGACGGTGATGCGGTTGAAGCTCTCCTCCACCGCCGCTGCCAGGCCGGCGCGCAGCGCCGCCGGCTCGGCCAGCGCGTCGGTGGTGAGCACGGCCAGCATGGTGGCGTGCGCGGCGGCGAGGGCGGGCGCGAGCATGGCCGCGCCCTTGGCCATGCCGCCCACCGTGACCCCGCCCGGCAGCACCGTCCCTGCCTGCTTGGCGACCGTGTCGGTGGTGCGGATGGCCTCGGCGGCGTCGCGGCCGTTGCGGCGGGAGAGGTTCGCCGCCGCCTTGGCGACGCCGTCGCCGACCAGCCCGGCGTCGAGCGGCACGCCGATCACCCCGGTCGAGCAGACCAGCACCTGCTCGGGCAGGCAGCCCAGCTCGGCCGCCGACCGCTCGGCGGTCGCGCGAACGGTCCGGTGCCCCGCCGGGCCGGTGCAGGCGTTGGCGTTGCCGGAATTGACCACCACGACGCGGGCGTCCGCCGAGGCCGCCAGCCGCGCCCGCGACCAGACGACCGGCGCGGCCACCACCACGTTGGTGGTGAACGCGCCCGTGGCCACCGTCCCGGGAGGGCCGGCCACCACAGCCAGGTCGAGGTCACCGGCGGGCTTGATGCCGCAGGCGACCCCGGCGGCGGAGAAGCCGGCGGCGGCGGTCACCCCGAGGCCGCGGTCGACGGTCACGGGCCCGGGGCGACGAGGTCGAGGCCGGCCGTCTCGGGCAGGCCGAGGGCCAGGTTGGCGCACTGCACCGCCTGGCCGGCGGCCCCCTTGACGAGGTTGTCGATCGCCGCGGCGGCGACCACCTGGCGGCCGCCGACCACGGCCGCGGCGACCTGGGCGCGGTTGCTGGCGACGACCGCCCTGGTGGCGGGCCACGCGCCGGCCGGCAGCAGGTCGACGAACGGCTCGGCGGCGAACGCCGCGGCCTGACCGGCGGCCAGCTCCTCGGGACCGGCGCCACCGGCGAGGGTGGCGTAGCAGGTGGCGAGCAGGCCGCGGCTCATCGGCACCAGGTGGGGCGTGAAGGTGACGCTCAGGGGGCGGCCGGCCGCCCTGCCCAGCTCCTGCTCGATCTCTGGCGTGTGGCGGTGGCGGCCGACCCCGTACGGGGTCACGTTCTCGTTGGCCTGCACGAACAGGTACTCGTCGCGGAGCGAGCGCCCGGCGCCGGAGAGGCCGGACTTGGCGTCGACCACGATGCCGTCCGGCTCGATCAGGCCGGCGGCGAGCAGCGGCGCCAGCGCCAGCAGGGCGGCGGTCGGGTAGCACCCGGGCACGGCCACGCGGCGCGCCCCGCGCAGCTCGTCCCGATGCAGCTCGGGAAGGCCGTAGGGCCAGCCGCCGAGCTCCTCGGGGTGGGGGTGGGGTGCGCCGTACCAGGCGGGGTAGGCGGCCGGGTCGTGCAGGCGGAAGTCCGCGGAGAGGTCGACCACCAGCCCGGCAGCCGCGCCGAGCCGCTCGGCGACGGCCGCGGCGCGGCCGTGCGGCAGGGCCGCGAACAGCACCTCGGCGCCCTTGGTCAGGCCCTCGTCGACGGTGCAGAAGGCGAGGTCGCGGTAGGCGTGGCCGAGACCGGGGTAGCGGGCGGCGGCGGGCTCACCGGCGCTCGAGTCACCGGCGGCCCAGGTCACTCGTATGTTGGGGTGGCGGGCGAGCAGGCGCAGCAGCTCGGCGCCGGCGTAGCCGGAGGCTCCCAGCACCCCCGCGGAGATCGAGGTCATACGAATGAGTATGCAGTGAATCTGGAAATATGCAACACCGTTCGTCCGATTCCTCTGCGACATCCCTGGAAATGGGCTTGCGCCGCCAGACGTGGATATGCAAGGTCAAGGGACACCGAATCAGGAGACACCGCGGTGACCAACCACGCCCGCCCGACCGACCGGTTCCCGTTCGCCTACCTCGACGGCGTGCTGCACGTCGGCGGGCTGCCCCTGGACCGGGTGGTGGCCGAGGCCGGCACGCCCGCCTACGTCTACGACCTGGACGCGGTCGCGGCCGCCTGGCAGCGGCTCAGCGCCGCGCTCGCGCCGATCGGCGGCCGCGGGCTGTTCTCGGTCAAGGCGAACGCCAACCTGGCCCTGCTGCGCCGCCTCGCCGGCCTCGGCGCCGCCTTCGACGTGGTCAGCGGTGGCGAGCTGCTACGCGTGCTGCGCGCCGGCGCCGACCCGTCCCTGGTGGTGTTCGCCGGCGTCGGCAAGACCGCCGCGGAGCTGGCCCTCGCCACCGAGCACGGCGTGCTGCTGCACGTCGAGTCGGTCGACGAGCTCGACCTGCTGCAGCGGGTCGCGGCGAGGGCGGGCAGGCGCGCCCGCTTCGCCGTGCGGGTCAACCCGGACGTGGACGTCGACACCCACGTCCACATCCGCACCGGCCACAGCGAGGCCAAGTTCGGCCTGCCGGTGCCCCTCGCCAACGAGCTGCTCGCGCGGGCGGCGAAGGGCGAGTACCCGGCCTGCGAGGCGCTCGGCGTCCACGTCCACGTCGGCTCCCAGCTCCCCGACCCCGACGGCCTGGTCGAGGGCGCGCGCACCGGGCTGGAGGTGCTGGAGAAGGGCCGCGCCGCCGGGCTCGCGCTCCGCTGGCTCGACGTCGGCGGGGGGCTGCCGGTCGACTACGCCGGCGGGCCGGCGGCCGGCCCCGAGGTGTTCGCCACCGCGCTCGCCCCGGTGGTCGCCGGCCGCGAGGTGGAGCTCGGCGTCGAGCCCGGGCGTGCCCTGGTCGCCCCGGCCGGGGCGCTGGTCGCCTCGGTGCTGTACCGCAAGCACCGCGCCGCCGGGCGCATGCTGGTGCTCGACACCGGCATGAGCCACCTGATGCGGCCCGCCCTCTACCAGGCGCGGCACCGTATCCTGCCGGTGCGGGCCGCACCGTCGGCCGGCCCCACCGAGGTGGTCGGCCCCATCTGCGAGTCGACCGACGTGCTCGCGAGCGGCGTGGAGCTGCCCGACCTCGTCCCCGGCGACCTGGTCGCCGTCCTCGACGCCGGCGCCTACGGCATGACCATGGCCTCCAACTACAACGCCCAGCCGCGACCGCCCGAGGTCGTGGTCGAGCACGGCACCGCGCGGGTGAGCCGCCGCCGCGAGACCTGGGAGGACCAGCTCGCCTGGGAAACCTGAGCGGATCGTCCGTTGGAGCGGCACCGCTCGGCGCCTAGGATGAGTGCGTAGTTGCGGCCAGGGAGGGCCGATGGCCGACGTCCTGCTCGACGACGTCACGCGCGTGCACGCGGACGGCACCGTCGCGGTGGCGAACCTGTCCCTGCACGTGCGCCACCAGGAGCTGCTGGCGATCCTCGGCCCGTCGGGCTGCGGCAAGAGCACCGTGCTGCGCATGATCGCCGGCGTCGAGCCGGTGACCAGGGGCCGCATCCACATCGGCGGCGAGGACGTCACCCGCTGGCCGCCGCACCAGCGCGACGTCGCCATGGTGTTCGAGGGCAACGCCCTCTACCCGCACCTCACCGTCGGCCGCAACATGCGCTTCGGCCTGGACATGCGGCACATCCCCGAGTCCGAGATCGACCAGCGGGTGGGCGCCGAGTCGCGCGTGCTCGGGCTGGCGCGGCTGCTCGACCGGCTGCCCAAGACGCTCTCGGCCGGGCAGCGGCAGCGGGTCGCGATCGGCCGCGCGACCGTACGGGTGCCGCAGGTGTTCCTGCTCGACGAGCCGCTCACCCACCTGGACGCGGGCGAGCGGGTGCGGCTGCGCACCGAGCTGGCGCAGCTCCAGCGTGGCCTCGGCGTGACCACCATCTACGTCACCCACGACCAGGCCCAGGCGATGGCCGTCGGCGACCGGGTGGCGGTGCTGCGGGCCGGCCGGCTCGAGCAGGTCGACACCCCGCGCATGCTCTACCAGGAGCCGGCGACCGTGTTCGTGGCCGGCTTCCTCGGCGACCCGGCGATGAGCCTGCTGGCCGGGCGCCTGGTCGACGAGGGCGACGGCGCCTGGGTGGTCCTCGGCGACCAGCGGCTGCGCTTCCCCGGCACGCCATCGGGCCGCCTGCGCGGCGCGCGCGACCGGCCGGTGGTGGTCGGCATCCGGGCCGAGGGCGTGACCGTCGCCGGAGCGGCCGGCGCCCGCCCCGGCCACCGGCTCCGCTCGACCGTCGCCCGCGTCGAGCACCTCGGCCACGAGGTGCTGGTGCACTGCCCGCTGGGCGTCCAGGCGGCCGACGCCGACGGCGAGCCCGCCCAGGGCCACGTGGTCGCCAGGCTCACGCCCGACCGGCGGCCGCGCATCGGCGCCCCGATCGAGCTGGAGGTCGACACCGGCGCCCTGTCGTTCTTCGACCCCGCCTCCGGCGCCGCCATGTGGCACGGCGCCTGACCGGGCGGTCGCTCAGCCGCTGTCCTTCTGCTTCATCACCGTGTCGATCGCCAGCACCGAGGCGACCGCCAGGCCGCGCATCGGGTCGGGGGCGGCCGGGTTCAGCTGGATGACGTAGTTGTCGGCGTCGGTGAACAGCTCCCGCAGGCCGGCCCACTTCTTGTTGACCCTGGCCAGCTCCTGGCCGGACGCGTCCAGCACGGAGAAGTCCTTGGCGCGCCAGTTGTGCGCCCTGACCTCGCCGACGTCCCTGCCGCCCGGGTCGAGCAGGCTGAAGCGCGCCTTGCCGAGCCGGATCCGCTTGCGGATGGTGCCGAGCTCCATGCCGTCGCCCCTGGTGACCGAGCAGGCCATGCGGAACCACGGCTTGTGCAGGGTGAGGGCGAGGCCGCCGGAGCGGTCGCGCACCTCCAGCGTCATCGGCAGGGCCACGTCGAGGTCGCTGAAGATCCGCGCCAGGAACGCCAGCGGCGACTGCCTGGCCTGGATGGCGGCGCCGACCTGCTGACCGTGCTGGTCGAAGATCTTGAACTCGTTCTTCAGCTCGATCAGCTTGAGCTTCTGGTTGATCACCAGCATCGGCTCGGCCAGCAACCCCACCGACGGCGGTCCGGTCTGGTACATCTGCGCTCCCTCGAGGTCGCATCGTTCGGATCAGGTGAGCTTCGCACAACCGCCCGGGAAACGCCGGTGCGCCGGGGGCGGTCGTCGGGAAACCGATGCCGGAACCGACGGGTTCCGGCGCATGGGCAAAGTTCCCGCGCCCCCCGGCGCACCGGGTCGGCAACCAGGGTACCGCCCGGCGGCGGGATCGTCTCTCCCCGATCGGGTACCACTACCCTGGTGTGGCGGGCGCTGCTGCTCGAACCTGAGGAGGATTGCGATGTCCAGCTCTCCCGGCACCACCGCGATCACGCGGGTGCCCACCCCGGCCAACGAACCCGTCCTCGGCTACGCCCCCGGCTCCCCCGAGCGTGGGCGGCTCGAGCAGCGCCTCGCGGCGATGGCCAAGGAGCGCATCGAGGCCACCATGTTCATCGGCGGCCACGCGGTGACCAGTGGCGAGACCTTCCCGGCCCGCGCGCCCCACCGCCACGACCTGGTGCTCGCCGACGTCCACGCGGCCACGGCGGAGCACGTCGGGCAGGCGATCGACGCCGCCCTCGCGGTCGCGGCCGACTGGGCCGCGCTGCCCTGGGAGGAGCGCGCCGGCGTGTTCCTGCGCGCCGCCGACCTGCTCGCGGGCCCCTGGCGGGACACCCTCAACGCCGCCACCATGCTCGGCCAGTCCAAGTCGGTCTACCAGGCCGAGATCGACGCCGCCTGCGAGCTGGCCGACTTCTGGCGCTTCAACGTGGACTTCGCCGCCGAGCTGCACGCCCAGCAGCCGCTCTCCGCCAGGGGCATCTGGAACCGCATGGACTACCGCCCCCTCGAGGGCTTCGTGCTGGCGATGACCCCGTTCAACTTCACCTCGATCGCCGGCAACCTGCCGACCGCGCCGGCGCTGATGGGCAACGTGGTCGTCTGGAAGCCGTCCGAGAAGCAGGCGCTCTCCGCCCACTACCTGATGGAGCTGCTGCGCGCCGCGGGCCTGCCCGACGGCGTGGTCAACCTGGTCCACGGTGACGGCGCCATGGCCAGCAACGTGGCCATGGTCCACCGGGACTTCGCCGGGCTCCACTTCACCGGCTCGACCGCGGTGTTCCGCGGCCTGTGGCGCAAGGCCGGCGAGCGGATCGAGGGCTACCGCAACTACCCGCGCCTGGTCGGCGAGACCGGCGGCAAGGACTTCGTGCTCGCCCACCCCTCCGCCGACGTGGAGCGGCTGGTGGTCGCGCTCGGCCAGGGCTCCTTCGAGTACCAGGGCCAGAAGTGCTCGGCGGCCTCGCGCGCGTACGTCCCCCGCTCCCTCTGGCCGGCGGTGCGCGACGGCATCGCCGACCTGGCCGGCTCGCTGCCCATGGGCGACGTCGCCGACCTCGGCAACTTCCTCGGCGCGGTGATCGAGGAGCGCGCCTTCCGCCGCCACCTCGACGCCATCGAGGGCGCCAGGGCCGCGGGGGCGGAGGTGGTCACCGGCGGCAGCGGCGACGACCGCGACGGCTGGTTCGTCCAGCCGACCGTGCTGCGCAGCGACGACCCGCGCTCGGACACCATGACCAGGGAGCTGTTCGGCCCCATCCTGACGGTGTTCGTCTACGACGACGCCGACTGGGACGCCACCCTCGACCTGGTCGACGACTCCGCCTACGCCCTCACCGGCGCGGTCTTCGCCCACGACCGGCGCGCCGTGCTCGACGCGCTCGGCCGGCTCCGCTACGCCGCCGGCAACCTCTACGTCAACGACAAGCCGACCGGCGCGATCGTCGGCCAGCAGCCGTTCGGCGGCGCCCGCGCCTCCGGCACCGACGACAAGGCCGGCTCCGGCCTCAACCTGGTCCGCTGGGTCGCCCCACGGGCGATCAAGGAGAACGCCCTGGCACCACGAGACTGGCGTTACCCCCACCTTGGATAGATCCGGGGGGGAGCCCGAGACAGCTCCCCCCGGACCCCCCATCGGGTCCTGCACCCGGATCCCTGCTCGGGCCTCGGGCTGCTGCGGCGTGATCCTGCCGGGGTGACAGACGGAGCACTGCTGCGACCGCCGGGCGCGGGCGCTACAGTCAGCCGACGACCACCGACCAGCAGGCGTCAGCGCGCCGGCGCCGGGCACGAGCGACCATGCCAGCGAGCCAACCGAACCTGCAGCGGCCGACGACCCGTTCGGTGCGGCTCTACGGCTGGCGCCATCCGGCCATCCTGACCGCGGCCGGGCTCGCCGTCGCCGCCGGCTTCGCCCAGTTCGGGGTCACCACCACCCTCGCCGACGTCGCCAGGGCGTTCGGCCAGCCGGGCACGGCCGGTTCGGTGACCGCCCAGGTGGGCCTGTCGTTCACCACCCTCGGCCTGGGCCTTGGCATCATCCGCCTGGCCGCCGTCGGCAGCCTGCCGCTCGCCGGCCTGGCCGACCGGTTCGGCCGCCGCAGGGTCCTCCTCGGGTGCTCGGCGCTGGGGCTGGCGATCGCCGCCTCGGCGGGGCTCAGCCCCGGCTTCTGGTGGTTCGTGGCGCTGTTCGCCGCCAGCCGCCCGATGCTCACCGCCACCAACGCGATCACCGGGGTGATCGCCGCCGAGGAGACCTCCAGCGCCGACCGCGCCAAGGCGATCGCCCTGGTCGCCGCCGCGTACGGTACCGGCGCGGGGCTGACCGCCATCATCAGGGGGATCGCCGGCGACGCGCTCAGCTGGCGCGGCCTGTTCGCGCTGCTGCTGATCCCGCTCGCCGCCCTGCCACTGCTCCGCCGCCGCCTGGAGGAGCCGGAGCGGTTCATACGCGCCAGGGCCAGCAGCACAGGCAGCCGCGACCGGCGTTTCCTCGGCCGCGTGCCCGCCGCCTTCCGCGGACGCCTCGCGCTGCTGTTCGTCCTCGCGTTCGCCTTCGCCTTCGTCCAGGGCCCCGCCACCAGCCTGCTGTTCGTCTACACCGAGAGCGTGCTCGACCTGCCCCGCTCCGCCACCGCCCTGATGGTGGTCGCCGCCGGCGTACTGGGCCTCGGCGGGCTGCTGGTCGGCCGCTGGGCCAGCGACCACCTCGGCCGCCGCCGCACCGCCGGCACCACCCAGGTGCTGGTCGCGCTCGCCGGCATGCTCACCTACAGCGGCTCGGTGGCCGGTGCGGTCGCCGGGTACCTGACCTCGATCGTGGCGATGTCCGCCTTCGCCCCGGCGGTCGGGACGCTCGGCGCCGAGCTGTTCCCCACCCGGATCCGCAGCACCGTCGCCGGCTGGGTGAGCGTCGCCGGTGTCCTCGGCGCCGTCGCCGGCCTGGTCGCGTTCGGCCTGCTCGCCGACGGCCTGCAGAGCTTCGCCGCCGCCGCGGTCCTGGTCGCCGCCCCGGTCGCCCTGGTGGCGCCGCTGTTCGCCCGCCTCCCCGAGACCCGCGGCCTCGAGCTCGAAGAGTCCGCCCCGGAGTGAGGGCGAGCCAGGCCCCGCTCAGTCCGGCGCGTCCCGACCGCCCACCAGGTAGTGCTCGACCGGGTGGGCGGTGCCGGCCTGGCGCAGGGCGCCCGAGCGCTTGTCGACCAGCAGCGGGCCGTTGCCGACCAGGCAGTCGCGCAGCTCGCCGGTCCGCAGGTAGGCCACGGTGTTGTAGGTGAGCACCCAGCAGCGGGCCGTCTCCACGGTGGCGCCGTGGTCGAGCGCCACGCTGCCGTCGGGAAACTCCCGCTCGAGGTGGCGGCGGGCGATGGCGGTGGCGGTGTCGCGGTCGATCATGGCTGTTCAGTCCGTTCGTAGCAGGAAGAAGGCGACGTACCCCTCGCCGTCGACGGCGGCGGGGCCGCCGCGCTGGCCGTCGACGAAGCGCACGGTGCCGTCCAGGTTGACGGCGTTGAACAGGTGGCCGGGACGGCGCGTCCCGCGCGACGCGAACACGATGCCGCGCGCGCCGGGCCCGGCGCGCTCGAGGACCGTGGCGACCTTCGCCGCTGACGAGGCGTACTTGAAGGCGCGGCCGTAGTGGGCCTCGAGGACGCGGATGCTGGTGGCGCCGCCGGGAAGGGCGCAGGCGGGCCGGCCGGCGAGGGTGGCGTCGGTGGCGAGGGCGCAGTGGGCGCAGTTGGTCAGCCGGCCTGGGCCGGGGAAGCCGGGGTTGACCTCGGCGAGGGAGAGCCGGGCGACCTGGTCGGCCGCCAGCGACTCGCCCGTCGTGGCGGCCTCGCGCGTCAGGGTCGCGCCACGCGCGGTGGCGGCGCCCCTGGCCGCCACCGCGAGAGCGGCCTGCGGCACGAGCCGCGCCCAGAAGCGCGCGGCGTGGCCGTTGCCGAGGTCATCGGTGCCGAGGGCGGCGGCCGCCGCCTGACCGGGATGGCGCAGCGCCGCGAGGCCGCCGGCCAGCTCGCGCCTGCCCTGCTCCCACGCCTGCCGCGGCCGCAGCATCCAGTAGTACGGCGAGCCGAGCGCCGCCTCCCGGGCGGTGCCCACGGCCAGCTCGCGCAACCCGTCGGCCAGCCCCTGGCGGAGGTCGTCCCAGAACCGGACGGGCCCGTGGAGCCGGCAGTCGACCGCCGTGGCCCACTGGCCCTGCCGCTCGACGAGCGCACAGGCCGCTCGCGCCCGCCCGGCGATCTCGGCGAAGCCCGCCCCCGCCACGCCGAGGGCCGCGGCGCCCCGCTCGGCGGCCTCGCGGCGCAGCCCCAGCACCCGTGACGCGGTGACCGGGTCCATGGCCCCAGCCCCCGCGATGGGCACGCCGGCGGCGGTGACCGCGGCGGGCATGGGCGGCCAACCAGCCGCGGCCGCCAGCCGCTCGGCCTCCTCGGTTGCCAGCAGCGCGTCCTGCACCGCCGCGGCGAGCGCCTCCAGGACGGCGGCAGCGTCCGAGCTGGCCACCGCCGCCAGCTCCAGGGCGGCGGTCAGGTGGCCGAGGCGGCGGGTGGCGGCCTCGGCCGCGACGCCGACCCAGCCGCCAGGGCCATGGCACAGCGCCTCCCCGCCATGCCGCAGCTCGGCAGCGAGCGCACGGCAGCGCTCGGCGAGCGCGGCGAAGCCGCGGCTGCCCGCCTGGAGGACCGCGGGGTCCGGTAGCACTCAGCGCCCGGCCAGGTTCGGGACGGCGCCGGCGTCGGCCTCGCCGTAGTCGTCAGCGGCGGCGGCCAGCGTGCGGGCGTGCGCCTCCAGCGCGGTGGCGACCTGGTCGAGCGCCGCCGACCAGGCGAGCCACATGGCGTCGAACTGGGCGCTCGCGCCAGCGAGGACACCGGAGACGCGGCAGGCGCCGGCGCCGGCCTGGGCGCCGGCCCCGTGGAGTTCCCCCGCCAGGCGGCGGGCGTCCCCGGCCACCGCCCTGACCGCCTCCGGCGTCACGGCGATCGTCTCCCGCACCCGCGCCTCCCCTGGTCCGACCCCACCACGCTCCAATAGGCGATGATGGAAGCAACCAGAGGGAAACTGGATCAAAGCGCTTTCCACAGTGGGGTCGCGGCGGGTCGGGCGGCGTCAGGAAGGAAGCGACCCCTGGCCGGCGCGGTCATTCGGGTTTCCGAATGCAGCGGAATCGGTTTGAATCGACGCTGGCGTCACCGAGGTCGCCAACTGAAGGCCAGGGCCGCCACGGCGGCGGTGATCCTGGCGGCAGGCTGGGTTTCGGGGCCGCGAGCCGGCGGTGCCACGGGGGACGGGTCGATGCGGTACGGGATCCTTGGGCCGCTCGAGGTGATCGGGGACGCTGGGCCGCTCCGCGTCGCCGGCGCCAAGCTGCGCGCCCTCCTGGTGCTGCTGCTGCTCGACGCGAACCGGGTGGTCTCGGTCGACCGGCTGGTCGAGGAGCTGTGGGGCGGCCGGCCGCCGCCGCGGGCGACGGTCACGCTGCGCTCCTACGTCTCGATGCTGCGCCGGGTGCTCGAGCCCGACCGGGCGGCGGGCGCGACCGCCGAGGTGCTCGCCTGGCAGCCCCCCGGGTACGTGCTGCGGGTCGGCCCCGACGACCTGGACGCCGCCCGCTTCGAGCGGCTGGCCCGCGACGGGCGCGCGGTCCTGCCCTCCGACCCGGTGGCGGCCGACGCGCTGCTCGGGGAGGCGCTGGCCCTGTGGCGTGGCGACGCCCTCGCCGACGTGGCCTTCGAGCCGTTCGCCCAGGGCGAGGTCGCGCGCCTGGGGGAGCTGCGCCTGGCCACCGCCGAGGACCAGGTGGAGGCGAGGCTCGCCGCCGGCAGGCATGCCGAGGTGGTCCCCGACCTGGAGCGGCTGCTGGCCGCCAACCCGCTGCGCGAGCGCCTCCGCGGCCAGCTGATGCTCGCCCTGTACCGGTCGGGACGCCAGGCCGACGCGCTGCGCGCCTACCGCGACGGCCGCGACCTGCTGGTCGAGGAGCTGGGGATCGAGCCGGGACCGGCCCTGCGGCGGCTGCAGGAGGAGATCCTGCTGCAGTCGCCGACGCTGGACTGGCAACCGCCGGGCCGGGCACGGGCCACCGCCGGCGGCGGCCACGCCCAGCCGGGCGGCGCGCGTGGCCAG
>DASUZB010000260.1:0-12526 GCA_036377075.1 Actinomycetes bacterium | reverse complement strand
CGGCGCCGGGTCCCTGCCGCCCCTGGCCGGCAGTGCGCAGCCAGGGCGGGTCGGGCAGGCTCGGCCTGCCGAGCACGCACAGGTCGGCGTGCCCGTTGGCGAGCACGGTGTCGGCGTCGCCGGGGGTGGGCAGGCCGCCGGCGACCATGGTGGCCACGCCGGCGCCGTTGCGGACCAGGTCGCCCGCCGGGGCGTGGAAGGCGCGCCGGTAGTCCGGCCGCCAGGTCGCCGTGGTCTGGCCGGCGGCCGCCTCGACCAGGTCGCAGCCGGCCTGGCGCAGTGCCGCGGCCGCCGCCACCGCCTCCTCGGGCGCGAGGCCGCCCGGCGCCTGGTCGTCGGCTGTCAGGCAGGCGGCCAGGGGCCGCCCGGCCGGCCAGCGCTCCCGCACGGCGGCGAGCACCTCGAGCGGGAAGCGCAGCCGCGCCTCCAGCGGGCCGCCGTAGGCGTCGCCGCGCCGGTTGGTCAGCGGCGAGACGAACGTGCCCAGCAGGTAGCCCTGGCCGAGGTGCAGCTCGAGCAGGTCGACGCCGGCATCGGCGGCGCGGCCGGCGGCGGCGGCGAACCAGTCCCTGACCGCCGCCATGCCGGCCTGGTCGAGCTCGGCGGGGACCGGCCCGCCGGGCAGGTACGGCAGCGGCGAGGCGGACACCAGCGGCCAGCCGCCGCCGGCGAGGGGCCAGTCGGTGCCGAGCGTGCGCGGCCGCGTCGAGCCGCGCGGCCCGGCGTGGACGAGCTGCACGCCCAGGCGGGCGCCGCCGGGAAGGCGCTCGCGCAGCGCCGCCCAGCAGGCCTGCTGGGCGTCGTTCCAGAGCCCGGCGCAGCCGGAGGTCACGCGCGCCCCGGGCGCGACCGCCACCAGCGTGGCCAGCACCAGCCCGGCGCCGCCGGCGCCGGCCCGCTCCAGCTCCGCGACGAAGGCCGCCGAGGGCAGCCCGTCGGCGGCGGCGTAGTCGGGCACCGGTGCCGCCACCAGCCGGTTGGCGAGCCGTAGCCCGGCGAGCCGCAGCGGCTGGAACGCCGGCGACGGGGCCAGCTGCGGCACGCCCGGGCCACCTGCGGTGGCGTCCGGACCGGCGGCGGGCGGCGCCGCGGCGAACCAGCGGTCGAGGGCGTGGACGAAGGCGGGGTCGCGGCGGCGCAGGTTGTCGTAGCTGACCCGGCCGGAGCGGGCCAGCAGGCTGAAGGCGAACTGCGGCGGCGGGAAGCCGTACCAGCGCGGCCAGCGCTCGAACCAGGTCCGGCTCGCCGCCGCGGCGGCCTGGGTGCGCTCGACCACCGGCCGGCGCTCGCCCTCGTAGCGGGCCAGTGCGGTGTCGAGGTCGCGGTGGCGGTCGAGCGCGCCGGCGAGCGCGATCGCGTCCTCCATGGCGAGCTTGGTGCCCGAGCCGATCGAGAAGTGGGCGGTGTGGGCGGCGTCGCCGAGCAGGACCACCCTGCCGTGGTGCCAGGTGCGGTTGCTCACCGTGGTGAAGCCGATCCAGCGGGAGCGGTTGCCGACCAGCGGGTGGCCGTCCAGCTCGGCGGCGAACGCCTCCTCGCACCAGCGGATGCTCTCCGCCTCGTCGGCCTGGTCGAGCCCGGCCCGGCGCCAGGACGCCTGGTCGCACTCGACGATGAAGGTGCTCATGCGGGCGTCGTACGGGTAGGCGTGGACCTGGAACCAGCCGTCGCGCCGGCGCCGGAACACGAAGGTGAACGCCTCGAACGGCCTGGTGGTGCCGAGCCAGATGTAGCGGGACCGGTGCGCCTCCAGGGTCGGCCGGAACGCCTCGGCCAGTTCCGCGCGGGTGGCCGAGCCGATGCCGTCGGCGGCCAGCACCAGGTCGGCGTCCGCGGCCGCGTCAGCGCACGAGCCCTCGGTCCCGAACGCCAGGCGCACGCCCAGCTCCTCGGCGCGCTGGCGCAGGATGCCGAGCAGCTCGCGGCGGGCGATGCCGGCGAAGGCGTTGCCGCCGCAGCGGACCAGCTCGCCGCGGTAGTGGAGGTCGATCGCGTCCCAGTGGGCGAACGCGCCGGTGATCCGCTCGTGCGTCCAGGCGTCGGCCTCGCGCAGGTTGGTCAGGGTCTGGTCGGAGAAGACCACCCCGAAGCCGAACGTCTCCCCGGGCGCCTCGCGCTCCAGCACGGTCACGTCGCGGCCGGGGTCGGCCTTCTTGAGCAGGATCGCCGCGTACAGCCCGGCGGGCCCGCCGCCGACCGAGACGATCCTCACCCGGGCACCCTCCCCCTGGTACGGGTCAGCGGCCATAGACTGACGCTCGATCATGAGCGACGGCAACTCGGCGTTCGCCCTCGACCAGGCGCAGGAGCGCCTGGTCGACGAGGTGCGGACGCTGGCGCGCGAGACGTTCGTGCCGTTGGCCGCCGCCGGGCGGCCCGGGCGCGTCAACCGTGCGCTGGTGGCCGCCCTCGGCGACCACGGGCTGCTCCCCCGCCTGTTCCCCAGGGAGGTGGGCGGCTCGGCCGACGGTCCCGCCCCCGCCATGACGCTGTGCCTGCTGCGCGAGGCGCTGGCACGGGAGTCGACCGAGGCCGAGACCGCGCTGGCGCTGCAGGCGCTCGGCGCCTACCCGATCCTGGCCGCCGGCGGCGAGGCGCTCAAGCGCCGCTTCCTGCCCGCGGTGGTCGGCGGGCGCGCGGTGGCCGCGTTCGCCCTCTCCGAGGCGGGCGCCGGCTCGGACGCAGGGGCCCTCCAGCTGCGCGCCGAGCCGGACGGCGACGGGTTCCGGCTCACCGGTGCCAAGCAGTGGATCTCCAACGCGCCCGACGCCGACGTCTACGCGGTGTTCGCCCGCACCACGCCGGGGGCGCGCGCCCGCGGCGTCACCGCCTTCGCCGTGCCGGGCGACGCTCCCGGGCTGAGCGGCCAGGCGATCGAGCTGCTCGCCCCGCACCCGGTCGGCCGGCTCAGCTTCGACGGCGTCCCGGTCGCGGCCGAGCAGGTCCTCGGCGCGGTCGACGGCGGCTTCGCCGTCGCCATGGAGACCCTCGACCGCTTCCGGCCGAGCGTGGGCGCGTTCGCCGTCGGCATGGCCCAGGCCGCCCTCGACCTGGCCGTCCGGCACGCCGGCACGAGGCGCTCCTTCGGACGGCCGCTGCGCGACTACCAGGCCGTCTCCCACCGCCTCGCCGAGATGGCCACCCGCACCCAGGCCGCGCGGCTGCTGGTCTACGCCGCGGCCAGCCGCTACGACGCCGGCGGTGAGGGCGTCACCGCGGCCTCGGCGATGGCCAAGCTGTACGCGACCGAGACCGCCCAGGCCGTGGTCGACGCCGCCGTGCAGGTCCACGGGGCTTCGGCCCTCGAGCGCGGCCACCGGCTGGAGCACCTCTACCGGGAGGTGCGGGCGCCGCGGATCTACGAGGGCACCAGCGAGATCCAGCGCGAGGTGATCGCCCGCGAGCTGTTCGGCGGCCGCCCCGGCGCCGGGTAGGCCGAGGACGCCCGCCGCGGCGGTCAGCCGTCGAGGTCGGCCAGGTCGAGCCGGCGCAGGCGCTCGCGGTCGAGAAGGATGTCGATCTCGGCGATCTTGCCGTCCCTCACGGTGAAGCCCATCACCGAGAACGGCCGGCCGTTGGGGGCCCACGCGACCACCCCCGCGGCGCCGTTGACCAGCGCCGGCCGCGCGGACCCGGCAAACCGCGAGAAGCTCAGCGCCTGCTCGGCCACGGCCTCCGCGCCGCGGAGCTCGGTCAACGCGCCCGGGGCCACGGCACCGTAGTCGGCCCGCACCACCACGTCGGGGTCCAGCACCGCCAGCAGCGCGGCGAAGTCCCCGGCGCGCGCGGCGGCCAGGAACGCGCCGACGACCGCCTGCTGGCGGGAGAGGTCGGCGTCGGGGACCGGCGCCGACCCCTGGACCCGTCGCCGCGCCCGGCTGGCGAGCTGCCGCGCGGCGGCCTCCGAGCGGCCCACGATCGGGGCGATCTGGTCGAAGGGCACCGCGAACAGGTCGTGCAGCACGAACGCGAGCCGCTCGGCGGGCGCCAAGGTGTCGAGCACCACCAGCAGCGCCAGCCCCACCCCCTCGGCCAGCAGCGCCTCCTGCTCGGGGTCGACCCCGTCCTGGCGGCTGACGACCGGTTCGGGCAGGTGCACCCCGAGCGGCTCCTCGCGACGTGAGGTGCGCGAACGCAGCATGTCGAGGCAAACCCGCGCGACCACCGTGGTCAGCCAGCCGTCCAGGTTCTCGACCTCGCTGGTGTCGGCGCGGGCCAGGCGCAGCCAGGCCTCCTGGACGGCGTCGTCGGCCTCGCTGAGCGAGCCGAGCATCCGGTAGGCCACCGCCTTCAGGTGGCCGCGGTTGGCCTCGAACCGCTGCGTCGGCGAGTCGCCCTCGTCCACGGTCACACCCTATCGGTCGCGTTTCGGCGTTACCGCAGTGACGAACCCGACCGGGCCGACGTGACAAACTACCCGACCGAGGGAGGTGCGATCGTGTGAGTCCGTTCCGGGCCTCGGCGGGCCTGACCGCGAACTGGGAGCACTTCGGCTACGAGGAGCGCGACGGGGTCGCCACGGTCACCTTCAACCGCCCGGAGCGGCTCAACGCGCTCACCTTCGACGTCTACGCCGACCTGCGCGACCTGCTGGCGGAGCTGCCCCAGCGGCAGGGGGTGCGGGTGCTGGTGATCACCGGCGCCGGCCGCGGCTTCTGCTCCGGCGGCGACGTGCACGAGATCATCGCCGCCCTGCGCGGGCTCGGCCCGCGCGAGCTGCTGGAGTTCACCCGCATGACCGGCTCGGTGGTGCAGCGCCTGCGGGAGCTGCCGCTGCCGGTGATCGCGGCGGTCAACGGCGTCGCCGCCGGCGCCGGCGCGGTGATCGCCCTGGCCGCCGACTTCCGCCTGCTGGCCCGCTCGGCCTCCTTCGCCTTCCTGTTCACCAAGGTCGGGCTCGCCGGGGCGGACATGGGCGCCGCCTACCTGCTGCCCCGCCTGGTCGGCCTGGCGCGCGCGACCGAGCTGCTGCTGCTCGGCGACCCGGTC
Source organism: Actinomycetes bacterium (assembly GCA_036377075.1). GTDB lineage: Bacteria > Actinomycetota > CALGFH01 > CALGFH01 > CALGFH01 > DASUZB01. The sequence continues at coordinate 7,537 of DASUZB010000260.1, read as the reverse complement.
GACGCCGCCGCGGCGGCCGCCGCCGGCCTGGCCAACCAGGTGGTCGACGACGGCGAGCTGCCGGCGGCCACCGCCGCCCTCGCCGGCCGCCTGGCCGCGGGCCCCACGCTGGCCTACGGCACCACCAAGGCGCTGCTCTCCCGCGAGCTGGACATGAACCTGGCCGGCGCGGTGGAGCTGGAGGCCGTCGCCCAGGCGCTGATGATGACCTCCGCCGACCACGCCGAGTTCCTCGCCGCCTTCACCGAGCGCCGCGAGCCGCGCTGGACCGGCCGGTGACCGGCCCCCACCGGATCGTCAACCCGGCGGGGCTCGCCCCGCCGAGCGGCTTCGCCCACGCCGTGGTCGCCGCCCCCGGCCGCACCGTCTACCTGGGCGGCCAGGCCGCCCAGGCGCCGGACGGCGCGATCGCCGGCCGCGGCGTCGTGGAACAGTTCGAGCGCGCCGCCGGCAACCTGGTGACCGCGCTCGCCGCCGCCGGCGGCCGCCCGGAGCACCTGGTCAGCGTCCAGATCCTGGTGACCTCCGCGGCCGCCTGGCGGGCCGCCCTCGCCGAGCTCGGCGTGGCCTGGCGGCGCCACTTCGGCCGCCACTACCCCGCCGTCTCCCTGCTCGAGGTCGCCGCCCTGTTCGACCCCGCCGCCGAGGTCGAGCTCGTCGCCGTCGCGGTGGTCCCGGAGTAGGAGCGGGTCGCCGCCACCGCCGCCGTCGGGCTGCCTGCGGGGCACCCGCCGTGCATCGCGAAGGGCGGAGCCGCACCACCGTCCCCAGCGTCCGCCGCAGCCCACGGACGCCGCCATGTGGCTCACCGAGCCAGACGCCGCCACGGCCGCCGTCGGGCTGCCTGCGGGGCAGTAGTGGAATACTCGGAGCTGGAAAGAAGCGCCCAGGGACAGGACGGCATCATGAACGAGCTCGCGGCCAAGGCCCTGGACTTCCTGGACATCGGAGCCCATCTCAGCGAGGAGGAGCGCCTCATCCAGGAGGCGACCCGCCGCTTCGTCGACGAGCGCGTGCAGCCGGAGGTGGCCACCTGGTTCGAGCGCGGGGAGTTCCCCCGCGAGCTGGCCAAGGAGCTGGGCGCGCTCGGCCTGCTCGGCATGCACCTGGAGGGCTACGGCTGCGCCGGCGCCAACGCGGTCAGCTACGGCCTCGCCTGCCTGGAGCTGGAGGCGGGCGACTCGGGGCTGCGCAGCTTCGCCTCGGTGCAGGGGTCGCTGGCGATGTTCCCGATCTGGCGCTACGGCTCCGAGGAGCAGAAGCGCCGCTGGCTGCCGCGCATGGCCGCCGGCGAGGTGGTCGGCTGCTTCGGCCTGACCGAGCCGGACTACGGCTCCAACCCGGCCGGCATGCGCACCAGCGCGCGCCGGGACGGCTCCGACTGGGTCCTCAACGGCACCAAGATGTGGATCACCAACGGCGGCATCGCCGACCTGGCGGTGGTCTGGGCACGCAGCGACGAGGGCATACGCGGCTTCCTGGTACCGCGCGGCACGCCCGGCTACTCCACCCGCGACGTCGAGCGGAAGCTGTCGCTGCGCGCCTCGGTCACCTCCGAGCTGGTGCTGGACGACTGCCGCCTGCCGGCCGACGCCGAGCTGCCGGAGGCGCGCGGCATGCGCGGCCCGCTGTCGTGCCTGTCGGAGGCGCGCTACGGCATCATCTGGGGCTCCATGGGCGCGGCCCGCACCTGCTTCGCCACCGCGCTGGACTACGCCGGCAGCAGGGTGCAGTTCGATCGGCCGATCGCCGCCTTCCAGCTCACCCAGGCCAAGCTCGTCGACATGCTGCTGGAGCTGCACAAGGGGCTGCTGCTCGCGCTGCACCTCGGACGGATGAAGGACGCGGGCACCCTCACCCCGGAGCAGGTCAGCTTCGGCAAGCTCAACAACGTGCGCGAGGCCCTGGCGATCGCGCGCGAGGCCCGCACCATCCTCGGGGCCAACGGGGTGACCCTCGAGTACCCGGTGATCCGGCACGCCAACAACCTCGAGTCGGTGCTCACCTACGAGGGCACCAGCGAGATCCACACGCTCGTGCTCGGCCAGGCGATCACGGGCCACGCCGCGTTCACCTGACCGAGACGTGCCGGCGCTGCGGGAGTGACCGCGCAGGACCGATAATGCCTGAAAGCCTTTCACCAGGGGATCTGGCTCCGGCTGGGGCACGGGCAGAGGGGAGGTCGCTGATTGGTCGAGGCGATCGCTGAGCGCATCCTCTCGCTCCAGGGCTGGGTCGCCCTGAGCGTGGTGTTCCTGCTGCCGGCGCTCGAGGCCTCGGCCTTCATCGGCTTCCTGTTCCCGGGCGAGATCGCCGTCATCCTCGGCGGCGTGCTCGCCTTCGAGGGCCGCATCTCGCTGACGGCGACCCTGGCCGTGGCGATCAGCGGGGCGGTCATCGGCGACACCGTCGGCTACTGGGTCGGCCGGCGCTGGGGCCGGCGCGTGCTCGAGGGCTCGCTGGGGCGCTTCGTCAAGCCCCGCCACATCGACCGGGCCGAGCGGTACCTCGCCGACCGGGGCGGCGGCAAGGCGGTGTTCTTCGGGCGCTTCACCGCCGCCCTGCGGGTGATGATCCCCGGCCTGGCCGGCATGGCCCGCATGCGCTACCGCACCTTCCTGCTCAACAACGTCGCCGGCGGCGCCGTGTGGGCGACCGTCTTCGTCCTGCTCGGCTACGTCGCCGGCACCGGCTGGCGCCGCGTCGAGGCGCTGGCCAAGCGGGCCAGCCTGGTCCTGCTGCTGCTGGCCCTGGTGATCGGCGGCATCGTGCTCGGCGCCCGCTGGATCGCCGGCCACCCGGAGCGCTTCCACGCCTGGGTCGACCGGCAGCTCTCCCGGCCCCTGATCGCCCGCATCCGGGTCCGGCGCCGCCGCGAGCTGGAGTTCCTCGCCCGGCGCCTGCGCCCGGAGGGCGCGCTCGGCCTGTCGCTCACCGTCGCGGTGCTGGCCCTGGTCGCCGTGACCATCGCCTTCGCGGCGATCGCCCTGGACGTGCTCGGCGCGCGGGAGCTGGCGCTGGTCGACCATCCCGTCAACGAGTTCTTCCTGGCCCACCGGGAGGCCTGGCTGACCCGGGCGATGCTGGCGCTGACCACCCTCGGCGACGGGCCGGTCCTGGCCGGCGTGGTGCTCGCCGTCGGCCTGACGTGGCGCTGGTACGCGCGCACCTGGCGGCCGCTGGTCCTGCTCGCCAGCGTCCAGCTCGGCGCGCTGGCGTGCTGGTGGATGGTCAAGACGGTGGTCCCGCGGGTGCGCCCGGCGGACCCGCTGGTAGCCACCGGGGCGGTGGGGACCTCGTTCCCGTCGGCCCACGCGGTCGACGCCGCCGCGGTCTACTTCATGCTGGCCGCGCTGGTGGCCGCCGGGCTGCCCCAGTGGGGCCGCAAGGTCGCCGTGTGGGCCACCGCACTCGGGCTGGTCGTGGTGATCGGCCTGTCGCGCCTGTACCTCGGCGCCAGCTGGTACACGGACGTGCTCGGCGGCACCGCCCTGGGTACCGCCTGGATGCTGGTGGTGTGGACCACCGCGCAGACCCTCGGCGGCCGCCGCGAGGGCCGCCGCGCGCCGCTCTCCCAGGACGAGCCGCCCCTGCTGGTCCCCGGCGGCACCGACCCCGACCCGGATCGCGACGGCCGCTCGTAGCACCCGCGCGCTGGGAGGCGCTCGACTCACGGTGAGCCCCGCCGAGCGCGGGGACCGTCCGGTCCGGGCCGCCTGACCAGCGTCACCGGCGGTGGCCGACGGGGTAGATTGCGCCCAACGGGCGACGGAGGGGTGGCATGGCCGAGGTGCTGGTGCTCAGCGAGGCGGACGTGACCGCGCTGCTGGAGGTCGACGAGCTGCTCGCGGCGCTCGCCGACGCCTTCAGGGCGCTCAGCGCCGGGCGGGCCTCGGTGCCGCCGCGGGTCGCGGCCAACGCGGAGGCGGGGATGCTCGGCGCCATGCCGGTGCACCTGCCGGGGGTGGCGCTCGGCGCCAAGCTGGTCGCCGTCTTCCCCGGCAACCACGCCATGGGCCGACCCTCCCACCAGGCGCTGGTCGCGCTGTTCGACGAGGCGGACGGCAGCCCGCTGGCGCTGATGGACGGCACCCGCATCACCGCCCTGCGGACCGGCGCGGCGGCGGCGGTCGCCGCCGGCGCGCTCGCCCGCCCGGACGCGGCGGTGCTGGCGATCCTCGGCGCGGGCGTGCAGGGCCACTCCCACCTGGAGACCTTCCCCCACATACGGCACTTCCGCGAGGTCCGCGTCGCCTCGCGCACGCCCGAGCACGCGGCCGCGCTCGCCGCCCGCCATCCGGCGGCCGTCGCGGCCGGGTCCTTCGAGGAGGCGGTGCGCGGCGCCGACGTGGTGGCCTGCTGCACCGACGCGCGCGAGCCGATCCTCGACGCCGCCTGGCTGGCGCCGGGCGTCCACGTCAGCGCGGTCGGCGGCACCTTCGGCCCCGAGCTCGACGCCGCCACCGTCCAGCGCGCGCGGGTGTTCGTCGAGTGGCGCGGCGCGGCCACCAACCCGCCGCCCGCCGGCGCCCACGAGCTGCAGGGCCTCGACCCGGACGGGATCACCGAGGTCGGCGAGGTGCTGGCCGGCACGCGGCCGGGCCGCACCTCGGCGGACGAGGTCACGGTCTACAAGTCGACCGGCCACGCGGTCGAGGACGCGGCCGCCGCCCGCCTCGTCTACGACCGCGCCAGGCGCACCGGCGCCGGCGTGACCGTCACGATTTAGCGGCGTTGATCGGCACGCGGCGGCGCCGTTACCGGCTCGCGACCCCTTGGCGGGAGAACTGAAGGGTCGTCCAGGCGAGCGGAGGAGGCACCATGGGGTCGGCTGCCGGGATCCTGATGGCGGTCGGGGCCGTGTTCGCGGCGCTCGGGGCGGGGTTCGTGGCGATCGGGCTCAGGACCAGGCGGTCCTCGCGCGCGTTCATGGCGCGCGCGGCGCGCGTGCCCGGGCTGGTGGTCGACCTCGAGCTGCACCGTGGGCGGTACCACCATGCGGGCGACGTCGACTCCGGCGTCTGGGTGCCGCGGCTCGAGTTCACCACCGTCGATGGGCGGCCCGTCCAGACGCTGGCGATGTACGGCAGCGTCCCCGCCCCGGCGCGGCGGGGCGACCAGGTGATGGTCCTGTACGACCCCGACCAGCCCACCCGGGCGCAGGTCGCCGACCGCAAGCTGGCCAGCGGCGGCTGCCTGTCCGCCGCCATGCTCGTGGCCGGGACGGGCGCCCTCCTGTTCGGCCTGCTGTTCGTCGCGATCGGCGCGGCCGTCCTGCTCAACTCGTGAGGCGCCCGCCGCCGGCGTCGGAGGGCGTCACCCTGTCGCGCCCGGCGTTCGTGGCCGCCGGCGGCACGTTCCTGCTCATCGGCGCGCTCGGCGCCGTCTGGGGCCCGGCCCTCGGCCAGCTCACCCGGCGTTTCGGCATCGGCCTGCCGGCCGCCGGCACCGTCTTCAGCGCGGGCTTCGGCGGGGCGCTGCTCGGCGTCGGCGTCGCGATGGCGGTGATCGAACGCGTCTCCGGGCGGCGCGCCATGCTGGGAGCGCTGGCGGTGCTGGCGCTCGGCTGCGCCGCGGTCGCGGCGGCTCCGTCCTGGCCGGCGCTGCTCGGGGCCGTGCTGCTGGTCGGCGCCGGCTCCGGCGCCCTCGACTTCGGGCTCAACCAGCTCCTGGCCCACGGCGCGGGAGGCCGTGCCGCCGCGGAGGAGCCACGTTCCGCCAGCCCGTCGGCGCGGCTCAACCTGGTCCACGCCCAGTTCGGCGTCGGGGCGGTGCTCGGGCCGTTGCTGGTCGCGGCGACCGCCGACCACGCCCTGCAGGTCGTGTTCACCGCCGCGGCCGGCGTCGCGGTGGTGCTGGCGCTCGGCCTCCGCGGCCTGTCGGGGCGGCTGCACGCCCCGGCGAGCGGCGGCGGGCGCTACCGGACGCTCGGCCTGAGCCCGCTGGTCGCGGCGTTCGTGGCGGCCTACGTCCTCTACCTGGGCGTCGAGAGCGGCGTCGGCGGGTGGATGCCGACCCACCTGCAGCGGGTCGGCTACGGCCCCGGGACCTCCGCCACCCTCACCGCCGCGTTCTGGTGCGCCCTGGCGGTCGGCCGGCTGCTGGTGGCGCCGCTCACCCGCCGGTTCGCGGCCTCGGTGGTCGTCCTGGCCGCGTCCGCCGCGTCCGTGCCCGCGCTGCTGCTCGCGGTTATCGCGCCGGCGGCGCCGGTCGCCTACGTGCTGACCGGCCTGGCGATCGCCCCCATCTTCCCCACCGGGGTCGCCTGGCTCGCCCGCCGCGACCCCGGCAACCCCCGCAGCACCTCGTGGCTGCTGCTCGGCTCCATGCTCGGCGGGGCGCTGTTCCCGCCGGCCGTCGGCGTGGTCATCGCCCGCTTCGGCGCGACCAGTTCCCCGGTCGTCCTCGCCCTCCTCGCCGCGGGCAGCCTCGCCGCGTTCGCGGCCGCCGCGCGACGCCGGCTCCTCGCGGCATGATCCGGCTACAGCGGCGGCGTGCTTCGGGTCAGATGCCGTCCCAGGGCACCGACGCGTACGCCTCGGCGAGCGCGCTCAAGCCCTTGGACCCGATGGGCAGGCCGGTGTGGTCGACGGCGGTGACGGCGGCGATGCCGCGGGCACTGCACAGGAAGGCTCCGTGGAGCGACGCGACCTCCTGCAGGCGCACGGTCGAGCGCCGTGAGGGCGTGCCGCGCACCGCGAGCTCGCGCTCCAGGAGCTGCATGGTGATGCCGTGCAGCATCGGCGCGTCCGGCCACAGCACCGCCTCGCCGTCGAAGAAGCCGACGTTGGCGAGCGTGGTCTCGGACACGGCGCCATCGGTCCCCACGAGGACGGCGTCGTCGAAGCCGGCGCGTTGCGCCTGCCGCCGGTAGTGCCCCTGGTCCGTGGTGACGTGCTTGATGTGCGCGTCCGGCCGTTGGTAGCGCGCAGACTGCAGGCGCTGCGGCGTCGCCATCTCGGCCGGCGGCTTGACGGTGACCATGGTGGCCGGTTCGCCGGGGGCCTCGAAGACGTAGACGCGGACCGAGGCGTCCCTGGTGTCACCGAGCGCGTGCCTGACCAGGGCCCGTACGCGTTCGCCGTCGAGGCCGGCGCCGAAGGCCTCGCGGTTGGCCGCCTCCAGCCTCCGCAGGTGCAGGGCGAGGCCGCGCACCTTGCCGTTGCGGACCTGCATCGCGGTGAAGTGGCCGTAGCCCGAGACCGTCGCCCACAGCTGGTCAGGGGTTGGCGACACCCCGTCGATCTCGATCTGGGTCAACGGTCAGCCATTGTGTGGCGGGCGTCGTTGCGCCGGGACCGGCGACGGCGGCACCTGCATCCGTAGAGCCAGCAGCGGCGGAACCCCGCCCACGAGCGGGAAGGCCCAGCCTCGCGACCGGTACCGCCGCAGCAGCGCCGCCGTGGCCGGATGGTCGAGGGCAACGCGGTAGCTATCGGGCGATAGGCCCGAGGACGGACGCATGGCACATCCTAACCTGGGAGGGTCCGGGGTCGGCGCCGCAGGAAGCCGGGCAGGCCGACCTCTCCTCCTCCGC
>DASUZB010000259.1:0-2486 GCA_036377075.1 Actinomycetes bacterium | reverse complement strand
CGACGGCGTGTCCATCGCCAACGAGATCGAGCTCGAGGAGCCCTACGAGAAGATCGGGGCCGAGCTCGTCAAGCAGGTCGCCAAGAAGACCGACGAGATCGCCGGTGACGGCACCACCACCGCCACCGTGCTCGCCCAGGCGCTGGTCCGCGAGGGCCTGCGCAACGTCGCCGCCGGCGCCAACCCGATGAGCCTCAAGCGCGGCATCGAGAAGGCCGTCGACGTGGCCGTCGAGGCGATCAAGAACCAGGCCAAGGACATCGAGACCCGCGAGGAGATCGCGCACACGGCCACCATCTCGGCCGGCGACCCCGAGATCGGCGAGGTCATCGCGAAGGCGATGGACACCGTCGGCAAGGAGGGCGTGATCACCGTCGAGGAGTCGAACACCTTCGGCATCGAGCTCGAGACGGTCGAGGGCATGCGCTTCGACAAGGGCCTGCTGTCGGCCTACTTCGTCACCGACCCCGACCGTATGGAGGCGGTGCTCGAGGACCCCTACATCCTGATCGCCAACAACAAGATCTCGGCGGTCAAGGACCTCCTGCCGGTGCTCGAGAAGGTCATGCAGACCGGCAAGCCGGTGGTGATCATCGCCGAGGACGTCGAGGGCGAGGCCCTGGCCACCCTGGTGGTCAACAAGATCCGCGGCACCTTCAAGAGCATCGCGGTCAAGGCCCCCGGCTTCGGCGACCGCCGCAAGGCGATGCTGGGCGACATCGCCATCCTCACCGGCGGCCAGGTGATCAGCGAGGAGGTCGGCCTCAAGCTGGAGAACGTCGGCCTGGAGCTGCTCGGCCGCGCCCGCAAGGTGGTCGTCAACAAGGACGAGACCACCATCGTCGAGGGCCAGGGCGACACCGACCAGATCAAGGGCCGCATCACCCAGATCAAGGCCGAGATCGAGAAGACCGACTCCGACTACGACCGGGAGAAGCTGCAGGAGCGGCTGGCCAAGCTGGCCGGCGGCGTGGCGGTCATCAAGGTCGGCGCGGCCACCGAGGTCGAGCTCAAGGAGAAGAAGCACCGCATCGAGGACGCCGTCTCCAACGCCCGCGCGGCGGTGGAGGAGGGCATCGTCCCCGGCGGCGGCGTGACCCTGCTGCGAGCCCAGGAGGCACTGGACAAGCTGGACCTCACCGGCGACGACGCAACCGGCGCCAACATCGTGCGCCGCGCGCTCGAGGAGCCGCTCAAGCAGATCGCCGTCAACGCCGGCCTCGAGGGCGGCGTGGTGGTCGAGCGCGTGCGCGGCCTCGAGGGCGTGCACGGCCTCAACGCGGCCAGCGGCGACTACGCCGACATGTTCAAGGCGGGCATCATCGACCCGGCCAAGGTCGTGCGCTCCGCGCTGCAGAACGCGGCGTCGATCGCCGCGCTGTTCCTGACCACCGAGGCGGTGGTCGCGGACAAGCCGGAGAAGGAGAAGGCCCCGGCCATGCCGGGCGGCGGCGGCGACATGGACTTCTGAGCCTCGCCGAGCCGAGACGCACGCGACAGGGCGGGCCCGCCATGGGCCCGCCCTGTCGTCGTCATCGGGGTAGCTGGACGGTGCCGGCACCGCCGTCGACGGTCACGACCTGGCCGTCGTCCAGGCGGGCGGTGGCGTCGCCGGTGGCGACCACCGCGGGGATGCCGTACTCGCGGGCGACCAGGGAGGCGTGGGCGGCCAGGGTGCCGCCGTCGGTGACGACCGCGGCCGCGCGGGCGAACAGCGGCGTCCACGCCGGGGCGGTGGCCCGGGCGACCAGCACCTCGCCAGGCTGGAAGCGGTCGAAGTCGCCAGGCCCGTGGACGACGCGGACCGGGCCGGTGGCCCGGCCAGGGCTGGCCGGCTGCCCGACGATGGCGTCCCGGGGCGCCGGCTCGGTGGTGCGAACGGCGTCCACGACGGCCAGGAGCTCCCTGGCGAGCAGCCGGGGTGGCCGGCCGATGCTCAAGGGGGCGAGCAGTCGCCGCCGCCGCTCCCAGGTCGCCCGGCGCCGGGCGACCAGCTCGTGCAGGGGGGAGCGGGTGTCGAGCTCGGCGCGGGTGAGGAAGCACACGTCCTCGGCCGCCTCGATGACGCCGCGGGCGTGGAGGGCCTGGCCGATGCGCAGTGCGCAGCGGCGCAGCAGCGGCCAGCCGAGGGTGAGCTGGCGGGCCTGGCGCTCGCGGATGATCGCGTAGCGCTGGGCGACCTCCAGCAGCGCCTGGAACCGCTCCTGCAGCTGCGGCCGGTCGCCGAGCAACGCGACGCACCGGGCGGTGAGGGCCTCGCGCCGGGCGGCCAGCTCGCGGTGGCGGTCGGATGGCCGGGGTGGCGGCCAGCCCAGCTCGCCGGCGGTCGGGTGCGCCCAGTCGATGCTCTGGACCGCGTGGGCGGGCAGGTCGGGCTCGGTGCCGGGCAGCCCGGTGAGCAGCTGCTGGACACCGGCGTCGATGGTCGCGGCCAGGTGCTGGCGGCAGAAGCGGGCCAGGGCACCTTCCATCTTCCACGCCGAGCC
>DASUZB010000258.1:0-33634 GCA_036377075.1 Actinomycetes bacterium | reverse complement strand
CGCGCCCAGGCGACCGCCGCGGCGGTCGCCGCGCCCCACGCCGGGCCGGTCTCGTCACGGCCGCCTGGGCAGGCGGACTCGCCGTAGCCGCACTGGTCGAACAGGACGGCGCGGAGGTGGTGGGTGCGCGCCAGCCAGTTGGCGTAGGCCCAGAACCCGCACAGCCCCTCGCTGCCGGACTCGTGCACGAACACGGCCGCGTCGGGCCCGCCGCCGACCATGGCCGCCTGCAGGCGCGCCCCGCCGGGGACGTCGAGCCAGAACGCCCGCGCCTTGGTGGCGGGGTCACCGCAGCGCTCGGACGGCTGTGGGGGAGCGGCGGCCAGGGTGGTCGACGGCGCCGCCGCCGAGGTCGCCGTGGCCGCGCCCTTCGACCCCGAGCCACAGCCGGCGGCCGCCAGCAGCAGGGAAGCGAGGGTCAGCGCGCCGGCGCCCCGCCACCGCCGGCCCGGGCGCCGCTCCCCACCACAGGTTCGCGCCATCGCGCCGTAGCTTTCCCTGGCGCGCTCGCCCGACACGCGGCCGTCGCGATTCTCATCGGGTCGTGACGGCCTCGGCGGCTCACCTGCCCGCCGCCGGCAGCAGCGCCTCCAGCTCCCGCACCGCCTGGTCGGTCCGCTCGGCGAAGCGCTTGCCGAGCTCGTCGCCGTGGTCCCCGGTGATGGCGACCTCCACCCGCGAGAGCCCGACGGTGCGGAACATCACCGCCTCGACCTGGTCGGTCGGGAACACCTCGCGCATCAGCAGCTGGGTCAGGTCGGCGTCGCGGTCGGCACGGGCCTGGCAGTAGCGCCGCAGGACCGGCTCGTCGCCGTGGCCCACCCAGGCGACCAGCGCGCCGCTGTCGTGGGTGAGCAGCGCGACGAAACCGTCCAGCGCGGCGCGGAGCCGCTCCAGGCGGTCCTCGACCTCGCGCCGCAGCTCCGGGTCGAGCGGCGGCGGGGGCGCGATCGGCGACGGCGGCGGCGGGGCGGCGCGCCCCGCCAGCCGCTGCCGCAGCCGCTCGACCTCGCGCCGGTCGCGGAGGCGGCGCTGCTCCCGGTCGGCGGGGTCGACCCCGGCGGTGTCCAGGACCGTCGCGGCCACCCGGAGCGGGGCGCCGGCGGCGAGCGCCAGCGCCACCGCGTCGCCGGGGCGCGCCTGCAGCTCCACCCGGCGGTCGTCGCGTTCCAGGGTGATCTCGCCGTACAGCGCCTCGTCCTGCAGGCGCCGGATGGCGACCTGCTCGACCCGGCCGCCGAGCGCCTCGACCAGGCGGGGGAGCAGGTCGTGGGTGGACGGCGCCAGCGGCCGCTGCTGGCCGAGGAGGCGCTCGACCGCCTCGCCGGTGGTGGCGTCGACCTCCTCGAGCGGCAGCCGCCGCGGCCCCTCCCGCTCCTGCAGCATCACCATGCGGTCGCTGGAGAAGAACATCCGGCCGACGAACGCCACCTCCGCGTCGACCAGCGCGTCCGGGTCCATCGCCTGCTCCCCTCGCCGGGACCGGTCCCCGGTCAGGACCGTGTCGGCCAGCGGCCGCAGCGCCCGGCGGAGCTGGCGGCGGCCGTGGTACAGCCGGCCGCGCACGGCGCTCTTCGGCGCGCCGAGCAGCTCGGCCAGCTCGTCGTAGCTGTAGCCCTCCAGGTAGAAGCCGATCACTGCGTCGCGCTGCGCGGGCGGCAGCGCCCGCAGCGCCGCCATGATCGCCTCGTGGACCTCCCGGCCCGCCAGCGCGCCCTCCGGGGTGGGCGCGGCGTCGCCCCAGCGCAGCACGACCGCCGCGTCGGCGGGCAGCCCGTCGAGCGCGAGCGGCCGGCGCCGGCGCAGCGCCATCCTGGCGCGGTTGGCAGCGATCGCGTGCAGCCAGGCGCCGAAGCGGGCCGGGTCGGCCAGCCGCGGCAGGCCGACGAACGCCTGCACGGCCGCCTCTTGGGCGACCTCCTCCGCCTCCTGGCCGGGACCGAGCAGCCGTCGGCAGAGCCGCAGCACGCTGGGCCGCCAGCGCCGCAGCAGCGGGCCGAAGGCCTCGCGGTCCCCGCCGAGGACGGCTGCCACCAGCGCGGCGTCGTCGCGTCCGTCCACCTCGTCGATCACGTACCTGTAGTTGCGCGAGCTGGGCCGAAGGTCACGTCGCCCGGCGGTTGCGTAGCCTACGCCCTCACCCGGGTCGGCGGCGGGCGCGAGCGCGAGCCCTGGCCGCCCACCCGCCCGCACCTGCTGGCTGGCCCGTTTGCCCCGGCGCGGGCTGGGCACCCTCGCCTAGGCCTGCGGGTTCCCGATGACTGCGCCGTCGTCGGCTGCGACGACCTGCCGATCGTCGCCCACACCATCCCGCCGCCGACCACCGTGCACGTGCCCTTCTACGAGACGGGGGGGCGGGCGGTGGCGCTGCTGCTCGACCGCATCGCCGGCGCCGGCAAGGAGCCCGACCGGGTGCTGCTCCCGGTCGAGCTGGTCGTGCGCGGGTCGTGCGGCGCTGCCACGCCCGCCCCGACGGGCACCTGAGGAGGAGCGCCATGGCCCGGATCAAGCTCGACCTCGACCGCACCGTTGGCGAGGTCGACCGGCGCATCTTCGGAGGGTTCATCGAGCACCTGGGCCGCTGCATCTACGGCGGGGTGTTCGAGCCCGGCTCGCCCCTCGCCGACGAGCGCGGCTTCCGGCGCGACGTGATCGAGGCGGTGCGGCCCCTCGGCGTGCCGGTGCTGCGCTGGCCGGGCGGCAACTTCGTGAGCGGCTACCACTGGACCGACGGCATCGGCCCGCCGGAGGCCCGCCCGCGGCGCATGGAGCTCGCCTGGCACGCCGAGGAGTCCAACCGCTTCGGCACCGACGAGTTCCTCGCCTACTGCCGCGAGCTCGGCGCCGAGCCCTACATCTGCCTGAACATGGGCACCGGCACGATGGACGAGGCGCAGGCCTGGGTCGAGTACTGCAACGGGACCGGCGACACCTACTGGGCCAACCGCCGCCGTGAGAACGGCCGCCCCGAGCCCTACCGGGTGCGCTACTGGGGCCTCGGCAACGAGCTGTACGGCCACTGGCAGGTGGGCGCCCTCTCGCCGGAGGCGTACGTCACCAAGGCCCGCGAGTGGGCCAAGGTGCTGCGCTGGACCGACCCGGAGGTCCAGCTGGTGAGCTGCGGCGAGAACGGCTGGAGCGAGTGGGACCGGGTGGTGGTCGACGGCCTGGTGGCCCACGTCGACTTCCACAGCGTGCACCTCTACACCGGCTCCGAGGACTACTGGTCGGACGTGCTCGCCCCCCACCAGGCGGAGCGGGCGCTGCGCACCTGCCAGGCGCTGATCGACCGCGCCCGCTACCTGCAGCGGGTCGACCACCCCGTGCACGTCGCCTACGACGAGTGGAACGTGTGGTACCGGCAGCGGGCCGACCAGGCCCACGAGAACGGCCTGGAGGAGCGCTACACCCTGGCGGACGCGCTCGCCGTCGCCACCTACCTCAACGTCTTCGTGCGCCACTGCCGCACCGTGCGGATGGCCAACCTCGCCCAGCTCGTCAACGTCATCGCCCCGGTCGTGACCCGCCCGGACGGGCTCTTCCTGCAAGCGACCTACCACCCGCTGCGCCTCTACGCCGAGCACACCCAGCCGCTCGCGCTCGACGCCCTGGTCGACTGCGAGGAGGTCACCCACGTCGACCCGCCGGCGCCCGACCCGTGGCCGCACCGCGTCGCCGACCTCGGACCGTTCAAGCTGCTCGACGTGGCGGCCACCCGCGACCCCGACGCCCGCCGCCTGGTGCTCGCGGTGGTCAACCGTTCGCCGGACAGCGCCGTCCGTACCACCGTCTCCCTCGGCGGCGCGGTCGCCAGCGGCCAGGTCACCACCTGGCGCGTCGACGGCGCCGACCCGCGCGCCAGCAACGACTTCGACGACCCCGACGAGGTCACCGTCACCACCCAACGCCGCACCGCAAAGGCCGACCGGCTGGACGAGGACTTCCCCCCACACTCCCTCACCCTGCTCGACGTCGAGCTCGGCTGAGCGGCACCCGCCAGGGCCGCTCGGCAGGAAGGCGGACGCATGCGCGACCGACCAAGCGCCATCGACACCGCCTCGACCACCGGCAGTCCGAGCACACGTAGCCGAGCAGCGATCAGTTCGACCAGCGGCTCGGAGATCGGACGCGTCAGCACTTCTGGCGGCCCTTGCCTGCTTCGGCGCGTCGTGGAGCTAGATCAGCCGGTGGCGATTGGCGATCCGTTCTGCCAGTTGTGCGGCGGCGTGGCGGGTAGTTGCACCGTGACGCGGAGCCCGCCTGCGGCGCGGGGGGTGAGGGTGAGGGTTCCGTCGTGTGCTTGGGTGATGCTCTTGACGATTGCCAGGCCGAGGCCGACACCTGCGTCGTCGGTGCGTACGCGTTCGGCGCCTTGCTGAAACGGCTCGGCAAGCGTGGCAACCAACTGTGGGGTGAGCTTCTCGCCGGTGTTCTCGACGGTGAGCACCGCACCCTTGGGGTGAACCCTGGTCGTGACCCACACGGCGCCGTGTTCGGGCAGGTTGTGGACGATCGCGTTGTGCACGAGGTTCGTGCTCAGCTGCAGCAGGAGCGCGGGTGAGCCGGTGGTGGGGGTCGCGTCGCCGGAGGTCTCGATGGTGACGCCGTGTCTTTCTGCGAAGGTGAGGAGCGTTTCGGTGGCTTCTTCGGCTACGAGGGACAGGTCGACGTGCTCTCGGGCGAAGGACCGCTGGTCGGCGCGGCTGAGCAGGAGCAGTGCTTCGGTGAGGTCGATCGCCCGGGCGTTGACGGCGTGGAGGCGGTCGACCAGTTCGTCGTTGCCGCGGCTTTGATCGTTGCGGGCGACGTCGAGCAGTGTCTGCGTGGTCGCCAGCGGGGTGCGCAGTTCGTGGGAGGCGTTGGCTGCGAACCTCTGCTGTTCGGCGACGTGCGCTTCGAGCCGCGCGAGCATGCTGTCGAAGGCGTCGGCCAGCTCGCGGAACTCGTCCCTGCGGCCCGGTAGCCGGATCCGGTGGGCGAGCGATCCGGTCGCGGCCGTGCGCGTGGCGTCGGTGATGCGAGTCAGGGGGGCGAGCATGCGGCCGGCGAGCAGCCACCCTCCCAGCAGGCCGAACACCAGCAGGAACGCCAGCACGACGGCCGCGGCCGGAGCGAAAGCGCGCAGGAGGAAGGAGCTGTTCCCGGGCACCAAGCCACCGAGCGTGCTGATGACGTCGTCGGGTACGTATCGCAGGAGGAAGTCGAACGATTGCCCAGGCCGGCCGGCGAGCCACGCGGCCGTGAGCATCAAGGCACCGGCGAGTATGAGGAAGCCGGCGTAGCTGAGGGTGAGTTTGAGGCGAACGCTCAACCCAGGGGCTCTATCCACGGTCGCCTCCCTCACGCCCGCTGCCTGGTTGGGTGTCGATGCGGTACCCGGCGCCGGCGACGGTGGCGATGATCCAAGGTTCGCCGAGCCGTTTGCGCAGTGCCGAGACGGTGATGCGCACGGCGTTGGTGAACGGGTCTGCGTTCTCATCCCACGCTCGCGCTAGGAGTTCTTCGGCGCTGACGACACCGCCTTCGGCAGCGACGAGGACTTCGAGCACTGCGAACTGCTTCCGGGTGAGCGCGACGTAGCGGCCGTCGCGGTAGACCTCGCGGCGGAACGGATCGAGCCGCAGGCCTGCGATCTCTCGCACGGGCGGCCTGTTGTGGGCGCGCCTGCGGTCGAGCGCTCTGAGCCTGAGCACGAGCTCTCGGAGTTCGAACGGCTTGGTGAGGTAGTCGTCGGCGCCGAGCTCGAACCCGGAGGCCTTGTCGTCGAGACGGTCGGCGGCGGTGAGCATCAGGATCGGCATGCCGCTGCCGGAGGCGACGATGCGTCGGGCGATCTCGTCACCGGAGGGCCCGGGGATGTCGCGGTCGAGGACGGCGAGGTCGTAGGCGTTGCCGCGCAGCAGCTCCAGAGCGGTGTCGCCGTCACCGGCGATGTCGGCCGCGATCGCTTCCAGGCGTAGGCCATCGCGGATGGCCTCTGCCAGGTAGGGCTCGTCCTCGACGATCAACACGCGCATGCTCCGATGCTAGAGCCGGCCGCGTATCGTCGGCATATCGAAAACCACATACGTGCTGGCAACACCACGCTGCCTTGACTGGAGGCATGGCCCACAGCGAACCAGCACGAACGACGACCCGTCGGAATCCCAGGATCCTCGTCGCTGGCCTGCTCGTCGTCATCGCGGCGATCGCCGCAGCCCTCGGCTACCAGCTGCTGGCGACCTCGTCCCCGACGGCCGCATCACCCATCGACGTCCTTCGCAGTGAGCACCGTGGTGCGCGTGGCGGAGCGCTGCCCGGCACGGTGTGGCCGGCACATGGCCAAGCCGCGTTCGTCCAAACAGGACAGTCGCGGGTCCAAGCCGGCCCGAACCAGCACCCGGCTGCAATCGCCAGCGTCGCGAAGGTGATGACGGCCTATCTCGTGCTCCGTGACCACCCGCTACGGCTCGGCCAGGACGGCCCGACGATCACGCTCACCGACGCCGATGTCGCCGACACCGTCCGCCGGCGCCGACAGCAGGAGTCGGTCGTGTCCATCGCCGCCGGAGAGCAGCTGACCGAACGGCAGGCGCTGCAGGCACTGCTGCTGCCGTCGGCGAACAACGTCGCCGCGGTTCTGGCGCGATGGGACGCCGGCTCGGCGGACCGGTTCGTTGCCCAGATGAATGCCACCGCACGGTCACTGGGCATGACCCAAACCCGCTACACCGACCCGAGCGGCTACGACGACGCGACCGTGTCGACTGCCGCCGACCAGGTGCGCATCGTCGATCGGGCCATGCGCCTGCCGGTGTTCGCGAGCATCGTCGCCACACCGAGCGTGGCGCTGCCGGTCGCCGGCACCGTACACAACACCAACACGTTGCTCGGGCACAAAGGGTTCGTCGGCGTCAAGACCGGCTCGGACGACGCGGCCGGCGGCTGCTTCGCCTTCCGGGCCATCCGCTGGATCGACGGCAAGCGGACGACGATCACCGGGGTCGTGTTGGGACAGCCCGGCCACAACCAGATCGCGGCGGGTCTCGCGGCCGCCGACGCCATGGTCGACCGCATCGCCAGTCGTTAGCCCTCGTTCGCTGCCGTCAGCTCATGTCCGGCGTAGCGATCTGGAGGGGCGTGCGCCGGGCGATCGCGTCGAAGTCGCGGTCTTGATGGAGCACCGCCGCGCCCGTCCGTAGGGAGACGGCGGCGACGAGGCAGTCCAGAAGGGCACGGACGGTCTCGCCGTTGCGCCGGCATTGCCGGTAGAGGTCGGCGGCGGTTTCGAAGTCGTCCAGCGGGTCGATCGGGAGATGCTCGAAACGCAGCAGCAGCCGGCGAAGGTCGGTGAGTTCCTCGTCCTTGGTGGTACCGGCGAGCAGCTCCATCACGACGACGTCGGTGGTGACCACGTCGGTATCCTCGATCAGCTGGCGCATCCGCCGATGTACGGGACTGCCGGTGCCACGCAGGTACTCCACCCAGGCCGAGGTGTCGGCCAGGATCACGGCGAGAGGGTGTGGCCGCGCATGGCGTCGAGGTCGCCGTCCCAGCCCCTGCCTTCCATCGCCAGCGCCTCCTCACGGGTCATCGGGTCGCCCACGAGGCGGCGGAGGGCGAGGTCGACGGCGGCGCGCTTGCTGGTCAGCCGATAGCGGCGCATCACGCGTTCGACCAGCGCATCGTCGATCTCGATGTTCGTCCGTGTCATGTACATACCTTACACCTCAGGGTGTATCGGTTTCGGAGGACAAAGCGTAGGTCCGGTTGTCGACGGTTACCACCGCTGCGACCGAGTCCGTGGAAAACGCATGCCGCAGGATCGCGCGGCAGCCTGGCGCCTCAGCCGGGACCCTGTTGCCCGTCGGGGCGGGCCCAGGGGTCGTAGTCGACCTCGAGGGCTTCCTGGGGTGGGCGCTCGTCCTCCGGGACGTTGCGGAGGTTGAGGCGGATCCGGTACCAGACGGTGGAGCGGCCGCGCATCGAGTCGACCAGCACGTCGGGCGGGTCGAGGCGGGACCAGACGTCGGGGTGGCGGGCCTTCCAGCGCTCCAGGCCCTCCATCGCCTCGGCCTGGGTGGCCGCCCGGGCGACCTCGATCAGGGGCATCTTCGAGCGGCGCCGGCCCGTCGGGCCGGCGGCCTTGCCCGGCGCGGGCGGGGGGACGATGCCCTCGGGCCTGGCCGGGCCGGCGCGGCGCTTGGAGGGCTGCACCCGGTCGGGCTCGGCGGCCTGCTTGTCGTACATGGGTGGCCAGGGGGCATCGGCGAAGCCGGCGGCCTCGTGCTGGTCGGCCAGCTCCAGCAGCGGCTCGAGCGAGCCGGCCGCCTCGTCGATCCCCTCCCACGGGTCGCCGACCCGCGCCACCCGGTCGGGAACGGTGTCGATGGTGAACGCCTCGGGCTCGCAGTCGGCCACCTCGTCCCAGCGCAGCGTCGTCGAGACCCGCGCGTCGGGCGTGGGGCGGATCGAGAACGCCGAGGCGACCGTGCGGTCCTTCGCGTTCTGGTTGTAGTCGAGGAAGACGCCGTGGCGTTCCTCCTTCCACCACTTGCTGGTGGCCAGCTCCGGGGCGCGGCGCTCCACCTCGCGCGCGAGCGCGACCGCCGCCCGGCGGACCTCCCCGAACGTCCAGCGCCGCTCGACCCGGCTGTAGACGTGGAAACCGCGCGAGCCCGAGGTCTTCGGCCACGCCGCCAGGCCGAAGTCCTCGAGCACCTCCCTGGCCACCAGGGCGACCTCGCGGATCTGCGCCCACGCGACGCCGGGCACCGGGTCGAGGTCGACCCGCAGCTCGTCGGGATGGTCGAGGTCGTCGGCCCGCACCGGGTGCGGGTTGAGGTCGATGCAGCCCAGGTTGACGATCCAGGCGAGCTGGGCGGCGTCGCTGACCACCACCTCGTGCGCGCTCCTGCCCGAGGGGAAGCGCAGCTCCACCGTCTCGATCCACTCCGGCCGCGAGGTGGGCGCCCGCTTCTGGAAGAAGAACTCGCCCTCGGCCCCGTTCACGAACCGCTTCAGCGCCATCGGCCGCCGCGCCACCCCGCGCAGCGCGCCGTCCGCCACCGCCAGGTAGTACCGAACCAGGTCGAGCTTGGTGTGGCCGGTGCGCGGGAAGAAGACCTTCTCCGGGTTGGTGATCTTCACCTCCCGGCCGGCCACCTCCAGCACCCGCTCGCGCGTTGGCATGCCCGACAAGATACGGCACGCCCCCGCCCGCGCGTGGGAAGCGAGCGCCGCGACCTGCGCAAACGGTACGCCCCGGGCCGGATTGGCGAGCGGGCCGGGCGCTGGTCCACGCTCTTGCTCGGCAGGAGCGGCATCGAGCGAAAGGGGTGGGGCCGTGCTGAGGGGCTTCGGCGTGCCCGTCGCCGGCGCGTGGGCGACGCCCGAGAACCAGGTGCGGCTGGTGCGGCGCGCCGAGGAGCTCGGCTACCGGTCGGTCTGGACCTTCCAGCGCCTGCTGGTGCCGGCCGAGCCGGACGCTCGCGCGGGCGCACCGGTCTACCGCAGCGTCCACGACCCGATCGTCTCGCTGGCCTACCTCGCCGGGCAGACCAGCCGGATCCGCCTGGGCCTGGCGGTGGCGAACGTGCCGTTCTTCTCGCCGGCCCTGCTCGCCAAGCAGCTCGCCACGCTCGACGCCGTCTCCGGCGGCCGGCTCGACGTCGGCCTCGGCCTCGGCTGGATGCGCGAGGAGTTCCAGGCGGTAGGGGTTCCCACCCAGGACCGCGGCGCGCGGGCGGAGGAGTTCGTCGCCGCGCTGCGGGCGCTCTGGGCTGACGAGGTGGTCGAGTTCCACGGCCGCTTCTACGACATCCCGCCGGCGCGCTTCGACCCCAAGCCGCTGCAGCGTCCCCACCCGCCGCTGCTGCTCGGCGGCAACGTCCCGGCCGCCTGGCGGCGGGCGGGCCGGCTGGCGGACGGCTGGGTCGGCGGCAGCATGGCCGACCTGACCCGCCTCGGCGCGGTGGTCGACACGGTGCGGCGGGCCGCCGTCGAGGCGGGCCGCGACCCGGACGCCCTGCGCCTGGTCTGCCGCGGCGTGGTGCGGGTCCGTGCTGGCAGGCTGCAGCGCGCCAGCCCCGGCGGCGACGGACCCCGCCAGCCGCTCACCGGCTCGCTCGACCAGGTCCGCGGGGACCTCGACGGCATCGCCGCGCAGGGCATCACCGAGCTCTTCTTCGACCTCAACTTCGACCCCGAGGTCGGCTCGCCCGAGGTCGACCCGGAGGCGGCGCTGCGCCGCGCCGAGGAGGTCCTCGAGGCGCTCGCGCCCGGCTGACGTACGCCGTGGCGTGCGCAACCTGCGTCTTCCCGCGAGTTCTCCCAGCGGGTAGGATCCCGTCCGAATCAGCTTGAACCGGTAGAACCGCGCGGGCAGGGGGGCATGCTCATGCAGGCACGGCGTCGTCGCACCCGTCACCACCTCCTCAGCACGGTCCTGGTTCTGGCCCTGGCCGCCGGCACCCAGCTCGGCGTCGTCGCAGCGGGCCCGGCGGCGGCCGCAAGCCCGGCGCCCGACGGGCCCGGCGCCCTCTCGCACTTCGACCGGGCGCGCAAGGACTGCCTCGGCACCGCCCGCAACCGCACCTCCAAGGTCTGGTTCACGGTCGCCAACGGCGTGCTGAGCGACGTCTACTACCCGACGGTGGACAACACCAACGTCGAGACCCTGCAGTACCTGGTCACCGACGGCGCCACCTTCACCGACCTGCAGACCCGCGACACCACCTACACCGTCGCGCCGCTCGACCCGAGCGGCATGAGCTGCCGGGTCACCACCACCGCCAAGAGCGGCCTGTACCAGATCGTCACCGACTACGTCACCGACCCGGGCCGCAACGCGCTGCTGCTGCGGCTGCGGCTCGACCCGCGCGGCCACCACGGCCTCAAGCTCTACCTGCGGCTCGACCCGACGGTCAACGGCAACGGCGGTGGCGGGGCCGGCAACGGCGGCGCCGACAGCGGCACGGTCGACACCTCGACCGGCCACCCGGTGCCGGTCGCCTCCGACCCGGTCACCGCGACCAACGCCGCCAACCGCGACTACGCCCAGCCGGTCTTCACCGCGCTGGACGCCTCCACGCCGTTCGCCCAGGTCTCCAACGGCTTCGCCGGCGGCGCCAGCGACGGGCTCACCCAGCTCGACAGCGACCACGCCCTGACCACCACCTACAGCGACGCGGTCAAGGGCAACCTGGTGCAGACCGCCGCGGTCGGCGGCGCCGAGCAGGGGCTCGCCCTCGCGCTCGGCTTCGGCGCCAGCCAGGACGAGGCCGTGCGCACCGCCGGCGCCGCCGTGCGCGGCGGCTTCGGCCGCGCGCTCGGGCGCTACGCCGACGGCTGGGCGGGCTACGACGCCGGGCTGGCCGACCCGCCGAACCACCTGCCGGGCCTCGGCGCGGGCGCGCTCGCCGAGCTGCGCCGCGTCTACCGGCTCAGCGCGAACGTGCTGAAGGCGTCGGAGGACAAGACCTTCCCCGGGGCGATCGTCGCCAGCCTCGCCTCGCCGTGGGGGCAGGCGGTCTCGGCCGGCGACCCGAACAACACCTACTTCGGCTCCTACCGCGAGGTGTTCTCGCGCGACCTGTACGAGACCTTCACCGGCCTGCTCACCGACGGCGACCGCGCCACCGCCAGCGACACGGTCCGCTTCCTGTTCGAGCGCCAGCAGCTCGCCGACGGCTCCATGCCGCGCAACAGCCTGGTCAACGGCAAGCCGGCGCCGGACACCTTCGGCACCCAGCTCGACGAGGTCACCTACCCGATCCTGATGGCCCTGCAGGCCGGCATCACCGACAAGGCCTTCTACACCGCCCACATCAAGCCGGCGGCCAACTTCGCCATCAGCCACGGGCCCAGCTTCGGCTCGGAGCGCTGGGAGGAGCAGGGCGGCTTCTCGCCGTCGACGATCGCCGCCGAGATCGCCGGCCTGATCGCCGCGGCCGACATCGCCACCAGCAACGGCGACCCGGCCTCGGCGCGGGTGTGGCGCGGCGTCGCCGACGACTTCCAGCGCTCCGTCAAGGGCTGGACGGTCACCAGCAACGGCCCCAAGAGCACCGACCCCTACTTCATCCGCCTGTCCAAGAACGGCGACCCCAACGAGGCGGTGAGCTACAACGTCGGCAACGGCGGGCCCACCCTCGACCAGCGCGAGGTGATCGACGCCGGCTTCCTGGAGCTGCCGCGCCTGGGCATGTTCCCCGCGCGCGACCCCGACGTGCTGCGCTCCCTGCCGGTGGTCGACGCGACCATCAGGCGCGACACCAGCAGCGGCCCCGGCTGGTTCCGCTACAACGGCGACGGCTACGGCGACGGCAACGGCGACGGGCACCCGTGGGCGCCGAGCGGCAAGGGCAACGGCCACCTCTGGCCGGTGCTGGCCGGCGAGCGGGCCGAGCACGACATCACGCTCGGCGACCGCGCCGGCGCCGCCACGCTGGCGGACGCGATGCGGCGCTTCGCCTCCGGGGTCGGCCTGATCCCCGAGCAGGGCTGGGAGAACCCCGACCTGGCGCCGTCGCCGTTCGGCACCGACCCCACGGTCGCCTCGATCGGCTTCGTCAACGGCCAGCCGGCCGGCTCGGCCGCGCCGCTCACCTGGTCGGCCGCGCAGTTCGTGCGGCTGGTCCGCGACCTCGACGCCGGCCGGCTGCTGGAGCAGCCCGCCAACACCGTGCGCCGCTACGTCGCCAACGCCCAGCAGGCCACCACCCTCACCGTGACCGAGCCGGCCGACAAGACGGCGGTGCCCGGCTCGCCGGTCACCGTGCGCGGCACCTCGGCGGCGGGCAACACCGTCGACGTCTCCGCCACCAACCTCGACGCCAACTCCGCCAACACCGTCGTGACCACGACCGCCGCCGCCGACGGCAGCTGGAGCGTCGACGTGCCGATCAGCGGCGGCACCATCGTGCTCGACGCCGTGGCCACCAGCCCCGGCGGCGCCACCGCCCACGCGCAGCGCACCATCGTGTTCGACGTCACCCCCGGCACGGTCCTGCTCGACAGCGCCGACCCCGACGGCGACGACAACGGCCCTGGCAACTACGCCTACCCGACCTCGAGCTTCTTCCAGCCGGGCGCCTACGACATCCAGCAGTTCCAGGTCCTCGACGACGGCACCAACGTCATCTTCCGGCTGAAGACCCGCGACCTCACCCCCACCTTCGGCAGCCCGCTCGGGGCGCAGCTGGTGGACGTCTACGTCCACGACCCCGCCGCCGGCAGCACCTCCACCGATGCCTCGTTCCCGCAGCGCAACTACCAGATCGCGGGCGGGTCGGCGTGGAGCCGGCTGGTCGAGGTACAGGGCTTCGGCCAGCGCTACGTCGACGCCGGCGGCAACACGCTCGGCACCGTCACCATCAAGGCCAACGCGATCTCGCGCTTCATCACCTTCAGCGTCCCCAAGTCCAGCCTCGGCCAGCCCGGCCCCGGCTGGGGCTTCGCCGTGGTGCTCACCGGCCAGGACGGCTTCAGCCCGGACCAGGCGCGCGCCTTCGCGCCCACCCCGCAGGAGTTCGCCTTCGGGGTCTGCGCCAGTGCCTCCACCGACCCGCACTGCACGGTGGACCCGGCCACCGTCCCGAAGGCGATGGACGTGGTCACCCCGGCCGGCGTGGCCCAGTCCCAGGAGCTCGACTACACGGTCAACAGCCCGGTGACCATCCAGGGGGTGTTCATCCCGTAGGCGGACCACCGCGCCAGGTGCGCTCCCAGGAGGCCCGCGCCGCCGCGTAGCCGTCAGTGCGCCACCAAGGCAGCAGCCACTTGACGGCGAGCGCGGCCAGGTACAGGAGCACCAGGTACACCGCGGGGATCCAGCGCCACCAGCCGAGCCCGAGGCCGGCGACGTACGCCCAGGCGGCCATGATCGCCAGGTAGACCACCCAGGAGGCGCCCTCGGCGCCGACGAAGCCACGCAGCGCGGCGCTCGGCCGGTCGCGGAACTGGCCCTGGCCGGCCGGCACGCCCAGCGCCTGCTCCAGGGCCGATGCCTGCTCGCGCAAGATGGCGCTGCGCTGGATGCCGCGCAGCTCGTAGAGGAACAGGCCGCCGCTGATCGCCAGCCCGTACAGCCCGATGGCGCCGAAGTAGCGGGTGTCATCGGGACGACCGAGCAGGAACAGGATTCCGGCCCCGGTCGCCAGCGTCAGCAGGACCAGGAGCCTGACCCTGAAGTCGCTGATCGCAGCATGCTGCCTGCACGTCTCCTGGTACGACAACCGCGTCGACTCCGCCCCGGCGCCCCCGCCCGACCGCGTGCCGTCCGCGTCGCCCCGCGCCGTGCCCGCGTCCACAGCCACCGCCCTGCCCTCCTCCGCCCGCCCGGCCACGCGCGGCCGGGCCCGTCGAGCAGAGTCTGCCCCGTCCACGCCCACACGTGAAGGGCGGGCGGCGCGCGGCGAGCGTCGCAAGAGCTTGGAAACCGGTCGGCGGGCCGTGGTACCTTCGGTGGCGTTCGGGACGAGGGCCGCGGCCTTCGTCCCGTCTCGGGTCGCCCTGGTGGCGGCCGCCCATGGGGTGTGGGGTAATTGGCAGCCCGACGGGTTCTGGCCCCGTTAGTCTAGGTTCGAGTCCTGGCACCCCAGCCAACGACGGCGCCGGCCGCGGATCGGCGTGGCCGGATCCCGGCCGTGGCTGCTACGCTGCCGCCATGACCACCCATTCGTCCTACCAGATGATGCCCCGGCAACGGGGCCGCTGACTGCTGGACGGATGACGCTGGCGAGGCCCCCGTCGCGGGGCCTCGATGCGTTGACGGATGCGGTCGGAGCCTCGCTCCCACCAGGAGGTTCCCATGGCCGCACCACGTTTCTACGTCACCACCGCGATCCCGTACGTCAACGCCCGCCCGCACCTCGGCTTCGCGCTGGAGATCGTGCAGGCCGACGTGCTCGCGCGGCACCGCCGCCTGCGCGGCGACGAGGTCCGCTTCCTCACCGGCAGCGACGACAACTCCCTCAAGAACGTGCAGGCCGCGCAGGCCCTCGGTGTCGGAGTCCGGCAGCTCGTCGAGCGCAACGGCGCGGCGTTCGCGGCGCTGCGCGGACCCCTGTCCCTCTCCTTCGACGACTTCATCCGCACCAGCAGCGACCCGCGCCACCGCCCGGGCGTCGAGCGCCTGTGGCGCGCGTGCGCGGCAGCCGGCGACCTCTACCGCAGGCAGTACCAGGGGCTGTACTGCGTCGGCTGCGAGCAGTTCTACGCCCCGGACGAGCTCGGCCAGGGGCGCTGCCCCGACCACGGCACGCGTCCCGAGGAGGTGGTCGAGGAGAACTGGTTCTTCCGCCTCTCCCGCTACCAGGAGCAGCTCCACGAGCTGCTCGCCGGCGGTAGGCTGCGGGTCGAGCCCGAGGCGCGCCGCAACGAGGTGCTCGCCTTCGTCGCCGGCGGGCTGGAGGACTTCAGCGTCTCCCGCTCCCGCGCCCGGGCGCGCGGCTGGGGCATCCCCGTTCCCGGCGATCCCACCCAGGTCGTCTACGTCTGGTGGGACGCGCTCGGCAACTACGTCACCGCGCTCGACTACGGCACCGGCGGCGCCGCCTACGACCGCTGGTGGCGGGGCGGCGGCCGCCGCGTGCACCTGATCGGCAAGGGCATCCTGCGCTTCCACGCCGTCTACTGGCCCGCGATGCTGCTGTCGGCCGGCGAGCCGCCGCCGACCCACGTCCTGGTGCACGACCACCTCACCGTGGAGGGGCACAAGCTCAGCAAGTCGAACGGCAACGTCGTCGACCCCGTGGCGCTGGTCGAGCGGTTCGGCGCCGACGCGGTCCGCTGGTGGCTGCTGCGCGACGTCCCGCGCGTCGGCGACACCGACTTCACCGTCGCGCGCCTGGTCGCCCGCGCCGACGCCGACCTCGCCGGCGGCTTCGGCAACCTGGTCAACCGGGTGGTCGGCATGGTGCACCGCTTCCGCGGCGGCGAGCCCCCGGCCGAGCGCCGGGCGGCGCCAGGGGCCGAGCGGCTCGCCCGCACCTGCGGGCTGGCGCCGCGGCGGGTCGACGAGTCCCTCGCGGAGGGCGACTTCCGCGGCGCGACGGCGGCGGTCTGGTCGATCGTCGACGAGGCCAACCGGTACGTCGAGACCGCGCGACCGTGGAGGCTCGCCGGCGACGGTGCCGCCGAGCGGCTCGACGCCGTCCTCGGCGTCCTCCTCGGAGCCTGCCGGGTGCTCGCCGGCGAGCTGGCGCCGTTCCTGCCCGACGCCGCGGCCCGGATCGCGGCGCAATGCGCCGCCTCGGAGCATGGTCTGCTGCCGCCGGCGAATCCGTTGTTCGCCCGTATCACCGAGGCCGAATACGAGGCCCTTTCCGGGGCGCCACTACGCGGCGCGAGCGACGCCACGCGGCCCTGATGGATGTCCGGTATCTCCCTCTATGCGAAATGGCCGGGTGGGGTGCATCACCGCCCGACGGTCCGACGGGCAACCGGCGAATTGCTCTGATTCGCGCAACGGAAATAGCCGCCGGCCGGCGCCGAGCGGTGCGCGGGAGGGCAACTTGTTGCCTGGCAAGGGATTCAAATATGCCGGAGGTTGTTGACCTTGGATTACAGCGTCTTTAGCATGCACGGCCGAAAGGGGACAGGGCTACGGGGGTCCGTCCCAGGCGGGGGAGCAATCCCCTATTGGGCAAGGAGGCGCCCTTGAACCGCAAGCAGCTCGTCGACTCGATCCAGAAGCAGACGGCGGTTGCGCGGTCGGATGTCGACAAGGTGCTCGGCAGCCTGATTCAGCAGACGCAGGTCGCCGTGAAGAAGGGCGAGCGCGTGTCGCTGGTCGGCTTCGGGACCTTCGAACGCCGCGACCGCAAGGCCCGCACCGCGCGGAATCCCCGCACGGGCACCCCGGTCAAGGTGAAGGCGACCAAGATCCCTGCCTTCCGGGCCGGGCAGGGCTTCAAGGACGTCGTCGCCGGCCGGGCGGCAGCGCCGAGGCTGACGGCGGCGAAGCCGGCCGCCAAGGCGTCCAGCTCCCGGTCGTCGGGCTCCCGGGTCGCGAAGGCAACCGCCGCCGCGACCAAGAGCCGCGGCACGACCACCAAGGCCCGTACGCGCAAGCGGTAGGTGCGAATTCCTCGCGCGAGGCCCCGCCGGTGGGCGGGGCCTCGCCGCGTTCGCCGGCGCGGACGGCGCGCTACTCGGGGTCCGGCAGGGTGAGGATGTTGACGTAGGTCACGCGGGCGGCGTCGTCCTCGCCCTCCACCAGGAACTTCACCCGCTGCCCGAGCGTGAGCAGGCGCAGGCCCGAGCGGGCGAAGGCCTCCGGGGGGACGGCGTACTCGACCCGCTCGTCGGTGAGCACGACCGCCGCCCTGGTCCGCGGGTCGAAGCTCTTCACGGTCCCCTGCAGCATGCTCGAAGGCTCCTCGGTCGGTCAGCGTGGGACGGCTGCCGGCGCAGGATACCGGACCGCGCCCCCTGATTCTCCGTGGGCCACCGCTCCTCGGATCTCCTACGCCAGGCGGGCGGCGAGCCGCAGGTCGCGCAGGCGCCGGCCGGTGACGCTCTCGGGCTCGACCAGCGCCGCGGCCGCGCGCAGGTCGGCGGGCGTGTCGACGTCGAGGGCGAGGCCGGGCTCGTCCAGCCGGACGGCGCCTGGCTCCGCCAGGTGGCGGGCGGCGCTGCCGGCGCCGAACGCCGGGCGGAACGTGGCGCGGTCGCGCCAGGCGAGCAGGTTGGAGCCGTCGCCGTCGCGGCTGGGGACCACCACGACCGGGGCGCGGCGGGCCGCCCCGACCACCTCCGCCAGCGCCGACGGCGTGGCCAGGGGCAGGTCGGCGGCGACCACCAGGAGGCCGTCGGCCGCGGCGGCGTCCGCCGCGGCGCGGGTGAGCGAGGCGTTGAGGCCGCCGCCGGGCTCGTGCTCCTCGACCACGCGGCAGCCGAGGGCGTCGGCGCGGCGCCACACCTCCCGGTCGGGCGAGACCACCAGCGGCCGCTCGAGCCCGTCGGTCCCGGCGAGCGCCGCGAGCACGTCCTCGAACATGGCGATCGCCAGCAGGCGGCGCTCGACCGGCACGAGCACCGGCGCGAGCCGCCGCTTGGCGTCGTCGAGCAACTTCAGCGGCACGATCGGAGTGAGCACGGCAGCGACGATAGCAACCGGATGCCCCGCAGGCAGGGCGACTGCGGCCGAGGCGGCCGACTCCCTCCGGTGGTACGAGCCTCACCGGATGCCCCGGGTTGATCAGCGGTACGATCCGGCGGTCATGGCTCGTCAGCGCCGGCCGGTGTACGCCCTGGCCAAGCTCGTGGTCCCGCCGGTCATCCGCTTCTGGGTCCGGCTGGAGCTGCAGGGTGCCCAGCACATCCCCGCCACCGGGCCGGTGATCGTGGCGGCCAACCACACCTCCTACTTCGACCCGCTGTGCCTCGGCGTGTTCATCGACTCGGCGGGACGGGAGGTGCGCTTCCTGGCCAAGTCCGAGCTGTTCGAGAAGCGGTTGATGCGCTTCATCATGCTCGGCGCCGGCCAGATCCCGGTGTACCGCGAGACCCGTGACGCCGTCCGCTCGCTGTCGGCCGCGGTCGAGGCGATGCGGGAGGGCGCCGCGGTCGCCATCTACCCGGAGGGCACCACCACCCGCAACCCCGACTTCATGCCGGGGCCGGCCAAGAACGGGGTCGCCCGGCTGGCCGCGCTGACCGGCGCGCCGGTGGTGCCGGTCGGCATGTGGGGTGCGCACCTGCTGTTCACCCGCGGCAGGGTGGGCCCGTTCCGCCGCGGCATCAGGGTGGTGGTCCGCGCCGGCCCGCCGATCGACCTCGGCCTCGGGCCGGAGGCGACCCTCGACCAGCTCAACGACGCCCGCGACCGGGTGATGGGCGCGATCACCACCCTGGTCGAGGAGGCCCGCGCCGGCTGGAGCCCGCCCGACTGGTACCTTCGCCGGGCGGCGGGCGAGGCCTCGTCGCCCTGAGATCCCGACCTCGAGGAAGCCACGCCGTGTCCGCTCCCCCCACCCCCCGAGCCGAACGGTCCGGACCCGCCCCGGTGGATCCGGACGGCCGACCTGCGCCGCCGGAGCGCGGCGAGGTGGAGCGCTTCCAGCCCGGCGGCGTGCTCCACGCCCTCAGCAGCGGCCTGCTGGAGGCCGCGCTGGCCTCGGTGCTGCTCGGCCTGTCGCTCCAGGCGGGGGAGGGGACCGCCACCTCGCTGGCCGCGGCCTCGCTGCTCTGGACGGTGCTCGCCGCCTACAGCCTGGCCGTCGCCGGCCTGCGCGCCCGCGTCTGGGTGGCCGAGCTGGACCGCGACGGGGTGGTCCTGCGCCGCCTGGGCGGGGCCAGGCGCTGGCGTTACGACCAGCTGTCGGCGGTGGAGATCGGCCACGGCCGCACCCGGCTGGTCGACCGGGACGGCCGCGCCCACCGGGTCCGCGGCGTCCGCGGCAGCGCCCAGGCGCGACGCTTCCGCGCCCGCGTGCTGGCGCGGGCGACCGAGGCAGCCGGCCACCTCGGCGGGGCCGAGGGCTGAGGGTGGCGGCCGGCATGCCGAGCGAACCCCAGCGGCGCGGCTTCGCCACCAGGGCGGTGCACGGCGTGCGCGGGCCGGCCCCGGCCGAGCCGCCGCTCGCCGTGCCGATCTGGCAGACGTCGACCTTCTCCTTCGACGACGCCGAGCACTACGCCCACACGCTGCACCAGCCGCGCGAGGGCTTCGTCTACACCCGCTACGAGAACCCCACCAGCGCCGCCCTCGAGGCCACCGTCGCCGACCTCGAAGGGGCCGCGCAGGGCATGGCGACCGCCTCCGGCATGGGCGCGATCTCGGCGGTGCTGCTCAGCCTCGCCGGCGCGGGCGACCACCTGGTGGCGCAGCGCGCCCTCTACGGCGGCACCTACTCGCTGCTGACCACCGTCGCGGCGCGCCTGGGGATCGAGGTCAGCCTCGTCGACGTCGCCGACCTGGCGGCGGTCGAGGGCGCGCTGCGCCCGACCACCCGCGCGATCTACGCCGAGACGATCGCCAACCCGACCATGACCGTGGCCGACCTGCCGGCGCTCGCCGGGCTGGCCCGCGCGGCCGGCGTCCCGCTGGTGGTCGACAACACGGTCGCCTCGCCCTACCTGTGCCGCCCGATCGAGCACGGCGCCGCCGTGGTGGTCCACTCCGCCACCAAGTACCTCGGCGGCCACGCCGACGTGGTCGGCGGGCTGGCCCTGTTCGCCGACCCCGAGCAGCACCACCGCGCCTGGCTGACCATGATCGACCTGGGCGCCTCGCCCGACCCGTTCGCCTCCTGGCTGGTGCTGCGCGGGGTCAAGACGCTCGCGCTGCGCATGCGGCACCACGGCGCCAACGCCGCCGCCCTCGCCGCGCTGCTCGCCGGGCACCCGAAGGTGACCCGGGTGCACTGGCCGGGCCTGCCCGGCCACCCCAGCCACGAGGTCGCCTGCCGGCTGCTCGACGGCTTCGGCGGCTTCCTCTCCTTCGACCTCGACGGCGGCCGCGAGGCCGGGCGGCGCTTCATCGAGGCCACCCGGGTGGCGCTGCTGGCCCCGTCCCTCGGCGGACCGGAGACGCTGGTGTCCCACCCCGCGTCGACCACCCACCGCCAGCTCGACGCCGCCGCCCTGGCCGCCGCCGGCATCGGCGAGGGGATGGTGCGGGTCTCGTGCGGCCTGGAGGATGCCGACGACCTGATCGCGGACTTCACCGACGCCCTGGAGGTGGCATGAGCAAGCGCAGGATTCGCCTCGCGTTGCTGTACGGCGGCCGCTCGGCCGAGCACGCCGTGTCGGTCGTCTCGGCCCGCTCGGTGATCGAGGCGCTCGACCCGGAGCGGTTCGAGGTGGTGCCGATCGGGATCACCCGCGGCGGCTCCTGGGTGCTGCCGGACACCCCGCCGGGGGAGCTGGTCGCTCCCGAGGGCGGCCTGCCGGAGGTGGACGCGGCCGGCACCGCGATCGCCCTGCGCCCCGAGCAGCGCTCGGCCGCCCTCACCGAGCTCACCGTGCCCACGGCGGGCACCTCCGTCGGCCAGGTCGACGTCGTCTTCCCGATCCTGCACGGCCCCTACGGCGAGGACGGCACCGTGCAGGGCCTGTTCGAGCTCGCCGACCTGCCCTACGTGGGCGCCGGCGTGCTCGCCTCCGCCCTGGCGATGGACAAGGCCATGGCCAAGGTGGTGTTCGCCGAGCGCGGCCTGCCCCAGGTCCCCTTCCTGGTGGTCCGCGAACGCGACTGGCGCGCCGACCCGGCCCGGGTCGCCGCCGAGGTGGCCGAGCGCTTCACCTTCCCGGTGTTCGTCAAGCCGTCCCGGCTCGGCTCCTCGATCGGGATCAACAAGGTGAAGATCGCCGACGACCTCGGCATGGGCCTGGACGAGGCCTTCGCCCACGACGCCAAGGCCCTGGTGGAGCAGGGCGTGGCAGCGCGCGAGCTGGAGGTCGGCGTGGTCGGCAACGACCGGCCGGAGACCAGCCTGGTCGGCGAGGTGGTGCCGGGCAACGAGTTCTACGACTTCGAGGCGAAGTACCTCGACGAGTCGCTGCAGCTGCTGATCCCCGCGCCGGTCGGGGACGAGGTCACCGCGCGGGTGCGCGAGCTGGCCGTCCGCGCCTTCCAGGCGCTGGACTGCGAGGGCTTCGCCCGGGTGGACTTCTTCTACCTCGAGGCCACCGGCGAGGTGCTGCTCAACGAGGTGAACACCATCCCCGGGTTCACCCCCAAGAGCATGTTCCCGCTACTTTGGTCCGCCTCCGGATTGGCCTACCCTGAGCTGATCGCACGCTTGGTCGAGCTTGCGATCGAGCGGCACGAGGCAAAGAAGGGCTGAAGGCGGGGAGGGGCCATGTTCGAGCGCTTCACCGACCGGGCGCGGCGATCGGTCGTGCTCGCGCAGGAGGAGGCGAGGCTCCTCAACCACGACTACATCGGCACCGAGCACATCCTGCTCGGGGTGCTCCACGAGGGCGAGGGCGTCGCCGGCCAGGCGATGGAGTCCCTCGGCATCTCGCTGGAGGCGGTGCGGACCCAGGTCGGGACGTTCGTCGGCCCGGGCGACACCCCGCCGAGCGGGCACATCCCGTTCACCCCGCGGGCCAAGAAGGTCCTCGAGCTGTCGCTGCGCGAGGCGCTGCAGCTCGGCGACAACTTCATCGGCACCGAGCACATCCTGCTCGGGCTGATCCGCGAGGGCGAGGGCCTCGCCACCAAGGCGCTGGTGGCGCTCGGCTTCGACCTCGGCGAGGTGCGCCGCCGGGTGGTCGATCTGGCCCAGTCCGAGGGCGGGCAGGGGCTGGAGCAGGCACCCGCACGCCGCCCGGAGGCGCCGTCGACGCCGCGCCTGCCCGCCGGTGTCCTGGCGGCGCCGGGAGCGCTGCCGCTCGGCAGCGTGGAGCGGGCGAAGCTGAACCGGGTCGTCCCGCTCGGGCAGGAGGTCGCCCTGCCCGGAGGCGAGCGCCTGGTGCTGGTCTCGCTCGAGCTCTGGTCGGGCTGGACGATCCTGCGCAGCGCGCTGTTCGCCGGGCCGGGCAGCACGCTGGCGCTGGCGCCCGAGCTGGTCCTGTCGTTCCTGCTGAGCGACGCCGCCGGCACCCACTACGAGTTCAGCGGCGGGGCGGCCAGCGGCATTGCCGCGCTCCGGTTCCAGCAGGCCGTGTTCCAGCCCGATCCGCCCGCCGGCACCGAGGCGCTCACCGTGACCGTCTTCGGCGTGCGCGACAAGGAGCTGGCCAGCGTCAGGATCGAGCTCGGCGGCGCCGCGGCCGCCGAGGCAGGCTGACTACCCGTTTCCCTCGCCGAGCAGCTTGGCGACGCGGGTGACGCCCTCGACCAGGTCCTCGTCGCCGAGCGCGTAGGAGAAGCGCGCGTGGCCGGGCGCGCCGAAGGCCTCGCCGGGCACGAACGCGACCTTCGCCTCCTCGAGGACCACCTCGGCCAGCTCCATCGTGGTCGTCGGGGTGCGGCCGCGCAGCGGCCGGCCGAGCGCTCCCGCGAACGACGGGAACGCGTAGAAGGCGCCCTGCGGCTCCACGCACTCCACCCCCGGGATGCTCAGCAGCAGCTCGTGCATGCGCCGCCGGCGCCGGTCGAAGGCGGCCCGCATGCGCGCGACCGACTCCTGCTCGCCCTGGAGCGCCGCCAGCGCGGCGGCCTGTGCCACGTTGCAGACGTTGGAGGTGGCGTGCGACTGCAGGTTGGCGGCGGCCCGGACGACGTCGGCGGGGGCGACCATCCAGCCGACCCGCCAGCCGGTCATCGCGTAGGTCTTGGCGGTCCCGTTGACCACCACGCAGCGGTCGGCCAGCTCCGGCGCCCGCACCGGCATCGACGCGAAGTGGTTGTCGCCGTACACCAGGTGCTCGTAGATCTCGTCGCAGACGGCCCAGATGCCGTGCCCGGCCGCCCAGCGGCCGATCGCGGTGACCTCGTCGGCCGGGTAGACCGCGCCGGTCGGGTTGGACGGCGAGACGAACACCAGCGCCTTGGTCCGCGGCGTGCGGGCCGCCTCGAGCCGCTCGACGTCCACCCGGAAGCCGCTGGCCGCGGTCGTCTCCACCAGCACGGGCACGCCGCCGGCGAGCGCGATCGCCTCCGGGTAGGTGACCCAGTACGGCGCCGGCAGCAGGACCTCGTCGCCGGGGTCGAGCAGGGTGGCGAACGCCTCGTAGATCGCCTGCTTGCCGCCGTTGGTGACGAGCACCTGGGCGGCGTCGGCCGGCAGGCCCGAGTCGTGGGCGGTCTTCGCCGCGATGGCGGCGCGCAGCTCGGGCAGCCCCCCGGCCGGCGTGTAGTGGTGGAAGCGTGGCTCGCGGCAGGCGCGCGCCGCCGCCTCGACGACGTGGTCCGGGGTGGGGAAGTCGGGCTCGCCCGCGCCGAAGCCGATCACGTCCTCGCCGGCGGCCTTGAGCGCCTTCGCCTTGGCGTCGACGGCGAGCGTGGCCGACTCGGCGATGGCGGCGACCCGGGCGGAGATGCGCGGCTTGGACATGCGGCGACGGCCTCCTCGGCTGACCTGGCTTCACGCGCATAGCCTTGCACCTGTGGCAAGCTCTGGCCATGCCGATCCAGCCAGCAGCCATCACCCTGCCCACCGGGCTGCGCCCCCGCGACGGGCGCTTCGGCTCGGGACCGTCGAAGGTGCGGCAGGAGGCGGTCGCCGCGCTCGCCGACGCCGCGCCCACCTACCTCGGCACCAGCCACCGCCAGGCGGGCGTCCGCACGATGGTCGCGCGCCTGCGCGCCGGCCTCGCCGACCTCTTCGACCTGCCCGCCGGCTACGAGGTCGCGCTCGGCAACGGCGGCTCCACCGCGTTCTGGGACGTGGCGGTCAGCTCACTGATCGAGCGGCGCAGCCAGCACCTGGTGTTCGGCGAGTTCTCCGCCAAGTTCGCGGCCGCCGCGGCCGCCGCGCCGCACCTGGCCGAGCCGCAGGTGATCGAGGCGCCCTACGGCTCCTACCCGGAGCCGCGGCCGGACCCCGAGGTCGACCTGTACGCGCTGACCCACAACGAGACCTCCACCGGCGTCGCCATGCCGGTGCGACGCCCGCCGGGCGCGCGCGGGCTGGTCTGCGTCGACGCCACCTCCGCCGCCGGCGGCCTGCCGGTCGACCCCGCCGAGTTCGACGTGTACTACCTGGCCCCGCAGAAGGTCTTCGGCTCCGACGGCGGCCTCTGGGTGGCGATCCTGTCACCGGACGCGGTCGCCAGGACCGAGGCGATCGCCAACGGCGGCCGCTGGATCCCGGCGACGCTCAGCCTCCGGACCGCCCTGGAGAACAGCCGCGCCGACCAGACCTACAACACCCCGGCGCTGGCCACCCTGTTCCTCTTCGTCCACCAGCTCGACTGGCTCAACCAGCAGGGGGGCCTTGCCTGGGCGGTCAAGCGCTGCCAGGAGTCGGCCGCGGTGGTGTACGGCTGGGCCGACGCGAGCGACTACGCCACGCCGTTCGTGGCCGACCCGTCGGTGCGCTCGAGCACCGTGGCCACGGTCGACCTCGCGGGGGTCGACGCCGCCACCGTCGCCGCGGTGCTGCGCGCCAACGGCATCGTCGACACCGAGCCGTACCGCAAGCTCGGCCGCAACCAGCTGCGCATCGGCATGTACCCGGCGGTCGAGCCGGACGACCTCGAGACCCTCACCCGGGCGATCGACCACGTGGCGGGGGTGCTGAGCTCCTAGCGGGGCCGCGCCGTGCCGCGCCGGCTACAGGTGCACCACCGGGCAGGTGAGGGTGCGGGTGATGCCGTCCACCGCCTGCACCCGCGCGACCACCAGCTTGCCCAGGTCGTCCACGTTGGCGGCCTCCGCCCGGACGATCACGTCGTAGGGACCGGTGACGTCCTCCGCCTGCTGGACGCCCTTGATCTCCGCGATCTCCTTGGCGACCTGGGCCGCCTTGCCCACTTCCGTTTGGATCAGGATGTACGCCGTCACCACAAGCACCGACCTCCTTGGCGTTGCGAGCCGCCGCTCAGGCGACGGTCCCGAAAGGGGCAATGGCTCACAAAGAGGGCGTCACCCCTTACGGCGAAAGCTGAGCCGCATGCTACACAAGGCGTCATGGCATGCCAAGGAAACCCAGGCCGCGACCTGCGGGAAGAGCCCACCGAAGGGGTCGCGCCCGGCGCTGGCGCGGCACGCCGGGGTAGGATCGCGTCGCCGGGCCGGCAGCTTGGCCCGGTCGTCCTGATCGCGGGAGGTGCGACGATTGACGCCGAGCCGTGGAGGGCGGTTCCCCCGGTAGGGCAGCGGCCGTTCGCCGACCGGGTCGAGGCCGGCGACCGGCTCGCCCGGGTCCTGGCGGAGCGCCTCGTCGAGCCGGTCACGATCCTCGCCATCCCCCGCGGTGGCGCGATCGTGGCGGCCCGCGTCGCCCGCCGCCTCGGCGCGCCGCTGGACGTGGT
The DNA here is from genome assembly GCA_036377075.1 of Actinomycetes bacterium. Classification (GTDB taxonomy): domain Bacteria; phylum Actinomycetota; class CALGFH01; order CALGFH01; family CALGFH01; genus DASUZB01. The sequence goes on along the minus strand of DASUZB010000258.1, from coordinate 7,780 downwards.
GGTGCCGCGCAAGCTGACCGCGCCCGACAACCCCGAGCTGGCCATCGGCGCGGTCGCCGACGGCATCGAGGCGATCGACCACGAGGCCGCCGAGCGGCTCGGGCTCGACCCGGCCACGCTGCGCGCCGAGGTGCGGCGCCAGCGGGTCGAGGTCGCCCGCCGCACCGCCGCCTACCGTGGCGACCGCCCGCCGCCGGCGCTCGCCGGTCGCACCGCGGTGCTGGTCGACGACGGCGTGGCCACCGGCTGGACCTGCGTCGCCGCGGCGCGGTGGTGCCGGCGCGTCGGCGCCGGCCGGGTGGTGCTCGGGGTGCCGGTCGGCCCGGCCGGGCTGGCCGAGCGGCTCGGCCGGGCGGTCGACGAGGTGGTCGTCCTCGAGACCCCCGAGCCGTACGTGGCGGTGGCCCAGGCGTTCGCGAGCTTCCCACAGGTGACCGACGAAGAGGTGCTCGCCTGCCTGCGCTGGGCGGAACCACCGCACCGGTAGACTTGTGCGTGGCCCTGCCACCGGCACCCGGACCGTAGCGGCAACGTGGTCGCACCTGCACGTGGAGGCATCGCACATGTCGAGCTCACCCCCGCACGATCTCCCGCTCGCCGCCAGATCGGTCGCGTTCCGTCCCAGCGAGGAGGAGCTGCGGGCGTTCGCCGACCAGATGCCCCAGGCGCGCCAGACCAGGTACGGCAACGTCAACGTGCAGACCCGGGTGGTCTCCCGCTCCACCGGCTCGACCTACATCGTCACCGACACGCCGGAGCGGCACTCCGACCAGACCATCGGCCGGGAGGAAGGCGCCCGCGTCGCCGCCATCCAGGACGAGTACGTCCGCGAGCACGACATGGTGGTGGTCGACGGCTTCATCGGCCACGCCGGGCCCTACCGCACGCCGGCCCGCCTGGTGATGGAGAAGGCCAACGCCAACGTCGCCGGCATGCAGCGGTTCCTCTACTACGATCCGCTCGACGACGGCAGCGCCGCCCACGAGCCGGAGATCACCATCGTCTACACCCCGAACCTGGCGCTGCCCGGCTACCCGGACGACCGCGTGATCGCCGTCGACCTGGAGGCCGGGGTGACGCGGGTGCTCAACTCGGACTACTTCGGTGAGTCCAAGAAGGGCGGCCTGCGCATGTGGAACAAGCGCGTCTACGAGGGTGGCGGCCTGGCGATGCACGCCGGCTGCAAGGTCATCCCCACCCCGGACGGCCGCAAGACGATGCTGATCGTCGGCCTCTCGGGCACGGGCAAGACCACCACCACGTTCACCAAGCAGAACGGCTCCCAGGCGGTCCAGGACGACTTCATCGGCCTGTTCCCCGGCGGGGAGGTCGTCTCCACCGAGGACGGCTGCTTCGCCAAGACCTTCGCCCTCTCCGCCGAGGACGAGCCCGCCATCCACGGCGCCGTCACCCGCCCCGACGCCTACCTGGAGAACGTCTCCCAGCACGACGACGAACTGGACTTCTTCGACACCTCCTACACCAAGAACGGGCGCGCCGTGTTCAACATGCGCTCGATCGACAACTGGCCGGCCGACCAGGTGCCGCCCGCGTCGTTCCTGCTGATCCTCAACCGCAACGAGAACATCATCCCCGGCGTCGCCAGGCTCGACGTCGCCCAGGCGGCCGGCTACTTCATGCTCGGCGAGACCCAGGGGACCTCGGCCGGCGGCAAGGCCGAGGAGGGGAAGTCGCTGCGCGTGCCGGGCACCAACCCGTTCTTCCCCCTGCGCCACGAGCAGCAGGGCAACCGCCTGGCCGAGCTGCTCGAGGCCCGCCCGTTGCAGGTCTACCTGCTGAACACCGGGCGGGTCGGCGGCAAGGACGACGACGACCGCTCCAAGAAGATCCGCATCCCGCACTCCTCGGCGATCGTCAAGGGCATCGCCGAGGGCGCCATCAGCTGGGACGAGGACCCCGACTTCGGCTACCAGGTGGCCAGCGACGTCCCCGGCGTCGACGACCCGGAGCTGCTGCAGCCCCGGCGCCTCTACGAGCGGCAGGGCCGCACCGACGAGTACGCCAGGCAGGTCGAGCGGCTCAAGGCGGAGCGCGCCGCCTACCTGGCCGGCTTCCCCGGGCTGGAGGATGCCATCGTGAAGGCGGTCACCTGACCGCACCAGGCGAGCCAGCCCCCTCCCTCGCGGAGCTGGGCGAGTTCGGCCTGATCGCGCGGCTCACCGCCGGGCTCCCGCCGGCCGCCGGGGTCGAGGTCGGCGTCGGCGACGACGCCGCCGTGCTGCGCCCCACGCCGGGGTGGCGGCTGGTGGTCACCACCGACGTGGTGGTCGAGGGGCGGCACTTCTCGCCGGCGCTGTCGGACCCGGAGGACTGGGGCTGGAAGGCGGTCGCGGTCAACCTCTCCGACCTGGCCGCCATGGGCGCCGAGGCGCGCTGGCTGGTGGTCGCGCTGACGCTGCCGCCCGAGACCGGCACCGCGCTGCTCGACCGCGTGTACGCCGGCCTGCGCGAGTGCTGCCTGGAGTTCGCGGTCGGCCTGGCGGGCGGCGACACCTCGGCAGGGCCGGTCCTGTCGCTGGCGGTGACCGCCATCGGCGAGGCGGAGCAGGTGGTCACCCGCGCCGGCGCCCGCCCGGGCGACCGCCTCGCGGTGAGCGCGCCGCTCGGCGCCGCCGCCGCCGGGCTGGAGCTGCTGCGCCGCGGCGAGGAGCCGGCACGCCGACTGCTCGACCGCTTCCCCGGCCTGGTGGCGGCCCACCGCCGCCCCCGGCCCCAGCTCCAAGCGGGCCGCCGCCTGGCGGCGGCCGGCGCGAGCGCCATGCTCGACGTCTCCGACGGCCTCGCCGGCGACGCCCTGCACCTCGCCGAGGCCTCCGGCGTCGGCCTCGAGCTGGACGCCGCCGCCGTGCCGCTCGCCCCCGGCGTCGCCGAGGCCGCCGCCCTGCTCGGCCGCGACCCGCTCGACCTCGCCCTCGCCGGCGGCGAGGACTTCGCCATCGCCGCCGCCCTGCCCCCGGACGCCCCGGCGGCCGGCGCGACCGTCTGCGGCCGCTTCACCGCCGACCCCGCCCGCCGCGTGCGCCGCACGCCGCACGGCGACCTCCCCCTCGCCGGCCTCGCCTACGACCACTTCCGCGGCTGAGCCCTGGCCTACGCCACCAGGGGCATGACCTCCTTGGCGAGCACGGCGACGTGGTCGAGGTCGTCGAGGTCGAGCACCTGGAGGTAGGCGCGCTCGGCACCGAGGTCGGCGAAGGCGCGCAGGCGCTCGGCGACCTCCTCGGGGGTGCCCGCGAAGGAGCTCTCGCGCAACTCGCCCGGCTCGCGGCCGATGCTGGCGGCGCGGCGCGCGTACTCGGCCTCGTCGCGGCCACAGCAGACCGTATGGGCGACCGAGAGGCGCAGGCTCGCCGGGTCGCGGCCGGCCCGCTCGCAGGCCTCGCGGACGCGCCGGTACTGCATCCCGCTGGCGTCGGCGGGGACGAAGGCGACGTTGTACTCGTCGGCGTAGGTGGCGGCCAGGCGCGGGGTGCGGCGGCCGCCGATGCCGCCGACGACCACCGGCGGCCGCGGCCGCTGCACCGGCTTGGGCAGCGCCGGGCAGTCGGCCAGGGTGTAGTGCCTGCCGGAGAACGAGAAGCGCTCCCCCGGCGGCGTGGTCCACATCCCGGTGACGATCGCGAGCTGTTCCTCCAGGCGCTCGAAGCGTTCCCCGAGCGGCGGGAACGGCACCCCGTAGGCGCGGTGCTCCTCCTCGTACCAGCCGGCGCCGAGGCCCAGCTCGACCCGCCCGCCGCTCATCGCGTCGACCTGCGCCACCTGGACCGCCAGCATGCCGGGCAGGCGGAAGGTGGCCGAGGTGACCATCGTGCCGAGCCGGATGCGGCTGGTCTCGCGCGCCAGCCCGGCCAGCGTCACCCAGGAGTCCGTGGGGCCGGGCAGCCCGTCCCCCGGCCCGAAGCGCAGGAAATGGTCCGAGCGGAAGAAGGCGCCGAAGCCGCCCTCCTCGGCCGCCCTGGCCATCCCCAGGAGCTGCTCGTAGCTCGCGCCCTGCTGCGGCTCGGTGAAGATGCGCAGCTCCATCCGCAAGTACCTCCATCCGCTCGGCTGTCGGGCAACTCTCTCACGGCCGCCGCTACGGTAGCGTTGCGCTTCAGTCGAGGGTACGAGGAGCGGAAGGAGGACGCTGTGGCGGAGGCGTTCTTCCTGCCGAACGCCGACGGGTTCGAGCCGACCGAGCTGACCCGCGGGCCGTGGGACCCCGGCGCGCAGCACGCCGGCCCGCCGGCCGCGCTGATCGGCCGCGCCGTCGAACTCGCCGGCCAGGAAGGCATGCGCACCGCCCGGATCACCTTCGACATCCCCCGCCCGGTACCGATCGCCCCGCTGCAGCTCGCCGCGAAGGTGGTGCGCGGCGGCCGCAGCGTCGAGCTGGTCGAGGCGAGCCTGCGCGCCGGCGGCACCGAGGTCATGCGCGCCGTCGCCCTGCGCCTGCGCCGCGCGGAGCTGACGCTGCCCGGCGGCCTCGACGGCGCCGGACCGCCACCACCCGGCCCCGACCACGGAGAGCACCGCCCGTTCTTCCCGACCGCCACCGAGGTCGGCTACCACACCGGCATGGAATGGCGCTTCGTCACCGGCTCGTTCCGGGAACCGGGGCCGGCGACCGTCTGGCTGCGCATGCGCCACCCGCTGCTGCCCGGCGAGGAGCCCTCGCCGCTCACCCGCGTGCTGATCGCCGCCGACTCCGGCAACGGCGTCAGCTCCGTGCTCGACTGGCGCCGCTACCTGTTCGTCAACCCCGACCTCACCGTCCACCTGCAGCGCGAGCCCGCCGGGGAGTGGGTCTGCCTCGACGCCCGCACCACCATCGACCCCGGCGGCAGCGGCCTGGCCGAGTCCACCATCCACGACCGTCACGGCCCGGTCGCCCGCGGCCTGCAGACCCTGTACGTCGCCGAGCGCTGAACGGCAGGCGGATCGCACGCCTACCATGCTCTCCGGCACGCCCCACCCCGACGACCTCGAGGAGGCGCACACCTTGGCTGGCACCGCCGAGTTCGGCCTCACCGGCCTGGCCGTGATGGGCCAGAACCTCGCCCGCAACGTCGCCCGCCACGGCATCCCGATCGTGGTCCACAACCGCACCGCCGCCCGCACCGACGAGCTGCTCGCCAGCCACGGCGACGAAGGGCCGATCAGCGGCGCCCACTCGCTCGACGAGCTGGTCGCGGCGCTGGCCCGCCCGCGACGGGTGCTGATCATGGTCAAGGCCGGCCCCGCGGTCGACGCCGTGGTCGACCAGCTCGCCCCGCTGCTCGACCCCGGCGACGTGCTGATCGACGGCGGCAACTCCTGGTTCGACGACACCCGCAGGCGCGAGCGCGCCCTGGCCGAGCAGGGCCTGCACTTCGTCGGCACCGGCATCTCCGGCGGCGAGGAGGGCGCGCTCCACGGCCCCAGCATCATGCCCGGCGGCTCCAAGGACGGCTACGCCGCGGTCGAGGGCGTCCTGACCGCGATCGCCGCCAAGGTCGACGGGGTCCCGTGCTGCACCCACGTCGGCCCCGACGGCGCCGGCCACTTCGTCAAGATGGTCCACAACGGCATCGAGTACGCCGACATGCAGCTCATCGCGGAGGCGTACGACCTCCTCGGCCAGGCCCTCGGGCTGACCCCCGCCGAGCTCGCCGAGGTGTTCGCCAACTGGAACCAGGGCGACCTCGAGTCGTTCCTGATCGAGACGACCGCCAAGGTGCTCGCCAAGGTCGACCAGGCCAGCGGCAAGCCACTGGTCGACGTGATCCTCGACGAGGCAGAGCAGAAGGGCACCGGCCGCTGGACGGTCGCCTCCGCGCTCGAGCTCGGCGTGCCGGTCACCGGCATCACCGAGGCGGTGTTCGCCCGCATGCTCTCGGCACGCAAGGCCGACCGCGTGCTCGCCTCCGGCGTGCTCCACGGCCCCGACCGCATCGCCACCACCGCCGGCGGCGAGCGCCTGGTCGAGGACGTGCGCGACGCCCTGTACGCCTCCAAGGTGGTCGCCTACGCGCAAGGCTTCGAGCAGATCGCCGCCGCCTCCGAGGAGTACGGCTGGGCGGTCGACCCGGGCGCGATGGCGACCATCTGGCGCGGCGGCTGCATCATCAGGGCGCGCTTCCTCGACCGCATCCGCGAGGCCTACGAGCGCGACCCGCACCTCCCCAACCTGCTGCTGGCCGACTACTTCACCGAGGCGGTCGGCGCCGCCCAGGGCGCCTGGCGGCGGGTGGTCGCCACCGCGATCGAGCTCGGCGTCCCGGTGCCGGCGTTCGCCTCCTCGCTCGCCTACTACGACGGCTACCGGCGCGAGCGCCTGCCCGCCAACCTCGTCCAGGGGCTGCGCGACTTCTTCGGGGCGCACACCTACCGGCGCGTCGACCGGGAAGGCAGCTTCCACACCCGCTGGTCGCAGGATGGCAGCGAGGTGGAAGCGTAGGAAGGCAGGCCGATTGACAGCTCCACCGGTCCGGTGTGACGGTTCACCTACGCTCTGCCGATCCATCCGTATCGTGCCGGAACAGCCGGTCCTGACGACGGAGCCACGCCATGGCCATCACCCAGGAGCCACAGGTACGCAGCGGCGAGACCTTCACCTCCACCAACCCGGCCACCGGCGAGGTGGTCGGCACCTTCGCCGTCGACGGTCCCGAGGAGGTGGGGGCCGCGGTCGAGCGCGCCCGGCGCGCGGGCACCTGGTGGGCCGGCCTGGGCGCCGACGGCAGGCGGCGCCGCCTCAAGGCGTTCAAGACCCTGATCGTGCAGCGCTCCGACGAGCTCTGCGAGCTGATCCACCAGGAGAACGGCAAACCGCTGGTGGACGCGCTGGTGGAGGTGATCCTGGTGGCCGACCACCTCGACTGGGCCGCCCGCCGCGCCGGCAAGGTGCTGGCCCGCCGCCGCGTCGAGACCACCCTGCTGGCCAAGAACCACGCCGCCTGGGTCGAGTACCAGCCGCTGGGCGTGGTCGGCGTCATCGGCCCGTGGAACTAGCCACTTCGTGAAGGTTGCCGATCGGCAGCACGCCTGTAATGCGCACGTCCGGTGGGTTCCGGCGCCGTCCGCGGCGAGCCCCCTCCCGCACGACCTGCACGCGGATGTCGAGCGCGTCGAACACTTCCCGCATCCGCTCTGGCTTCGGGTCGTCGAGCCGTTCACGCGCGACCTCGGCGAACCTCCACAGGTTGCGGACCAGCGCGGTGCGCTCGGCGTTGGCCCGCGCCCACGCGCGGGCCTGCTCCTGCATCTGCTCGAGCGCCTCGATGTCGCGGTTGATCTCGGCGAGGGCATCGGCAACGGCCTCGGGCCCGGACGCGGCGGCGGCCAGCGCGAGGTTGGTGCGCTTGCGCTTGGCCTCGGCGAGGCGACGGTCGAGGCTACCGATCTGGCTGGCCTCCGCGCGCAGCTCGCCGCCGCGCATGTCGAGGTGCTTCCGTGCCAGCATGAGCAGCCGGTCGGGGTCCGAGAGCACCGTGGACACCTCGGCCCAGACCGTCTCATCCAGCCAGTCGGCGTCGATCCGTTGGCAGTAGCAGCGCTTGTCCGTGCCGTTGAACTTGGGATCGTTGTAGCGGCACTCGTAGCGGCGCTGGTTCCGGTGGCCGTAGTCGTTGCGGTAGATGCCGTTGAACGGCACGCCGCAGGCGCCGAAGATCCGGCCTGACAGCGGGTAGACCCGGAACGCCGGCCTGACCCTTGCGGTGGCGGCCAATGCCTTGCGGAGTTGGGCCATCCGCTCGGGCGTGATGATCTCGGGGCCGCGGATCGGGATCTCGCGGTC
>DASUZB010000257.1:0-2570 GCA_036377075.1 Actinomycetes bacterium | reverse complement strand
AAGCGGCGGGCGACTGGCCCGACGCGGCCCGGCTGCTCGCCGATAATTCGTTCAGCCTGACGCTCGACGGGCAGGCGCAGACGTTCCAGGCGCTGGTGCGGGCCTTCCCCCAGGGAGCCCCCGCGGATGACCTCGAGCTGGCCCTGGTCCGCGCCGCCGATGACCTGCTCCATGGACACCTGGACGAGGCAGCCGCCCACCTGGCAGTCGCCGAGACCTACGTCAAGACAATGCCACCCGATCGCCGGCGCCGGCTCCGGGTGGCGGTGGTGTCGCTGAAGCTGGGGCTGGCGCGGCGCCGCGGCCGCCTGGCCGGCGTCGTCGAGCAGGCCAGGTTCCTTGCCTCCCCGGTCACCGGGCAGTCCGACGAGGACATCGCGCTCGGCAGCGACCTGCGCGCGGTGGCGCTAATGAACCTGGGGACCGCCGAGGCGTGGACGCTTGGGCTGCCAGAGGCGCCGGACGCCGAACGCCACCTCCGGGAGGGCGCCGTCCTGGCCCGGCAGATCGGCCGGCCCTACCTCGAAGTCGGCTGCCTCGCCCAGCTCGGGTTCGCGTCGAGGATCCGCTCGTTCGCCGCCACCCGGCGGCGCTGCCAGGAGGCGATCGCGCTTGCCGAGCGGCACGGCTGGGGCGCGGAACCCATCGTCGCGCCCGCGCTGGTGACGCTGGCCGCCAACCTGGTCTGGACCGGCGAGCTCGACGAGGGCGAGCGGTGGCTGCAGCGCGCCGCACGGGCCCTGCAGACCGACGCTGGGCCGGGCATCACCCAGCTGCTGCACCTGGCGGCCGGGAGGCTCCACGCCGGCCGCGGCCGCCACCACGAGGCGCTCGAGGAGCTCGGCGCGGCCGAACACCTGCAGTCGCAGCTGGCGGGCTCGCACGCGCTGGCGAGCCAGGTGACCGGCTGGATGCTGGCCACCCAGGCCCGCCTCGGGCAGGCCGGCCAAGCCCGCGCCGCGCTCGCGGCGCTCACCGACGAGCAAGCGGACGCGGGCGAAATCCGCAACGCCCGCGCGGTGATCTGCCTCGCCGAGGGCGATCCGGCCGGCGCGCTCGGCGCGCTGGCCGACGTCCTCGACGGCACGGCACCGGTCGTCGGGTACGTCACGGTCGTTGAAGCCCAGCTGCTGGCCGCGCTCGCCCACCGTGCGCTCGGTGACCAGCGCGCGGCCAACCAGGCCGCCGAACGCGCGCTCGCGCTCGCCGAGCCCGACCGGCTGGTCCTGCCGTTCGCCATGACCGGCGCGGGGGAGCTGCTCGAGGCCCTGCCGCGGCACGAGACCGCGCACGCGGCGCTGGTCGCCGACATCCTCGACGTCGTGCACGGCGCACCCTTGCCCGCCAAGGACCAGCCCCCCACGCCGCAAACCGAAGCGCTCAGCCCAAGCGAGCTCAGGGTGCTGCGCTACCTGCCGACCAACCTCTCCAGGCCCGAGATCGCCGGCGAACTTTCCGTCTCGGTGAACACCGTCAACACCCACGTCCGCAACATCTACGCCAAGCTCCAGGCCCGTGACCGCTCCTCGGCGGTGCAGCGGGCGCGGGAACTGCGACTCCTGTCGACCGGCCGCAGCCGCTAGCACGGCGATCACCAGATCCTGGTGATGCGGGTTCACCTGCCCGCATTCGACCATGACGGCATGGACCCAACGCCCACCCGGTACAGGATCCGGATCCACGGCCACCTCGGCGCCACGGTGCTGTCCGCGTTCCCGGCGCTGGCGTCGCAGCGGCACGGCGCCGACACCGTGCTCACCGGCCTCCTGGACCGGTCGGCACTGTACGGCGTCCTTGCCGAGATCGACGCGCTCGGCCTCGACCTGCTCGAGGTCCGGCAGCTCACCGCAGGCCGCAAAGCACCAGGATCAGGTGACCGCCGCTCACCGTGATGGCCACTACCGTCAGGCGCACCCGAACCTGCTACGAGAAGGCGAGGCTCCCACATGACCAGCGCGCCCGTGCGCGACCCGCTCGCAGACCATCTCATCACGCCGCAGAACGCAGCGCTCCTGCTCATCGACTACCAGCCCTCACAGCTGGCCGGAGTCCGGTCGATGGACCGCGCGCTCCTGGTCAAGAACGCCGTCTCGACCGTCAGCACCATCAAGACCTTCGCAGTCCCGGTCGTGCACTCGACCATCAACGTCGCCACCGGCCGCGGACAGCCAACCCTCCCCGAGCTCGCCGACCTGCTGACCGACGACAAGCCGCTCGACCGGACCACGACCAACTCCTGGGAGGACATCGAATTCGTCCAGGCCGTCCACGCCACCGGCCGCCGCAAGCTCATCCTCTGCGCCCTGTGGACCGAAATCTGCATGGCCTTCACCGCGCTCGATGCGCTGCGCGAAGGCTACGAGGTCTACCCCGTCGTCGACGCCATCGGCGGCACCTCACCCGAGGCCCACCGCGCCGGCCTCGACCGCGTGCTCCAAGCCGGCGGGCAGCCGATCAGCTGGGTCTCGCTCGCGGTCGAGTTGCAGCGCGACTGGGCCCGCCAGGACACCGTCGCAGCGGTCGTCGAGATCGTCCTCACCGACCGCCTACTGAAGGAGCAGTAGCCCCTC
>DASUZB010000256.1:0-2936 GCA_036377075.1 Actinomycetes bacterium | reverse complement strand
CCGGGCGGGGTACGCACCACCACCAGGTTCCCGCTCGGCACGATCGCCGACAGCGACAGCGCCAGGACCTGGCGCAGCTCCCCTTCGTCGACGCCGTCGGCGGCCAGCGGCTCCGGCAGGGCGTAGACGAGGCGGCCGTCGGCGCCGCGGACCTTGACCGCGCCGAGCTCGTCGAGGTCGCGCGAGACGGTCGCCTGGGTGGCCTCGAAGCCCTTGGCGTGCAGCGCCTCGAGCAGGCCGGCCTGGCCGGTGATGCGCCGGCCGCGCAGCAGCGCGGCGAGCGCCGCCTGCCTGGCCATCTTCAGCGAGGTCATGGCGCCAGCTCCGCCAGCGCGCCGGCGAGCCGGCTGATCGCCTGGTCGACCTCGGCCTCGCTGACCACCAGCGGCGGGGCCAGCCGCACCGCCGTCTCGGTGACCGGGTTGACCACCAGGCCCCGCTGGAGCGCCCTGGCGGCGACCTCCTTGGCGCTCGCCCCGGCGCCGGGGCCGAGCTCGAGGGCGAACCACAGTCCCAGGCCGCGCACCTCGGCCTGGGGCCCGATCCGGGCGGCGAGCTCGGCCAGGCCCTCCCTGAGGCGCTCCGAGACCTTGGCGACGTGGCCGTCGAGCAGCGGCTCGACCACGTCGAGGGTGGCGAGGGCGGCGGCGCAGGCGACCGGGCCGCCGCCGAAGGTGGAGGCGTGGTCGCCCGGCCGCATCGCCTTGGCCACCTCGGCGGTGGCGATGGCGGCGCCGATCGGGTAGCCGTTGCCGAGCGCCTTGGCGAGGGTGACCACGTCGGGCCGCACCTGCTCGTGCTGGTGGGCGAAGAGGCGGCCGGTCCGGCCCATGCCCGACTGGACCTCGTCGAGGACCAGGAGGGCGCCGTGCTCGCTGGCGATCTCGCGGGCGGCGCGCAGGTAGCCGGACGGCGGCACGCGGATGCCCGCCTCGCCCTGTACGGGTTCCAGCATGATCGCGGCGGTGTCGGGGCCGACCGCGGCGGCGAGCGCGCCGGCGTCGCCGAAGGGCACGTGGCTGAAGCCGGCGGGCAGCGGCGCGAAGGTGGGGTGCAGCGCCGGCTTGCCGGTGGCGGCCAGGGTGGCGAGGGTGCGGCCGTGGAAGCCGCCCTCGGCGGCGACGATCCCGACCGCCTGCTCGCCCTTGGTCCCCTTGGCCCAGCGCCTGGCGACCTTGATGGCGGCCTCGTTGGCCTCGGCACCGGAGTTGGCGAAGAACACCTTGGCGGGCGGGCCGAAGCGGTCGACCAGCCGCTCGGCGAGCTCGACCTGCGGGCCGGTGAAGTAGAGGTTGGAGGTGTGGCCGAGCGTGGCGAGCTGCCCGCTGACCGCCTCGACCACGTGCGGGTGGGCGTGGCCGGCGGCGACCACCGCGATGCCGCCGAGGAAGTCGAGGTACTCGCGCCCGTCCTCGTCCCACAGCCGTACGCCCTCGCCGCGGGTGAAGACCACCGGTGGGCGCACGTAGGTCGGCCACAGCACCGCCGCCTCGCGCGCGGCGAAGCCCTCGCTCACGGTGTCACCTCCCTGGTCGACAGGGCCTGCGGCCCGGCGGGCCGGGGAGGGACGGGCACTCCGGCGGTGACCATGGTCCCGACCCCCTTGTCGGTGAACAGCTCGAGCAGCAGGGCGTGGCGCAGGCGACCGTCGAGGATGTGGGCGCTGCCCACCCCGCCGCGCAGCGCGTCGGCGATCCCGTGCAGCTTGGGCAGCATGCCGGCCTGGACCTGGCCCGCCGCCAGCATCGCCTCCAGCTCGTGCAGGTCGAGGCGGCGGACCAGGGAGCCGTTGTCGCCCGGGTCGGCGTAGAGCCCTTCCACGTCGCTGAGGTAGACGAGCTTCTCCGCCGCGAGGGCGGCCGCGAGCGCGCCGGCGACCGTGTCGGCGTTGATGTTGTAGGGCTGGCCGCCGGGGCCGGCGGCGACCGTGGCCACCACCGGGATCAGCCCGGCGCCGGTGAGCGCGCGCAGCGCCGTCGGGTCGACCGCGGCGACCTCGCCGACCAGGCCGAGGTCGCGGCCGCCAGGGTCGCGCTTGGGCCGCGCGGTGACCAGCAGGCCGTCCTCGCCGGAGAGTCCGACCGCCAGCCGGCCGTGGGTGTTGAACCGCCCGACCAGGGCCTTGTTGACGCGGCCGACGAGCACCATGCGGACCAGGTCCATGGTGTCGGCGTCGGTCACCCGCAGGCCGTCGACGAACACCGGCTGCTTGCCGAAGCGCTCCATGGTGCGGCTGATCTCCGGGCCGCCGCCGTGTACCACCACCAGGTCGACGCCGACGTAGCGCAGCAGGACGACGTCGTCGACGAAGGAGTCGAGCGAGGCCGCCTCGGGGCTATCTCGCGGCGGCGAGCTAGCCCCCGCGCCGGTCGCCATCGCGGCGCCGCCGTACTTGACCACCACGGTGCGGCCGGTGAAGCGCTTGATCCAGGGCAGCGCCTCGTGCAGCACGGCCGCCTTGGCCTGCAGGTCCTCGGTGCTCGGGCCGGTGGTCGCGGTCATGTCGTGTACTCCGAGTTGAGCCGGACGTACTCGGGGGTCAGGTCGGCGGTGCGCACGCACGCCCAGGGCCCCTCGCCGCCGAGGTGGAGCCGGAACGCGATCTCGGGCGCGGCCATCGCCGCGCTGCCGTCCGCACCGGTGGGCACGCCGTCGCGCAGCAGCACCACGGGTTGCCCCTCGCCGCCGAGCTCCAGGCGGACCGCCTCGGGGTCGAACGCGACGCCGGCGGTGCCGGCCGCCTGCAGGACCCGGCCCCAGTTGGGGTCGCCGCCGTAGGCGGCGGCCTTGACCAGCGGGCTGTCGGCCACCCGGCGGGCGACCGCCAGCGCGGCCTCGGCGCCGCCCGCGCCGCCGACCTCGACGCGGATCACCTTGGTGCCGCCCTCGGCGTCGGCCAGCATCTGGGTGGCGAGGTCGTCGCAGACGGCCAGGAC
>DASUZB010000255.1:0-8110 GCA_036377075.1 Actinomycetes bacterium | reverse complement strand
GGCACGGTCAGCTACGCCGCGCTGGCACGGCAGGTCGCCGCCGCGGCGGCGGGGCTGCGCCGCCTCGGCGTCCGCCGCGGCGACCGGGTGGCCGCCTACCTGCCCAACGTGCCCCAGACGGTGGTCGCGTTGCTGGCCACGGCGAGCCTCGGCGCGGTCTGGTCGAGCTGCGCACCGGAGTTCGGCGTCTCCAGCGTGGTGGACCGCTTCCAGCAGATCGAGCCGACGGTGCTGCTGGCGGTCGCCGGCTACCGCTACAACGGCAGGGTCCACGACCGGCGCGAGGCCCTCGCCGAGATCCGCCGCCGCCTTCCCAGCCTGCGCGCCACCGTGATGGTGCCGTCGCCGGTCGAGCCGCCGGCGAGCGGCGGCGGGGTCCTGGCCTGGGAAGAGCTGCTCGCCGGCGGGGCCGGCGAGCCCGCTCCCGAGCCGGTCCCCTTCGACCACCCCCTGTGGATCCTGTACTCCTCGGGCACCACCGGCCTGCCCAAGCCGATCGTCCAGGGCCACGGCGGCATCGTCCTCGAGCACCTCAAGTCGCTCGCCCTGCACCTCGACCTGACCGCCGCCGACCGCTTCTTCTGGTTCACCACCACCGGGTGGATGATGTGGAACTTCCTGGTCGGCGCGCTGCTGGTCGGCGCGACGGCGCTGCTGTGGGACGGCGGCCCCGGCCATCCCGACATGACGGCCCTGTGGCGCTTCGCGGCCGCCACCGGCATGACCTACTTCGGCACCAGCGCGGCCTACGTGCTCGCCTGCCAGAAGGCCGGCGTCGAGCCGGGCCGGGACGCCGACGTCGCGGCGCTGCACTCGATCGGCTCGACCGGGTCGCCGTTGCCGCCGGAGGGTTTCGCCTGGCTGTACCGGCACGTCAAGGACGACGTGCTGGTCGGCTCGGTGAGCGGCGGCACCGACGTCTGCACCGCCTTCGTGACCTCCGCCCCGGTGCTGCCCGTGTACCCGGGCGAGCTGCAGTGCCGCGCCCTCGGCGCCAAGGTCGAGGCGTTCGACGAGCAGGGCAGGTCCCTGGTGGGGCGGCTCGGCGAGCTGGTCGTCACCGAGCCGCTGCCCTCGATGCCGCTGTGCTTCTGGAACGACCCGGACGGCGAGCGCTACCGCGACAGCTACTTCGCGACCTACCCCGGCGTCTGGCGCCACGGCGACTGGATCGAGGTCACCGAGCGCGGCACCTGCGTGATCACCGGGCGCTCGGACTCGACCCTCAACCGGGGCGGCGTGCGCATGGGCACGGCCGAGTTCTACCGGGTGGTCGAGGGCCTCGACGAGGTCACCGACAGCCTGGTGGTCGACGCCGGCGGCGACGGCGGCGACGGTCGCCTGCTGCTGTTCCTGGTGCTGCGGCCGGGCTGCACCCTGGACGAGGCCCTGACCGCCAGGCTCCGGGCGCTGATCCGCTCGGAGCTGTCGCCGCGCCACGTCCCCGACGAGGTCCACGCCATCGCGGAGGTGCCGCGGACCCTCAGCGGCAAGAAGCTCGAGGTGCCGGTCAAGCGCATCCTCGCCGGCGTCCCGCCAGAGCGCGCGGTCAGCGAGGGCGCCCTCGCCAACCCGGCCGCGATCCGCGAGGTCGTCACCATCGCCAGGCAGGGCTCCACGCCCTGAGGCCGCCCGGCGCCGTCAGGCGCTCCGGTCCCCGTCGAGCAGCGCGGCGCCATCTGGCTGCAGCGCGCTGGCCCCGCCGAACGCAGGGACGCCGCCCGCCAGCAGGGCGGACGCGTCGACCAGCTGGTAGGCGTAGCCCTGCTCGGCGAGGAAGCGCTGGCGGCGCTGGGCGAACTCGGTGTCGTTGGTGTCGCGGCTGACCACCGTGTAGAAGCGGGCGCGGCCGCCGTCGGCCTTCGGCCGCAGGATGCGGCCGAGGCGCTGGGCCTCCTCCTGGCGGCTGCCGAACGTCCCCGAGACCTGGATGGCCACGTTCGCCTCGGGCAGGTCGATGGAGAAGTTGGCCACCTTGGAGACGACCAGGCGCGGCAGCGCGCCGTCGCGGAAGGCGCGGAAGCGCTGCTCGCGCTCGCGCACCGGCGTCTGGCCGGTGATCACCGGGGCGTCCAGCTCGCCGCCGAGCGTCTCGAGCTGGTCCAGGTACTGGCCGATGACCAGCACCCGGTCGCGCGCGTGGGCCTCGGCGAGGTGCCTGACCACGGGCAGCTTGGAGCGCACCGTGGCGGCGCGCCGGTAGCGCTCCTCCGGTTCGGCGGTGGCGTACGCCATCCGCTCGTCGTCGGTCAGGTCGACCCTGACCTCGACGCAGTCGGCGGCCGCCACCCAGCCCTGCGCCTCCAGGTCGCGCCAGGGCACGTCGTAGCGCTTGGGCCCGATCAGGCTGAAGACGTCGGCCTCGCGCCCGTCCTCCCGCACCAGCGTGGCGGTGAGGCCGAGGCGGCGGCGGGCCTGGATCTCGGCGGTCATGCGGAACACCGGCGCGGGCAGCAGGTGGACCTCGTCGTAGACGATCAGGCCCCAGTCCTCGCGGCCGAGCAGGGCGAGGTGCGGGTGGACGCCCTTGCGCCGGGTCACCAGCACCTGGTAGGTGGCGATGGTGACCGGGGCGACGTCCTTGCGCGCGCCCGAGTACTCGCCCACCTGCGCGGCGGCGAGCGAGGTGCGGGCGACCAGCTCCTCCTGCCACTGCCGCGCGGCCAGGGTGGAGGTGACCAGGATCAGCGTGCGGGTGGAGAGCTCGGCCATGGCGCCGAGCCCGACGAGCGTCTTGCCGGCGCCGCACGGCAGCACGATCACGCCCGACCCGGCGGCGACGAACGCCGCCACCGCCTCGCGCTGGTAGCGGCGCAGCCCGAAGGGCTCGCCGCTGGCGGCGTGGGCGTCCCGGAGCCGCAGCGGCAGCGGCGCGCCCTCGACGTAGCCGGCACGGTCGTCGGCCGGCCAGCCGAGCGCCAGCAGGGCCTGCTTGAGCCGGCCGCGCTCGACGAGCGGGACCAGCACGGCGTCGGCGCCGCGGCGCTCGCCGAGCAGCGGCGCGACCTTCCTGGCGCGCACCACCTCCGCCAGCACCGCCGGGTCGCTGGAGCGAAGCACCAGCGCGTCCGGGTGGGCCTCGTCGGCCTCGAGCACCAGCCGCCCGTAGCGGCCCATCGTCTCGACCAGGTCGGCCAGGAGCGCCGGCGGCACCGGGTAGCGGGAGTGCTCGGTGAGGGCGGCGGTGACGTCCTCCGCCCGCAGGCCGGCGGCGCGCGCGTTCCACAGGGCGAGCGCGCTCAGCCGGTAGGTGTGGACGTGCTCCGGGCTCTTCTCCAGCTCGGCGAACGGCGCGATCGCCACCCGGGCGGCCTGGGCGCCGGGATGGTCCACCTCCAGCAGGACGCTGCGATCGCTCTGCACGATCAGCGCGCCACGGTCAGCCACGCGGTGCGCCTCCCGGGCGGTCGCTGGCGGGCCCGTGGCCGGCCGGGCCGCCCGGCTCGCCGGCCGGACGGGCCCACAGGATGCGGGAGAGGTCGAAGGTGCGCTCGTCCTGGCGCAGCCGGCACCAGGCGGTCACCAGGCCGGCACGCAGCACGCGCGGCTCGACCACGCGGACGGTCTCGACGCCGTCGCGGCGGCGGTAGGCGAGCTCGACGGCCGCCTGGGTCTCGGCGGCCTGCTTGCACAGCGCGGCGACCTCCGCCGGGGCGGTGACGGTCCCGTCGCCCCCGCCGGTGGCGTCCGCGCCGGCCGCCTGGCGCGGGACCGCGGCGCCGTGGGCAGGGCCACGGGCCGCCGGCTGGCCAACTGGGGCGGCCGGACCGGTCACCGCCGGGTGCCCCGCCGCGGCCGGGTGGCCGGCCGCCGCCGGGTGGCCGGCCGCCGCCGGGTGGCCGGCTCGGCGGGCGGCGCTGGCGGCATCGCCGCCGGAATCGTCGTCCCGCTGTCCGGGGCGGGCGCCGTCGCCGGCGGCGACACGGCGGGCCGCCGCGGGCGGGCCGCCGGTCGCGCGCAGGCGGGCGACCACCTCGGCCGGGTCGGCGGTGGGCTCGGGGTCCGGGCTGGCGCGCCGCTCGGCCAGCCGGTCGAGGGCGGTGCGGGGGCTGTGGCGCACCGGCCGGCGGGCGTCCCGGCGGGGGCTGCCGTCGGCGTCCTCCGCCACCGGCGCCTCCCCCGCCTTGCGCAGCTCGGCGAGGAGCTCGCGCTGGGGGCGGGAGGTGACCGCCACCCCCGGCGCCAGCTCCCGCAGGCCGAGTCGCCGCCCCGCCGCCGAGCGCACCATCTGCGTCACCAGCGCGGCCTCGCCACGGAGGTAGGTGCCCGCCGCGCCGACCCGCAGCCGGCCGTGGCGGCGGGTGGCCTCCTCCACCATGTACTCGAGGGCCTGCGGCAGGGGCGTGTCGGAGTGCTCGCGCAGGAAGGCGAGCACCTGCTCACCGGAGAGGCCCTCGTCGAGGGCGCCGCGCAGGCTCGCGTCGGTGATCCGCCAGGTCGCGGCGCCACCGCCGGTCTCCCGCTCGGCCAGCGCCGCGAGGCGCCCCTCGACGTCCGGCGCGAGGCCGCCGGGGGCGACCACGGTCAGGTCACCGGCCACCAGGAAGCGGGCCGAGCCGTCGGGGAGCATGCCCTCCATGACCGCGGCCAGCTCCTCCGCCCCGGCCCCGCGGACCCAGGCACGGGCCGCCTTGCCGGCCGCGGCACGCCCGTCGGCCACCGCGGCGAGCCCGAGCAGCGCGGCGCCGTCCAGCACCGCCAGGTCGTGCCCGTCGCGGCGCTCGTCCCACAGCAGCGGCTGGCGCCAGGTGAGCAGCTCGCCGATGGCGTCGGCCGGCACGGCGGCCTGCTCGGGCAGCGCGGCCAGCAGCTCGACCAGGCCGCGGCGGCGGGTCATGGCGGCGGACAGGCGCCGGCCGACCAGCGGTCGCGGCTTCTCCACTCCGGCCGGGGCGGCAGCGTGGCGGCGCAGCAGGTGGTCGTCGACCGCAAGGTCGCGGTCGCGCCAGGCCACCGCCAGCTCGGCCCAGCGCCGCACCCTGGTACGCGCCAGCCAGGCGTCGGCCTCGGGCCGCAGGCCCAGCGAGCGCTGCTCCCACGGGCCGCCGACGCCGAGCACGCCCGCCTCGACCAGCAGGTCGACCAGGAACGCCGCCTCGTCCTCGGCCAGGTCCAGCTCGCCGGCGAGGCGGCGCAGGTCGCGCACGGCCACCGTGCCGGCCTGGATCAGCGTGAGGGGCCGCCGGTCGAGCCAGACCACCAGGCCCTCGGCCGCGACCGCCGTGCGCAGCGCGGCGGCGGCGGCGCGACCGGCCACGTCGGGCATCGGCCTGCCGCCGGGCGCCTCCGGCGGCTCGGGCCATTCGGGGAAGACGTGGCCGCCGCGCAGGCCGAGCACCGCCTCCCGCGGCACCACCAGCTGGTTGTACGCCACCGGCATGAGCAGGCCACGCTCGGCCAGCCAGGTGGCCGGCACGGCGTCGGGGTAACCGGCGAAGCGGCCGTAGCCGACGCCCATCACGGTGATCGGGCCGGGCGTCCGCAGCGCCTGGTCGAGCAGGCGACGGGTGTCCTCGTCGGCCTCGGCCAGCAGCTTGATCACCACACGCGGGTTGGAGAGGGCGGCCGCGACGGCCTCGACCAGCTGGGGCTTGCCGTTGGACCGCTCCAGGCCGAGGTTCCCGGCGACCAGCTCGAGCTGGTCGCGCCGGACCGCGACCCGGGCCAGCTCGGCCACTGACGGCCCCAGCCCGCCCGGGTCGCCGAACGGCGCCGCCAGGCCGCGCGGGCCGGCGACGCTACCGTCCGGCCTGGGCAGGGCGATCCCCAGCGCGGCCAGGGCGGCGAGCCCGGCGTCGAGGCGCGCGGGCCCGAGCGCCTTCCCGGCCGCGTGCCTGACCGCCTCCATGGTGGTCGGCAGGCCGATCACCGCCAGCAGCTCGGCCAGGCGCAGCGCGCCCAGGTCGAGCCCGCGGAACGCCGCGGTCAGCGAGGCGGCGCTGCCGGCCCTGCTGGCCAGCTCCGGAAACGAGGCGGGACCGCCGCCGGCGAGCAGGTCGGGCCGGCGCGCGAGCATGCCAGCCAGCTCGGCGTCGCCGAGCTCTGCCAGCGCGGTCGCGTAACCGGCCACGGGCAATCCTCCTTGGCTGCCGGGCGGGAGCAAGAGGCGGGCGGGAACCGAAGCGCCCGAATCAACGAGAGTACCGAACCGGCGTGACGTCCGCTTCCTCAGCCCGCCGCCAGGCGGGCCACCAGGTCGCGCTCGTCGGGGCCGAACCAGGGGGGCTCGCCGGCCTTGGCGTTCTCGGCCATGTGGCCGGGCTTGGAGGTGGCGGGGATGGAGATGGTGCAGCGCGGGTCGGAGAGCCCCCACTTGAGCACCGCCTGCGGCCAGGTGTGCACGCCGAAGGGCTCGAGGGGGGCGAGGTCCGCCGCGCTCGGCCAGGCGCGGCGCAGGACGCGGCCGCGTCCGAACGGCCGCATCAGCACGACGCCGAGGCCGAGGTCGACGGCGAGCGGCAGCACGGTCCGCTCGATCTCGCGCTCCAGCGGGTTGTAGGGCACCTGGATGGCGCTGATGCGGCCGTCCCGCATCACCGTCACCAGCTCGTCGAAGGCGTGCGGATCGTAGTGGGTCGCCCCGATCGCGTTGACCAGCCCGCGTTCGCGCAGCTCCTCGAGGGTGGCCAGGCGGGTCGGCCAGGCCACCAGGTTGTGGACCTGGAAGAGGTCGACGTGGCCGTGGGCGTAGGCGAGCGAGGCGCGCACCTGCTCCGCCGCCTCGCCGTCGTCGTGGCTCCATACCTTCGTGGCCACCAGCGCCTCGCCGCGCCTGCCTTCCAGGGTGCGGCTCAGCACCCGCTCGGCCTCGCCGTACATCGGGGAGGAGTCGAACAGGTTGGCGCCGGCGCGGAGGGCCTCGTCGACGATGCGGCGGCTGGTCGCCTCGGCGGCTCGGCCGCGAACGTCGAACGTGCCCGAGGTGCCCATCCCGATCACCGGGACCTTCAGGCCGCTCGGACCGAGAACCCGTTGCTCCACGCCGCCCGCCCCTCAACTCGCCCCACGACTCCCCCTGCCGGCGGCCAGGAAGGAGGGGGTAAGCCTATGCGCCCGCGCCGGCCCCGCGCCAGGCCGGTTCGGGGCCGGCGAAGGCCGGGGCGACCTCGGTTGCCACCCGTTCGAGGTTGGCGCAGGCCGCCTCGTGGCCGATGCCAGAGGGCCGGCTCCACAGGCACACGTGGGTGAAGGGCAGGCGCTCCTGCAGCTCGGTGAGGGCGGCGAGCACGCCCACGGGCGTGTCGCACAGCACCGCCGAGCGCCGCAGCCGCTGCGGGTCGATCGGCTCGGGCTCGGGCTGGCCACGGTCGGTCGACCAGCGGGTGTAGCGGTCGAGCTGGTAGGCGAGCGCCGGGGCGAGCTGGGTGGCCCAGGCCCGCTCCGGGTCGTCGCTGACCCACAGGTGCACGCCGATCACCAGCGGGAACCCGTCCACCGGCCGTCCGGCCCGTTCGAGTGCCTCGCGCAGGATGGGCCAGGCGTCGGCGGCCCGCTGGTAGCGGTAATGCGCCAGGCAGAACCAGCCGTCGGCGATCCGCGCCACCCGTTCCAGGGCCTTCGGGGCCATGCCGCCGAGCAGCAGCGGCGGGCCGCCCTGCTGGGCGGGCATCGGACCGACCGGCAGGTCGCTGCCGTCCGGGCCGTCGGCCGCGAGGCCCTCGGAGAACGCCCTGCGCAGGTAGGCCACGCCAGCCTCCATGCGGCGGGCGCGCGCCGACCGCTCGATGCCGTAGGCGTCGAACTCGTGCTCGACGTAGCCGCTGCCGAGGCCGAGCAGAAGCCGCCCGCCGGCGACCAGGTCGACGACGCCGGCCTGCTCGGCGACGTCGCGTGGCCGGTGCAGCGGCAGCAGCAGCACACCGGTGCCGAGCCGGATGTTGGCGGTCCGCGCCGCGACCGCCGCCAGGAAGGGGAGCTGCTGGGAGAGGTGGCCGTCGCCGTCGCCGTGGTGCTCGCTGCCCCAGACGGCGCCGAGGCCGAGCTGCTCGACCAGCTCGGCCTCTTCCAGGCGCTCGGCGTAGAACGTCGCGTCCGGCTGGCGGCCCTGGCCGGGCCGCACGTCCATCCAGGCTCCGAAGGTCGCTGCGCGTGGCACGACCGGGACCATACC
>DASUZB010000254.1:0-14231 GCA_036377075.1 Actinomycetes bacterium | reverse complement strand
GCCTAGTGCTTCCACGGCCGCAGTCTGCCCGACCGCCCGATCACCGGCAATGCAGGATCTCGTGCCCGATCAGCGCTCGATCGGGACGCCGACCAGCGAGCCCCACTCGGTCCAGGAGCCGTCGTAGTTGCGGACCTTCGGGTAGTCGAGCAGCTCGTGCAGCACGAACCAGGTGTGCGCCGAGCGCTCACCGATGCGGCAGTAGGCCACCACCTCCTTGTCGGCGGTGACGCCCTTGCCGCCGTACAGCTCGCCCAGCTCGGCGTCGGTCAGGAACCTCCCGGTGTTGCCGTCGACCGCCTTGGCCCAGGGGACGTTCACCGCGCCCGGGATGTGCCCGGGCCGCTGGGCCGACTCCTGCGGCAGGTGGTCGGGGGCGAGCTTCTCGCCGCGGAACTCCTCCGGCGAGCGGACGTCGACCAGCGCGGTGCCCTGGCCGCCGAGGTAGTCGCTGAGGACCTGGTCGCGGAAGGCGCGGATGGACAGGTCCGGCTCGGCGGTGGCGTAGCCGCTGGTCGCGGCCGCGCTGGGCGCCGCGGTGGTGAGCTCACGGCCCTCCAGCTCCCAGAGCTTGCGGCCGCCGTCGAGCAGGCGCACGTCCCGGTGCCCGTACACCTTGTAGTACCAGTAGGCGTACGCGGCGAACCAGTTGTTGTTGCCGCCGTAGAGGACCACCGTGGTGTCGTTGCCGATGCCGAGGTTGTCCTGCAGCTTGGCGAACGCCTCGGCGGTGACGAAGTCGCGCCGCAGCGGGTCCTGCAGGTCGGCGGTCCAGTTGACGGGGACCGCGCCACGGATGTGGCCGCGGTGGTAGGCGTCGGTGTCCTCGTCGACCTCGACGACGCGGACGGACGGGTCGTCGAGGTGCTCGGCGAGCCAGTCGGTGGTGACCAGGATGCTGTCCCGGTCGGCCATGGGAACCCTCCTCGCGGACGGGACCGGCGCACGACAGGGCGCCGGTCGGCTCGGCGGCCGCGGTCGGGCCGCCAGAAGGTAGGGATGCGGGTCGCGCGCTCTCGCTCGGACGCCGGTGGCGCGGCGACCCTACGGACAGGGCGGACGACCGGCGGCGGAGTTGCCGGTGCCCAGGCCCATCGGCGCGCAGGCACGGGTGGTCAGGGCGGCCGGGCCCCAGCGGGCGCGAGCGGCCGCCGATCCCGTGGCCGACGGTGCGATCATATGGCCATCCAGGCTGCCAGCCAGCGGCGGTGCGGTCAACAGGTGCCGTGCGGGGGCGGTAGCCTCGGACCAGAGATCAGCTCCAAGGAGTACTGCGATGACGTTCACCCCAGCACCGGACGACGCCCTGGTCGTCGTCGACGTGCAGCGTGACTTCTGCCCCGGCGGCAGCCTCGCCGTCCCCGACGGCGACCAGGTGGTGCCGGTGGTCAACCGGCTCGCGCCGCACTTCGCCACGGTGGTCACCACCCACGACACCCACCCGGCCGACCACTCCTCCTTCGTCGACCAGGGCGGCCCCTGGCCGCCCCACTGCGTGGAGGGCACGCCCGGCTGGGAGGCCCACCCCGACCTGCGCGTCGAGCCCGACTTCCAGGTCTTCAAGGGGCGCGAGCGCGAGCTCGACGGCTACACCGGCTGGACGCCGGAGCTGGCCGACTTCCTGGTCAAGCGCAGCGTCCGGCGGGTGGTCGCCTGCGGGCTCGCGCTCGACTACTGCGTCAAGGCCACCGCGCTGGACGCCCGCGCGGCAGGCTTCGACGTGGTCCTGCTCACCGACGCCACCAGGGCGGTGAACGTGGCCCCGGACGACGGCGCCCGGGCGTTGGACGCCCTGCGCGCCGCCGGCGTGCGCGAGGACCGGGCCGAGGAGGCCGCCAGGCCCGCGAGCGCCTGAGGGAGGAGGGGAGGGCTTTCCACCGGCCGCGCCTGCCCGCTTGCGCCACGGCAGGGATGGGCAAACACTCTGGTGACGGCGGGCAGGCGACGGCCCGGCGGGGGGAGACGAAAGGATGCAGCGCAAGGCGAGGGCGCCCGAGCGGGCCAGGGAGTTCCGGGAGCACTGGGCCGACGAGATGGACGGTGCCGCGATGTACCGCGCCCTGGCGGAGCGGGCGGCGGGGGAGCGGCGCGAGATCTTCCTGGAGCTCGCCGCGGCGGAGGAGCGCCACGCCCGCCACTGGGCGGCCAAGCTGGTGGAGCTGGGGGAGCCGGAGCCGGTCCCCGGCGACCACCGCCCGCGCTCGCGCACCCGCGCGCTCGCCTGGCTGGCCCGCCGCTTCGGTCCCGACACGGTGTTCCCGCTCATCCAGCGGGCCGAGATGGCCGACGCGGGCCACTACGACCAGGTGCCCGAGGCCTCCCGGGCGATGGCGACCGACGAGCGCATCCACGCGCGCGTGCTCGCCGGGCTGACCCCCGCCGGCGTCCGCGCGGGCGGCATCCTGCGCGGGGAGCGCTGGCACCGCGGCGACGCCTCCGGCGCCTTCCGGGCGGCGGTGTTCGGCGTCAACGACGGGCTCGTCTCCAACCTGGCGCTGATCATGGGCGTGGCCGGCGGGCAGGCGTCCAGCCGCGTGGTCCTGCTCGCCGGGCTGGCCGGGCTCCTGGCCGGCGCGTTCTCCATGGGCGCCGGCGAGTTCGTCTCGGTCTCCTCCCAGCGCGAGCTGTTCGAGCGCGAGATCGCGCTCGAGGCCGAGGAGATCGCGGTGATGCCGGAGGAGGAGGCCAACGAGCTGGCCCTCATCTACCGCGCCAAGGGGGTCGGCCGGGCCGAGGCCGAGGCGATGGCCGCGCGCATCATGCGCGACCACGACAGCGCCCTGGACACCATGGCCCGCGAGGAGCTGGGCCTCAACCCGGACGAGCTCGGCTCGCCCTGGGGGGTGGCGAGCTCCAGCTTCGTGGCCTTCGCCGCCGGCGCGGTAGTGCCGCTGCTGCCGCTGCTGGTCGCCAGCGGGACGGCGGCCCTGGTCGCCGCGGCGGCCGTCTCCGGCTTGGCCCTGTTCGCCGTCGGCAGCGGCATCAGCGTGCTCACCGGCCGCTCCGTGGCCCTCTCGGGGCTGCGGCAGCTCGCCGTCGGCGGCCTCGCCGCGGCGGCGACCTTCGCGATCGGCCGGCTGATCGGCGTGGGCGTGAGCTGAGCGTGGAACTCGTGCCATCATGCGTGGCGCTCCGACGCTCGGCGCCAGGGCCGGTACGACCACCATCGAGCATGAAAGAGTCCAACTGATGAGCGACCTTCGACGTGTGCTGCTGCTCGGGCCGCCCGGCTCGGGCAAGGGCGTGCTCGGCGACTTCCTGTCCGAGCGTCTCGGCGTGCCCCACGTCTCCTCTGGCCAGCTGCTGCGGGCCTCGGTCGAGCAGGGCGACCCTCACCACGTCGCCGAGCAGGTCGGCCGCGGTGAGGTGGTGCCCGACCGGGTCGCCTTCCAGGTCGTGGAGGGCTTCATCGGCGGTGACGGTTTCATCCTCGACGGCTTCCCGCGCAACCTCAGGCAGGCGCAGGAGCTCGACGCCTTCCTCGAGCAGGCCGAGCAGCGCGTCCAGCTGGTGCTGGAGCTGGTGGTGCCGGACGAGCTCGCCTCGGCGCGGCTGTCGCGGCTGGCCCGCATGGAGAGCCGCAGCGACGACAACCCGGACACGGTGGTGGCGCGCCTGGTCGCCTACCGCCGCGAGGCGGGTCCGTTGTTGGCCCACTACGCCAACCGGGTCAGGCGCGTCAACGCGACCGGCGACGTGGACGAGGTCTTCCAGCGCACCGAACGGGCGCTGGCCTCGCTGCCCCGCGGCGCCCGTTCCTGACCGCCGACCAGCGCGGTCAGTTCCGCCCGGCGCTGCGGCGCCGCTGGACCGCGTTGGCGAGCGCCATGAGCTCGTCGTCGCCGCGGCCCGCAGGGGCGGCCGCGCCGGCGCGCGCCGGCGCGGCGCGGCGGCCCTGGACGGCGTTGGCGAGGGCCATGAGCTCGTCGTCGGGCGCCGGCGCCGGCCCCGGCGACGCCGCCCGGGGGGACGGTGGCGGCGCCGCCTGGCCCGGCCGTGGCGCCGGCGCCCCGCCGAGCTCGCCAGCGAGCGCGTCGAGCAGGGGGCCGATCAGCTCGGCGCGCACCCCGTCCTCGCCGCGGCGGCCGTCGGCACCGACGTAGTCGCGGATGGCGGCACGCAGCCGGCGCTCGTCGTGGCCGCGCCTGGCGAGGCCACGGGCGAGCGCCTCGACCAGCGGGTCGCGAAAGGCGCCGCCGGGCTGCGCCGGCCGCGCCGGCGGGGTCTCGGCGGCGGGGGTGGTCGGGTTTGGTGCCGCCCCGGCTGGCGCCGCCCCGTCCTCCCGGCGACGGGCGGCCGCCAGCCGGGCGGCCCGTTCGAGGTCGTCGTGGCGGCGCAGCCATGGGTGCACCGACGTGGTCAGCGGGTCGAGCTCGCGCGCCTCGTCCAGGCCGTGAGCCTCGGACAGGTGACGGAACAGCGCGGCCGGGCTGTCGATCACCTCGTGCTCGTCGTCCACGGACATTCGCGGCGGCCCTTCTTCCCCGACTTCCCCGACGGGGCCTCGAACGTACGTTCGATCATAGCAGCCGTGCCGGGCCGCGCAAGCCCTATCCCCGGAAGGGGCTCGCGCGCTTTCGCCAGGCAATGCTCCCGTGGCCCCTTGCATCGGTTTCGATAGGATCCGTCCCACAGGTCGGGTGAGGCCGCCCCCGGGCCGCGTGGCGGTGCCGGGTGCCGGGCGAAAGCGAGCCATGGTGCCATGAGAGGACCCCTACGGCGGCTGTACTGGGCGCTGCGGCCAGGCAAGAACCGCCGCATGTTCGGCTACGACCGCAGGCTGCTGGTCAACGAGTACCTGGCGGAGCAGGAGGCCGAGACCCACGACCTGGAGTCGGCCATCGCCCGCACCGGCTTCTCGCTCGGCTACCCGGCCTGGAACCTCCTCTACTACAGCCTGCTGTGCAGCCTGCCCCGCTCCGCCCAGCCGGTGGTGGTCGAGACCGGCACCAACCGGGGCTTCTCCACCATCGTGCTGGCCCAGGCGCTGCGCGATGCCGACCTCGGTGCGGTGGTGCGGACCGTCGACATCGACCCCGAGGTGGTCAAGCTGGCCGAGCAGAACGTCGCCAGGGCCGGGGTGGCGGACCTGGTGCGCTTCTCGGTGGGCGACAGCCTGGAGTTCCTCGGCGCCGTGCGCCGCGAGGTCGACCGGGTCGACTTCGCGCTGCTGGACGGCGCCCACGACGCCGAGCACGTCGTGGCCGAGTTCGAACTGGTCCAGCCCCTGGTCAGGAGCTGCGGCGGCAAGGTCTACTTCGACAACACCTCGGCCGGCGGCGTGGCCGAGGCGCTGCGGCGCATCCGTGCCGCCCACGGCGGCAACCTGATCGAGTTCGAGAACTGCTCGTGGGCGCCGCCGGGCAACGCCATCTGGCAGCCCTGACCAGTGCGGCCGCGCCGCGACGGATAGGACGAGACGATTCGGGGAAGGGTCTGGCGGGAGCCGCGGACGGGAAGGGACCATGCGAACGGGGCCAGGGCTGTGGCAGGGCATCCGCAAGGCCGGCTTCGCGGTTCCCGTGCGCCCGTCGCTGGACGTGCTCACCGCCGACCTGCTCGACAACCTCGGCAACCTCGACCCCGACCAGCGCGCCCTCGGCATCGAGATCCTGGAGACCTGGATCCAGAAGGGCGTCTACGGGCCGCCGGCGCTGCGCGCCCTCGGTGCCAAGGCGGTCGCCAACCTCGCGGTGGGGCTCGGCAAGCCCAGCGACGACAGCGTCTTCCTGCGGGCCGGCTCGCTCACCGTGCTCAAGCGCGTGGTCGAGGCCGACAACCAGCGTTCCTTCCTGCGGCGCGAGGAGCTCGAGGCCTGGCTCGACGCGGTGGTCACGCTGCTCGAGAAGGAGCGCGACCACCGCGGCTACGTCCCCGGCAAGGGCTGGGCGCACTCCATCGCGCAGGTGGCGGACACGCTGCGCCAGTTCGCGCTGAGCCGGCAGCTCGCCGCGGAGCGGCTGCGCCGCATCCTCGACGTGGTCGGCGCGAAGGTGACCGCCCGCACCGAGGAGCCGTTCCACTTCTCCGAGGACGAGTGGCTGGCCTACGCGGTGCGCACCATCTTCCGCTTCAAGCCGCTCGGGGTGGAGGAGCTGAAGGAGTGGCTGGCGGACCTGACCAGCCCGGAGGGGCACCCGTCGTGGCGCGAGCCGCCCCGCGACCAGCCGGAGGCCGCCGCCAGGCACAACACCGTCAGCCTGCTGCGCAGCCTCTACTTCCAGCTCGCCGCGAGCCGCGAGCGCCCGCCCACCGCCGCCCAGCTCGTCCCCGCGGTGCGCGAGGCCATCCAGGAGCTCGACATCGGCTTCTACGAGCTGCCGTAGCCCGCGTCGTGGCAGCGCGCGCAGTCGAGGCGCTGCGCAGCTCGGGACTCAGCCTGTCGTAGCCGCGCCGGGGGCGAGGGGCAGCAGGACGCGGAAGCTGGCGCCGCGGCCCGGGGCGCTGTCCACCCCGACGCGGCCGCCGTGCGCGGCCACCAGGGCGGCCACGATCGCCAGGCCGAGCCCGCTGCCGCCGTCGGCGTGCGAGCGGGCCGGGTCGGCGCGGTAGAAGCGCTCGAAGACGCGCTCGGCCTGCTCCCGGGTGAGCCCCGGCCCGTGGTCGGCGACCTCGAGCAGCGCGTGGGGGACGCCGTCGGGGCGCGCGGTGCGCGCCCGCACCTCGACCGGACTGCCCGCCGGGGTGTGGCTGAGCGCGTTGGCGACCAGGTTCGCGACCACCTGGCGCAACCGCGGCTCGTCGCCGAGTACCACCAGGGCGCCGTCGCCCGCGAGCGCGCCGTCGCCGCCCGCCTGCAGCTCGATCGGGCGGTCGGGCTGCAGCGCGCGGGCGTCGTTGACCGCGTCGGCGGCGAGCGCCAGCAGGTCCACCGGGCGCCGCTGCAGCGGCCGCTGCTGGTCGAGGCGGGCGAGCAGCAGCAGGTCCTCGACCAGCAGGCCCATCCGGGCCGACTGGTCCTCGATGCGCCGCATCAGGCGGTCCAGCTCCGCCGGGTCGCGGGCAGCCCCCTGGCGGTACAGCTCGGCGAAGCCGCGGACCGCGGTCAGCGGCGTGCGCAGCTCGTGGCTCGCGTCGGCGACGAAGCGGCGCATGCGCTCCTCCGACTGGCGGGCGGCCTCCTCCGACCAGCGTGCCGCCGCCTCGGACCCGGCGCGGGCGCGGAACGCCTGCTCGATCTGGGCGACCATGCTGTTGAACGCCCTGCCGAGGCGGCCAACCTCGGTGCGACGGTCCCGCTCGGCCACGCGCCGCGTCAGGTCTCCGGCCGCGATCGCCCCGGCGGTCTGCTCGATCTCGACCAGCGGGCGCAGGCTCGCCCGCACCGTCGCCACGCCGACCGCCGCGAGCAGCAGCAGCACCGCGATGCTGACCACCAGGTCGATGCCCTGCAGCCGCTCGATCGTACTGGCGGTCTCGTCGAGGCTCGCGGCGACGACCACGAAGCCACCGTCGTCGCGCCTGGCGATCAGCACCCGCCAGCGGCCGGCGCCGGCGGTGGCGTCGGCCGTGATCGGCCTGCCCGCCGACGCCGCCAGCCCGGCGGCGCCCACCGGCAGCCGCGGCGGTTGCCTTGCCGCGCCTACCGGGACGTCGAAGGCGTCCTCGACGTTCCCGTCCGGGTCGAGGAACTGCACCAGGAAAGGGCTGGGCGGCTGCAGGCGGCCCAGGCCCCGGTCCTGGAACCCGGCCGGCGGCAGCCGCGGCGGCCGGTCGGCGAGGCGCGTGGCGACGAGCCCGAGTTGGTCGTCGAGCCGGCCGACCAGGTAGCCGCGCAGCACCGCGATGCCCGCGACGCTGATCAGCGTCGCCGCGACCGTCACCAGCGCCAGCATGGCGACGATCAGCTTGACGCGGAGCGGCGTGCGGTCCAGCAGCCTCCTGGCCGGCGGCCACGGCCTCGCCGTCAGCGCGGCCAGCCGGCGCCAGCGGTCGCCGCCCATCTCAGGGGTCCGGCAGCCGCAGCACGTACCCGACGCTCCTGATCGTGTGCAGCAGCCGCGGCTCGACGGTGTCGACCTTGCGGCGGAGGTAGGAGACGTACGACTCGACGATGCCGCTGTCGCCGCGGAAGTCGTAGTTCCACACGTGGTCGAGGATCTGGGCCTTGGAGAGGACCCGCCCGGCGTTGGCCATCAGGTAGCGCAGCAGCTTGAACTCGGTCGGCGACAGCTGCACCCGGCTGCCGGCACGCCACACCTCGTGGCTCTCCTCGTCCAGCTCCAGGTCGGCGACCCGCAGGCGCGCCGGTGGCGGCGCGGGCGGGCTGGCCGAGGTGCGGCGCAGCACCGCCCTGATGCGCGCGATCACCTCTTCGAGGCTGAACGGCTTGGTGACGTAGTCGTCGCCGCCCAGGGTCAGGCCGGTCACCTTGTCCTCGGTGGCGTCGCGGGCGGTCAGGAACAGCACCGGGATACGGCCGCCCCCGGCGCGCAGCCGCCTGGCGACCTCGAAGCCGCCGAGGTCGGGCAGCATCACGTCGAGCACGACCAGGTCGGGGCGGGCGCGCTCGACGGCGCGGAGCGCCTCGAAGCCACCGGTCGCGGCGGCGACCTCGAAGCCGGCGTAGCGCAGGCTCGCCGCCAGCAGCTCCAGGATGTCGGGCTCGTCCTCGACCACGAGGAGCCGCGCCTCCGGCTGCCGCCGCCCATCCGGCATGGCCGGCGCACTCATCGCGACCTCCTGCGTCCACCCTCCGAAGACCATGGTCGCACGCTGCCGCCCTCCCGGTAGTGCCGAGGCCCGGACACCAGCTTCGGTCCCGCTCCTTCGAGCAGCCTGAAGCCCGCCTGTGAATCTCCTGAGCGCCCGGGGCTGGCGCGCTTCGGCCAGGCCGCCTCACAGCCGGCGCACAGCTCCGCGAGGATACTGGGAAGGTCAGGCGGGAACCGATCGGGGGCGGTGCGGTGGCGGCCACGGCCCGGGTGCTGGTGGTGGACGACGAGGGGTCGATCACCGACGTGGTGGCGACCGCCTTGCGCTACCAGGGCTTCGAGGTCGAGGAGGCGGCCAGCGGCCGGGCGGCGCTGGCCGCGGCGGCGTCCTTCCGGCCCGACTTCATCGTCCTGGACGTGATGCTGCCCGACCTGGACGGCTTCGAGGTCGCCCGGCGGCTGCGCGCCGGCGGGGACCGCACGCCGGTGCTGTTCCTCACGGCCAAGGACGCCACCGAGGACAAGCTCAGCGGGCTCGACCTCGGCGACGACTACGTCACCAAGCCGTTCAGCCTCGAAGAGGTGATCGCCCGCGTCCGCACGGTGCTGCGCCGCAGCCGGCCGGACACCGAGGCCGACGGGGTGCTGCGCTTCGCCGACCTGGTGCTCGACGAGCGCGCCCACGAGGTCTTCCGCGCGGGCACCAGGATCCACCTGACCGCCACCGAGTTCCGGCTGCTGCGCTACCTGATGCGCAACCCGCGGCAGGTGCTGTCCAAGGCGCAGATCCTCGACCACGTCTGGGACCTCGACTTCGACGGCGACGAGAACGTGGTCGAGACGTTCGTCAGCTACCTGCGGCGCAAGCTGGACCGCACCGGCCCGCCGCTGATCCACACCGTCCGCCTGGTCGGCTACTGCCTGCGGCTGCCGCCGAGCGAGGAGGGCGGGGCGTGAGGCGGGCGGGGCCGCCATGGCCACCGCGGCCGCTGTCGCTGCGGGGCCGCCTGCTGGCGCTGGTGCTGGCGCTGCTCTTCTTCGGCCTGGCAGTCGCCGACCTGGCCACCTACGCGGCGCTGCGCTCGTTCCTGCTCGGCCGCGTCGACCAGCAGCTCGACGCCGCCTCGGCGAGCATCGAGCGGGCGGCGCCCGGCCTCGGCGGCCACGGGGTCGACCCGCGCTACCTGCGGCAGCTCAGCCAGGTCGCCCCCGGGGTGTTCGTGGAGTGGCGCGACCCCGACGGCGACCCGGTCGACGTGCCCGGCGGGTACGGCAGTTACGGGCAGCCGTCCAGCCCGCGGTTGCCCGACCGCCTCGCCGCCCTCAGCCCCGGCCCGGGGGCCTCCGGGCGGGACCTGGTCGCCCACCTCAACGTCCCAGCCGTCGAGCGCGGCGGGCCCTCCTACCGCGTACGGGTCTCGCCGTTCGGGTTCGGCGGAGGCACCCTGCTGCTGGCCCTGCCGCTGGGCGACGTGAGCGCCACCCTGCGGCGGCTGCTGCTGGTCGAGGCGCTGGTGACGGCGACGGTGCTGGCCCTGGCCGTCGCCGCCGGGCTGTGGCTGGTCCGGCTCGGCCTACGGCCGCTCGACGACATCAGCGCGACCGCGGCGACCATCGCCAGGGGCGACCTCAGCAGGCGGGTGGCCCGCTCGGAGCCGGACACCGAGGTCGGCCGCCTCGGCCAGGCGCTCAACCTGATGCTCGGCCAGATCGAGGCGGCCTTCGCCGAGCGGCAGGCGTCGGAGGCCCGCCTGCGCCAGTCCGAGGAACGGCTGCGGCGCTTCGCCGGCGACGCCTCGCACGAGCTGCGCACGCCGCTGGCGGCGATCCGGGCCTACGCCGAGCTGTTCCGCCGCGGCGCCGACCGGCACCCGGAGGACCTGCCGCGGCTGCTGCGCCGGATCGAGAGCGAGGCGGCCCGGATGGGCGGCCTGGTCGACGACCTGCTGCTGCTGGCGCGGCTGGACCAGGGCCGCCCGCTGGAGCGCCACCCGGTCGACCTCGGGGCGGTGGTCACCGAGGCGGTCGAGGCCGCCAGGGCGGTCGAGCCGGGGCGGCCGCTGGAGCTTGGAATCGGCCTCACCGACTCGGTGGAGGTGCTCGGCGACCAGGACCGGCTGCGGCAGGTGGTCGACAACCTGCTCGGCAACGTCCGCGCCCACACGCCGGGGGGCACCCCGGCGCGCGTGCGGGTGTGGTCGCAGGACGGCACCGGCGTGGTGGAGGTGGCCGACGACGGTCCCGGCCTGACCATGGAGCAGGCCGAGCGGGTCTTCGAGCGCTTCTACCGGGCCGACAGCTCCCGCTCGCGCGCCCCGGCGGAGCACGGCCGCGAGGGCGGCTCCGGGCTCGGCCTGGCGATCGTGGCGGCGATCGCCACCGCCCACGGCGGCCGGGCGCTGGTGCGCTCCACCCCCGGGGACGGCGCCGTCTTCCGCGTCGAGCTGCCCCTGCTGGCCGGGTCGGCCACGACCAACGGCGACGGCCGGCCGCCGCCGGCCGACCGGGCCGGCGACGGCCAGCTTCGCTCCCCCTGACCCGGGCCGGGCAGCCCCCCGCCTCCCCGCCCGTCGGCGTGATCCCGGTCGGCGCTCCGCCCTACGCCCGGCCGGGGCCAGGCGTGGTCGGGGCGTCGGGTGAGGGGCCGGGTGCCGGGCCCGGGGGCGGGGAGGGCGGGCCCGGCACCTGACCGCCGAGGTCGTGGACCAGCCGCGCGTACTGCTCGGGGGTGAGCTCCCCCTGCGCGTAGCGCAGCCGCACCGCCTGCAGCGCCGGGTCGGGCGCCGGCCGCGACCATTCCGGTGACCAGCCGGGGGGTGGGCCGCCGGCGGCACCGCCGCGGCGGCCGGTGAGCCGCAGGATCGTCCAGACCACCAGCGCCACGGCGGCCGCCAGCAGCGCCAGGAACAGCAGCCAGCCGATCAGCTCGAGCCAGAACGGCGGGCCGCCCATCCAGTACCTGTCCGGCGGGTAGGGACCTCGCATGGCGTCCTCCTCGTCATCCCGTCGTCGGCCGGCTGGCGAGCCGGACCGTCGCCGTCCTGGTCTGTCCTTGCCCGCCCGGCCGCCAGCTCAGGCTGATGCGGTCGCCCGGCTTGTGCTTGGCGATCACCGCCCGCAGGTCGGCCGCGCCGCCGACGTCGCTGCCGTCGGCGCTGGTGATCACGTCGCCGGCCCGCAGGCCGGCGCCGTCGGCCGGCGACCCTGGTTCGACGGCGCCGACCTGCGCCCCCGAGGCGCCGCTGTCGGTCAGCTCCACGCCGAGGAACGCGGTCGGGCTGGCGTTGGCGCTGGGCCCGACGCGGCGGCCCGACCGCAGGTCGGGCAGCGCCTTGGTGACCGTGTCGCTGGGGATCGCGAAGCCGATGCTCTGCGCCTGCGTGCCGCGCTGCCCGCCGGCGACCGCGGTGGTCACGCCGACCACCCGGCCGGCCGTGTCCACCAGCGCGCCGCCGCTGTTGCCCGGGTTGAGCGCCGCGTCGGTCTGCAGCAGGCCGCGGAGCGGGCCGGAGGCGTCCGAGTCGGAAGGGAGGTCACGGTCCAGCGCCGAGATGATCCCCTCGGTGACCGTCGGCGCGCCCCCGTAGCCCTCGGCGTTGCCCACCGCTAGCACGGGGTCGCCCACGTGCACGGTCGAGCTCGCCGCGAAGGTGGCGACCGGCAGGTCGGACACGCCCGACAGGCGCAGCAGGGCCAGGTCGGCGCTGGCGTCGGAGCCGACCACCCGCGCCGTCACCGTGCCGTTGTGGCCGGGGACCTGCACCCGGATGGTGCCGGCGTTCGCCACCACGTGGGCGTTGGTGACCACCTCGCCGGAGGCGCCGACGATGATGCCGGTGCCGGCGCCGCTGCCGCCGCCGCGCCCGAACGGGCCGCCGCCCTCGATGGTGGTGTTGATGGTGACCACCGACGGGGTGATCTTGGCCAGCGCCGCCCGCGCGTCGCTGGTGGTCGCGGCCACCGGCGCCGGGCTGGCGGCGACCGGCGGCCCGCCGGCGGCGGCCGCGGCCTCAAGGCCGTGCTGCGCGGCGACGATGCCGCCGCCGATCGTCCCGGCGAGCACCGCGGTCACCAGCAGCGCCAGCGCCAGGCGCAGGCGGTCGCGGCGCGGTCGGCCGCCCGGGCCGCCGGCGGGCTGCGGCGGGCTGCCCCAGGCGGGCCCGCCGCCGTGCGGCTCGTCGCCGCCGCCAGGACTGTCGAAGCTGCTCATATGGTCCCTCCGTTTCGCCGGGGTGCTCACTCGAGTACCACCCCTGGCGGACGAGCATGCCGCCGGTGGGCCTCGCTCGCTTCAGGCAGCGAGCGTCGCCCGGCGACACCTGTGAGGGTGGACCCGCCGGCTTGGGGCGGGCTGTGAAGTGCCTGTGGCGTGGCTGGGAATCCGCGCGGCCGGGCGCGGTGCTACTTGGCGTCGGCGTAGCAGCCGACCACGCCGACGTCGAGCGGGAAGCGCACCGGGGTGGCGCCGAAGACCAGCCGGCAGGCTTCCTCGGCGGCCTCGGCGACCGCCCCGGTCACCTCCGCCGCGGCCTCCTCGGGGCAGTGGACCAGCACCTCGTCGTGCTGGAAGAAGACCAGCTCCGGGCCTGCCGGCAGGCTGGCGAGCCGGTGCCGCAGCGCCGCCAGCAGGACCAGCGCCCAGTCGGACGCGCTCGCCTGGACCACGAAGTTGCGGGTGAAGCGCCCCCGGTCCCGCACCGCCCGGCGCGCCCGCGCCTGCTCGGTCTCGTCGACGCCGGCGCTGCCCGCCTGGGCGGCCAGCTCCCGCCAGGCCGGCGACGGGGGCATGCAGGTCCGGCCGAGCCGCGAGCGCACCAGCTCGCCGCGCTCGCCGCTGCGGGCGGCCGCCTCGACCAGCCCGACCGCGTCGGGGAAGCGGCGCCGCAGCACCCCGAGGAGCTGGCCGGCCTCGCCGCTCGTCTGCCCGTACATCGCGGCGAGCAGCGCGACCTTCGCCCGCGCCCGGTCGTGCGCGAACGCCTCGGCGGCGAGGGCGGCGTAGAGGTCGCCGGCGCCCGCCGCCCTGACCAGGCCCCGGTCACCGGACATGGCGGCGAGCACCCTCGGTTCGAGCTGGCCGGCGTCCGCCACCACCAGGGTCCAGCCCGGGTCGGCGACCACCGCGCGGCGCAGCTGCACGGGGATCTGCAGCGCGCCGCCGCCGCGGGTCGCCCAGCGGCCGGACACCACCCCGCCTGGCACCCACTCCGGGTGGAGGCGGCCGTCCCGCACCCAGGCGTCCAGCCAGGCCCAGCCGTGGGCCGCGTGCAGCCGCGCCAGCTCCTTGTAGGCCAGCAGGAGCGGCGCGGCCGGATGGTCGACGCGGCGCAGCTCCCACGAGCGCGTCGAGGCGACCTCGACGCCGCGGGCCTCGAGGGCGGCGAGCACCTGGGCGGGGGAGTCCGGGTTGACCTCCCGGCCGAGCAGCTCGCCGATGCGCTCGGCGAGCCGCTCGGCCAGCTCGGCCAGGCGCGCCGGGCGCCGGCCGGGTGCCGGCCGCGGTCCCAGCAGCTCGGCCAGGAGGGCGTCGTGGATCTCGGCGCGCCAAGGCACGCCCGCGGCGCGCATCTCGACCGC
>DASUZB010000253.1:0-9298 GCA_036377075.1 Actinomycetes bacterium | reverse complement strand
GGCTCATCGCACGCACGGCGAGCCAGCCGCCCGCCGGGCCCTCTCGGTCGCCCTGCCTGCGGGCAGTCTAGCGGTACTGCGCCTGCGGGTCCTGGTCCTGCAGGAAGGCGAGCTCCTCGGTGAGCTCGTCGAGGAAGGCGTCGACCTCGACCATGGCGTAGCCGCGCACCGCCTTGGCGAACAGCCTTTCGTTGACGTCCTGCGGCGTGACCAGGCGCATCGACGGCCGGTAGCCCTGGGCGAGCGCGTCCTGCCAGCGCAGCACCTCGCGGGCCACCTGGTCGAGGAAGCGGTCCACCTCGCGCCGGTCGTAGCCGCGCATGGCGATGTTGAACTCCTTGCGCACGATGTCGTCGGCGGTCAGCCGCCGCCCGACCGGGGTCGCCCGCCTGGTGGCCTCGCTCTGCAGGCGGGCCAGCTCGGCCGCGAGCTCGTCGAGGAAGTCGTCCACCTCGGCCATGTCGTAGCCGCGCATCTCCTTGTTGAAGACCACCTCGCTGACCTCCCGCGGGGTCAGCACGCGGGAGCCTGGGCGGCGCCCACGGCTGAGCGCCTCGTGCCAGCGGGCGATCTCCTCGGCGGCCCGGTCGAGGAATTCGTCGACCTCGTGCATGGCGTAGCCGCGCAGCGCCCTGGCAAAGGTCTGGTCGTTGACCTGCTGCGCGGTTAGCCGCGAGAAACCGGCCATCATGTGGAGATCATACGGCGTGTGCGGCGAATGGCCCCCTTGCTGCGCGCCCTGCACTGCCTGTCTGAATTGCCTGGTACGGCGGGCATCGACAGTCCCGGCGCGGGCATCGGGGCGTCCCGGCCGGGGTTCTACTTGGCGTACCCCACCAGGAGGTGGCCAGTAGAGTGCGCCGTTTGCTTGTACTTCTCACCCTGCTCGTAGCGGTCGGCATGCTGGTGAGCGGTTGCGCCCCGGTCGCGGGCGGCGGCGCCCCGACCGAGACCGAGCCGCCGACCGCCGGCGGCTACTACGGAGCCCCCGCCCAGGGGCAGGGCCAGTACGGCCAGGCGCCGGCACAGCAGGGCGCGTACGGTCAGGCGCCCGCGCAGGGCCAACAGGCCCAGGGCCAGCCTGCCCAGGCGCAGCCGGCGCAGCAGCCGCTGCCGTACGCCAGCGTCACCATCAGGGGCAACACGTTCTCCCCTGGGCAGCTCAACATCCGCATCGGCCAGAAGGTCTCGTGGAACAACGAGGACCAGGTGGCCCACACGGTGACGGCCGACGGCCTCACCTTCGGCAAGAGCGTGCCCACCGGCGCGGTGTTCAACTTCGCCTTCGTCAAGCCGGGGAACTTCCCCTACCACTGCGAGATCCACCCGAGCATGCACGGGACGGTCGTGGTCAGCTAACGATGCTCGTACATCACCAGGATCACCCAAACCGAACGGTGATCACCTTGCACCCCAGGTGATGTGCGAGTCTCGTTACCAGCCAGGGCAGCAGCGCCGGGGCTGAGCCTTGAAGGATCGACCGGCCCCGAGTGGAGCGGCGGTGCCGGGACCGGCGGCACCGCCGCTCCGATTTTCCCGTCACGCGCCCTCCAGGAACCTCCGGGTTTACCCCTGACGCCGACGTCGGCGTCGGCCGTGGACGATGCCGAACCGGTATCGTGGGGCCACACGCCCGCCAGGAGGTTCACGCATGGTAGACGACATCCGCCGGGTCGCCGTGCTCGGCGCCGGCACCATGGGCGCCGCCATCGCCGCTCACGCCGCCAACGCCGGCCTGGCCGTCGACCTGCTCGACCTGGCGCCGAGCGAGCCGACGCCCGAGGAGGCGGCCAAGGGCCTTTCGACCACCGACCGCGCGGTGAGGGATCGCATCGTGCACGCCGGCTTCGACCGGATGAAAGCCGCCCGGCCGGCCGCCCTCGCGAGCCCCAGCCTTGCCAGCCGAATTCGCCTGGGTAATTTCGAGGACGATTTCGACCGGGTCGGCCAGGCCGACTGGGTGGTCGAGGCGGTGGTCGAACGCCTCGAGCCGAAGCAGGAGCTGATGGCGAGGGTCGAGAAGGTGGCCAAGCCCGGCGCGGTGGTCACCTCCAACACCTCGGGCATCCCCCTGGCCCAGATCGCCGAGGGGCGCTCGGACGACTTCCGTCGCCGCTTCCTCGGCGCCCACTTCTTCAACCCGCCCCGCTACCTCAAGCTGGTCGAGCTGATCCCCACCGGCGACACCGACCCCGAGGTGGTCGAGACGGTCCGCACGCTGGTCGAGCGGGTGCTCGGCAAGGGCGCGGTGACCGCCAAGGACACCCCCAACTTCATCGCCAACCGCATCGGCAGCTTCGCCGGCATGCA
This sequence comes from Actinomycetes bacterium, assembly GCA_036377075.1. Classification (GTDB taxonomy): domain Bacteria; phylum Actinomycetota; class CALGFH01; order CALGFH01; family CALGFH01; genus DASUZB01. The sequence goes on along the minus strand of DASUZB010000253.1, from coordinate 6,988 downwards.
GGGGATGCGCTACGCCCTGGCCAACGGCTACTCGATCGAGGAGGTCGACGCGCTCACCGGCCCGCTGGTCGGCCGGCCGAAGACCGCCAGCTTCCGCCTGTCCGACCAGGTCGGCCTCGACGTGATGCTGGGGGTGGCCGACAACCTCTACCGGCTCGCCCCCGACGACGAGAGCCGCGAGGAGCTGCTGGCCCCCGAGCCGGTGCGGCGCATGCTCGAGGCCGGCCGGCTCGGCATCAAGAGCGGCGCCGGGTTCTACAAGCGCGACAAGCGCGACGGGCAGACCGTGTTCGACGTGATCGACCTCGACACGCTGGAGTACCGGCCGGCGGCCGAGCCCGAGCTGCCGATCGTCGCCGCCGCGCGCGAGCAGCGCGACCTCGGCGAGCGCCTGCGCTTCCTGCTCGACCGCGCCGACGACGACCGCGGCGCCCGCTACCTGCGCGACACCCTGTTGCCGACGCTCGCCTACGCGGCCCGCCGGGTGCCCGAGATCGCCGACTCCCTGGTCGAGGTCGACCGGGCGATGGAGTGGGGCTTCGGCCAGGAGGCCGGCCCGTTCCGCACCTGGGACGTGATCGGGGTGCGGGCCGGGGTCGAGCGCATGGACGCGCTCGGCCTGGAGGTGGCCGGCTGGGTGCGGGAGTTCCTCGACGCCGGCAACGAGGCCTTCTACCGCGACGGCACCGTGTACAGCCCGGTCACCCGCGCCTACGAGGAGGTGCGGACCGACCCCGATGCGCTCGACCTGGCCGCCGTCAAGGCCGCCGGCGGTGAGCTGCGCGGCAACGACTCGGCCAGCCTCGTCGACCTCGGCGACCAGGTGCTCTGCCTGGAGATCCACTCGCCCGCCAGCGCCATCGACGCCGGCGTCATCCAGCTCGGCTACGAGGCCCTCGCCGAGCTCGAGGGGGGCGACTGGCAGGGCCTGGTGATCGCCAACCAGGCGGCCAACTTCTGCGTCGGGGCCAACCTCGGCGAGGTCGGCATGGCCGCCTACCAGGGCGCTTACGACCAGGTCAAGGAGGCCGCGAAGTCGCTCCAGGAGCTGCTCGCCGGCTTCCGCTTCGCCCCACGGCCGGTGGTGGCCGCGCCGCACGGGCAGACGCTCGGCGGCGGCGCCGAGATCTGCCTGCACGCCGACCGGATCGTCGCCTCGCTGGAGACCTACGTGGGCCTGGTGGAGACGGCCGTCGGGCTGGTCCCCGCCGGCGGCGGCTGCAAGGAGCTGGTGCGCCGCCTGGTCTCCCCGGCGATGCGGGTGTCCGAGCAGGCCCCGCCGCTGCCGTTCCTGCAGCGGGTGTTCGAGACGATCGCGCTGGCCAAGGTCGGGACGAGCGCGGTCGAGTCGCGCGAGCTCGGCTACCTGGCCGAGGACGACCGCATCGTGCTCAACGCCGACCACCTGCTGGCCGAGGCCAAGTGGGAGGTGCTGGAACTGGCGCCCGGCTACCGGCCGCCGGCGCGTGAGGCCTCGGTGTTCGCCGCCGGCAAGCCCACCCTGGCCGCGCTGGAGATGGGCGTGCAGACGATGCAGTGGGGCGGCTACGCGAGCGAGCACGACGGCGTGATCGGCAGGAAGCTGGCCTGGGTGCTGTGCGGCGGCGAGCTGTCGGCGCCCCAGTGGGTCGGCGAGGACCATTTCCTGGAGCTGGAGCGCGAGGCCTTCGTCGCGCTGCTGCGCACGGAGAAGACGATGGAACGGATCCAGGCGATGCTCACCACGCGCAAGCCGCTGCGGAATTAAGGAGAAGCACGATGAAGGAAGCAGTGCTGGTCGCCGGCGCGCGCACCGCGGTGGGCAGGGCGCCTCGGGGTGCCCTGCGGACCGCGAGGCCCGACGACATGGCCGCCGCGGCGATCACCGAGGCGCTGAAGCGGGCGCCCGGGCTCGACCCGGCGGAGGTCGAGGACGTGATCCTCGGTTGCGCCATCCCCGAGGGCAGCCAGGGCATGAACGTGGCCAGGCTGTCGGCCCTGCGGGCCGGCCTGTCCGAGGGCGTCCCCGCCCAGACGGTGAACCGCTTCTGCTCGTCCGGGCTGCAGACGATCGCCAGCGCCTCCGAGCGGATCATGAGCGGGTTCGCCACCACGATCGTCGCCGGCGGCACCGAGCACATGACGTCCACCCCGACGCCGCCGGCCAACTTCTCGCCCAACCCGGCGATCGTCCGCAACCACCCCGAGTACTACATGGCCATGGGCCTGACCGCCGAGCAGGTGGCGGAGCGCTGGAAGGTCACGCGCGAGGACCAGGACGAGTTCGCCCTGCGCTCGCACACGCGCGCCGCCGAGGCGGTCGACTCGGGCCGCTTCGACCCGGAGATCGTGCCGCTGGAGGTCAGCGTCGACTGGGTCGACGACGACGGCAGGCCGCGCCACAGCGACACCAGCTTCGCGCGCGACGAGGGCCCGCGCCGGGACACCTCGGCGGAGAAGCTGGCCAAGCTCAAGCCCGCCTTCATGCGGGGCGGCACGGTCACCGCCGGCAACAGCTCGCAGCGCAGCGACGGCGCCGCCGCCGTGGTGGTGATGGAGCGGGGCCGCGCCGAGCAGCTCGGCCTCACCCCGCTGGCCCGCTTCGTCGGCTTCGCGGTCGCCGGGGTCGGCCCCGACGTGATGGGCATCGGCCCGGTGGTCGCCATCCCGAAGGTGTTGAAGCTCACCGGCCTGCAGCTCGACGACATCGACCTCGTCGAGCTGAACGAGGCGTTCGCCGCGCAGAGCCTCGCCGTGATCCGCGAGGTCGGCCTCGACCTGGACAAGGTGAACGTCAACGGCGGCGCGATCGCCCTCGGCCACCCCATGGGCGCCACCGGCAGCAAGCTGACCGTCCAGCTGATGGCCGAGATGGCGCGGCGCGGGTCGCGCTACGGCATGGTGACGATGTGCGTCGGCGGCGGCATGGGCGCCGCCGGGGTGTTCGAGAACCTGCAGCGCTGAGCGGCCGCCTCAGCCGGCGCCGCCCGGGCGGATCCGCGGCCGGGTGGCCGGCGCGCCCGCCCCGTCGGGCGGCAGCGCGCCGGCGCTGCGCGGCAGCGCGACGGTGAACTCGCAGCCGCCGGTCACGTTGCGCACCTCGATGCGGCCGCGGTGCGCCTCGACCAGCCCGCGGGCGATCGCCAGGCCGAGGCCGGCGCCGGTGGTCGAGCGCGCCGGGTCGCCGCGCCAGAGCCGCTCGAACACCCGCGACAGGTCCTCGGCGGGGATGCCACCGCAGCCGTCGCGTACCCGCACCGCCGCCGCGTCGGCGCGCGACTCCACCGTGACCAGCACCGACCCGCCCGGCGGGGTGTGCCGCACACCGTTGGCGACCAGGTTGGCGAGCACCCGGCCCATCTGGTCGCGGCCCGCGGGGACCAGCGGGAAGCTGCCGGGCAGGTCCGCGTCGAGCCGCACGCCGCGGGCGGCGGCGTCCGGCTCGAACACCTCGAGCACCTCGGCGACCAGGCTGGGCAGGTGGGTCGGCTCGAAGTTGAGCACCAGCGCGCCGGCCTCGATCTGCGACAGCTCGAACAGGTCGTCGACCAGGTTGGCGAGCCGGTCGACCTGGACGAGCAGGCTGTCGAGGTAGCGGCGCCGCCCGGCGGGGTCCTCCACCAGGTCGTCGGCGATCGCCTCGGCGGTCGCCCGCAGGCTGGCAAGCGGCGTGCGCAGGTCGTGGGAGGCCCAGGCGACCAGGTCACGGCGGCTCGCCTCCATCGCCCGCTCACGTTCGAAGGCCTCGCCGAGGCGGGCGGCCGCAGCCGAGAGGGCCTCGGCCACCTCGGCGACCTCGGCCGAGCTACCGGCGGTCGCGCGCACGGTCAGGTCGCCGGCCTCGAGGCGCCGTGCCGTGGCCGCGAGCGCCTCCAGGTCGGCGGAGGTGCGGCGCGCGCTCGCCACGCCGTAGGCGACCCCCGCGCCGGCGCACAGCGGCAGCAGGGCGAGCACGCTGGCGAGCTCGTGGGAGGTCGGCATCATCAGCAGGGTGGCCGCCGCCACCCCGGCGAGCGCGGCCGTCGCGGTCGCCGCCCCGCCGAGGGCCGCCTGCTTGGCCACGGCGCTGCCGCGGCGGCGCAGCTGGTGGTCGAGCAGCATGCCGAGCGCGACCACGATGCCGATGCCGAGCGCCGCCATCGCGAACATGGCGCCGAGCTCGCCCAGCGGCATGCCCACCCAGCGGGCCACCGCCGCGCCGACGACCAGCCCCACCAGCAGCGCCACCAGCGACGGCACGGCCGGCCGGGGAAGGCCGCGCCGCCTGCTCCGGCTCACCGTGGCAGGGCCTCGGCGCGGGCGTCGGAGTCCCCCGCCGGCTCGGCCGGGACGAAGCGGTAGCCGACGCCGTAGACCGTCTGCAGGCGGACCGGGCTGGACGGGTCCTCCTCCACCTTCTCGCGCAGGCGGCGCATGTGGACGGTGACCGTCGAGGTGTCGCCGAACCAGGTGTACTCCCAGACCTGCTGCAGCAGCTGGCTACGGGTGAACACCTGGCGCGGGTGCCTGGCCAGGAAGTAGAGCAGGTCGAACTCGCGCACGGTGAGCCCCACCGGCGCACCGGCGACGCGCACCTCGCGGCTGCCTGGGTCGATGGTGAGGTCGCCGGCGCGCAGCAGGCCGGGCGCCGCCTGGGTGCCCATGGTGCGCCGCAGCACGCTCTTGACCCGCGCCACCAGCTCTCGCGCGCTGAACGGCTTGACCACGTAGTCGTCGGCGCCGAGCTCGAGGCCGACCACCCGGTCGGTCTCGTGCCCGCGCGCCGAGAGCAGGATGATCGGGGTGGAGCCGGCCGCCCGCACCTGCCTGCACACCTCCAGGCCGTTCATGCCGGGCAGCATGATGTCCAGCACGATCAGGTCGGGCTGGTCGTGCTGGAACGAGGTCAGCGCCTCCGGACCGTCGCCGGCGAGCCGCACCCGGAAGCCGTCGCGCTCCAGGTAGCGGCGCACCACGTCCCTGACGGTCGGCTCGTCGTCGACCACCAGCACGCACTCTCCGGCCACAGCCTTCCTCCCACACGACCACCTGGGCCGCCACCAAGATGGCACGAAACCGCCGCCATGGTGGCCCAGGCACGCCGCCGGTAAGGAGATCGAAAGCTGGCCGCTGATGGCTGGCGGTGCGGACTTGCCACAGCGCCGGTCATGAGGACTTCTTGGCCAACCAGGCAACCGGGCCGCGTGGACCGTCGTGTTCCATGTGGGCGACGCCGCCGATCGGGACGAGGCCATGACCGAGGGCAGCTTCGAGGAGTTCTACGCCGCCACCTACCTCCGGCTGCTCAAGCAACTCGTCCTGGTGACCGGGGACGCGGGTGATGCCGAGGACCTTCTCCAAGAGGCGTACGCCCGCGCCGCGGTCCGCTGGAAGCACCTGCGCGACTACGACCGTCCCGAGGCATGGGTGCGGCGGGTGGCACTGCACCTGGCCGCCGACGCAGCCAGGCGCGCAAGGCGGCGGGCAGCGGCGCTGCTGCGGCTGCGCTTGCCGCCGCCAGTGGAGCTGTCGCCCGACTCGCTCGACCTGGCCAAGGCGCTGCGGGCGCTGTCGCTCGGCCAGCGGCAGGCCGTGGTGCTCTACCACCTGGTCGGCCTGTCGGTCCAGGAGGTCGCCGAGCAGCTCGGCGTGCCGGTCGGGACCGTCAAGGCCAGGCTCGCCCGCGGCCGGGCCGCCCTTGCCCGCCGCCTGACCGCCGACGAGCTGGAGGTGCTGCACGATGATCGATGACCTGCAGGAGCGCCTGGAGCGGCTGGCGACCGAGCTGACCGGGGACCCGCCAGTCCCCCCGCCTGACGCCGTCCACCGGCGGGGCCGGCGCCACCGGCAGCGGCGCATCGCCGGCGCCACGCTGCTGAGCCTCGTGGTGGCCGGCCTGGTAGCCGGGCTGCTTGGCGGTGACCCGCGGACCGGGTCGATCCGTCCGTCCTCGACCACGGCACAGCCCAGGCCGCAGGTGCGGCCGCTGGCGCCGCCGCGCGTCAAGCCGGGGGAATTCGCGGTCGTCGTGCAGGACCCGCCGATCGGGCTGCCGCGCGAGGTGCACGGCGGGGTCGACTCGTGTGAGGAGGCCAAGACCGGCAAGGTCAGGGAGTTCTCGGTGACCCTGGCCCCGCCACGACGCTTCAAGCAGGTCGGCTGGCAGCTCATCCCGTTGCCGCCGTCGTTCCAGCCCGGATACGCCGGACCCAGGGGGCCGTGGGCGGCCGGTCAGGCCTACCCCGCCGACCTCACCGACGTCGACCTGCGGCCGTACCTGCTCGCCGAGGCCAAGGACGGGCGCATCGACCTGCGTAGCAAGGACGGGACCATCGGCACCTTCGTCGCCCCCTACCGGGTGGTCCAGCAGGTCAAGACCTCGACCGGTACCGTCGTCAGGACCGTGCGGCCGCCCACCGGGACGCAGGTGGCCATCGCCTGGAACTGCGGCACCCTCCAGGATCGCGCGCCCTGGATCATGGGCGCGCGCTAGCCACGTGGTTGTCCACAAAGTGGCGGGGTGGGCTGGGCGCGGCCCGGCTGGCGGGATAGCTTCCGGGCATGGAAACGTACACCAGTTCGTCGACCAGCGCCGAGGCCGGCCCCGCCAGGCCCGCGGGGCCGGAGGTGGTGCCCGGCTGGAGCGCCGCGGTGGCGAGCCCGACCGCGAGCGCGCCGCCGTACAGCCACGCGACGCCTCGCCAGCGGCGGCTTGGTAGGTGGCCGTCGGGAAACAGCACCAGAAGGTAGAAGAACAGGCTCACGCCGACGACCGAGGCCCAGCCCGCCAGCCACGCCATTGCCGGCCCGGCCGGCAGCGCAGGCCGGCGGGCGAGCAGGGCAGTGACCGCGTACTGGGTCGCGAAGCCACCGAGCAGCACCGGCAGGCCGATCGCGCAGAACAGCCAGCCGATGCGGTTGCCGGGTCGGCGGGTGACGATCAGCGCCCCCATCGCCACGAACGCCAGGAATACCAGCGAGGGCACGACGTCACCGCTGTCGAAGCGGGCGACGCCGGCCAAGGGCGGGC